>NZ_JAOPXP010000103.1 GCF_025965085.1 Marmoricola sp.
TCCATCCTGGAGTCCCGCAAGGCCGTGGCCGTCGGCGCCGGACGATAGCTTCCTGGTCGTCGTGTCCTCCTGTGAGGAGGGCCATCTCGGAGTACGGTCATTGAGCACGACGTCGAAGGCACCAACCTGTCGGACCCCGGTCCGACCGAGAGATTGAGGGACGGATGGCACGGATCGGTGACGGAGGGGACCTGCTGAAGTGCTCGTTCTGCGGAAAGAGCCAGAAGCAGGTCAAGAAGTTGATCGCCGGTCCAGGCGTCTACATCTGTGACGAGTGCATCGACCTGTGCAACGAGATCATCGAGGAGGAGCTCAACGAGACCTCCGAGGTCGGTCTCGAGGAGCTGCCCAAGCCTCGCGAGATCTTCGAGTTCCTCAACTCCTACGTGATCGGCCAGGAGACGGCCAAGAAGTCCCTGGCCGTGGCGGTCTACAACCACTACAAGCGAGTGCAGTCCGGCGTCGCGCTCAGCACGAGCAAGCACTCCAAGGAAGACACCGTCGAGGTCGCCAAGTCCAACATCCTGGTGATCGGGCCCACCGGCTGTGGCAAGACCTACCTCGCGCAGACCCTCGCCCGGATGCTCAACGTGCCCTTCGCCATCGCCGACGCCACAGCCCTCACCGAGGCCGGCTACGTCGGTGAGGACGTCGAGAACATCCTGCTCAAGCTGATCCAGGCGGCCGACTACGACGTCAAGAAGGCCGAGACCGGGATCATCTACATCGACGAGATCGACAAGGTGGCCCGCAAGGCGGAGAACCCCTCGATCACGCGCGACGTCTCCGGCGAGGGTGTGCAGCAGGCCCTGCTGAAGATCCTCGAGGGCACCACCGCCTCGGTGCCTCCGCAGGGGGGCCGCAAGCATCCCCACCAGGAGTTCATCCAGATCGACACCACCAACATCCTGTTCGTGGTGGGGGGTGCCTTCGCCGGGCTCGAGCACATCGTCGAGCAGCGGGTCGGCAAGAAGACGCTCGGCTTCACCGCGGAGATGCGCAGCTCCAACGAGACCGAGTCCGACGCGATGTTCGCCCAGGTCCGTCCCGAGGACCTCGTGAAGTTCGGCCTGATCCCCGAGTTCATCGGCCGGCTCCCGCTGATCGCGAGCGTGAACAAGCTCGACCAGGCTGCCCTGGTGCAGATCCTCACCGAGCCCCGCAACGCGCTGATCAAGCAGTACCAGAAGCTCTTCGAGATCGACGGC
The DNA here is from genome assembly GCF_025965085.1 of Marmoricola sp. Taxonomy (GTDB): domain Bacteria; phylum Actinomycetota; class Actinomycetes; order Propionibacteriales; family Nocardioidaceae; genus Marmoricola. The sequence continues at coordinate 1,209 of NZ_JAOPXP010000103.1, forward strand.
GTCGAGCTCGAGTTCACCACCGACGCCGTCGAGGCCATTGCCGACAAGGCGATGGAGCGCGGCACGGGTGCGCGTGGCCTGCGGGCGATCATCGAAGAGGTGCTGCTCAACGTGATGTACGACGTGCCGTCCCGTGAGGACATCGGCAAGGTCGTCGTCACCGGTGAGGTCGTCTCCGACAACGTGAACCCGACGCTGGTTCCACGCGAGGCAGAGCCGAAGAAGAAGAAGTCGGCCTAGCCGCTGCCCGGGACCGGCCCAGCGGGTCTGGCCGGCACGACCGACACGACAGCCGACCGCGGCAGCTGGTCCCAGCCGCCGCGGTCGATCCTCACCTCTTCGGGGGAGGCTCCCCGAGCACCGCGTCCACGACGATCTCGCTGTCCGCTGCGGGCACCAGCTCCAGCTCACCGGTGATCGAGCCGACGGCCCGCAGGTCGCTCTCGGCAGTGCGGATCGCGTCCAGTGCCGCGGCCGAACCGGTGATCGTGGCGTGCTCGACGGGCGTGCGCATCCCGACCTTGGCCGTCGACTTGGCCCCGCGGACGCCGGCCAGCACCGCCGCGACGGCGTCCAGCACCTCCGGGTCGGCGGAGGCGGCCTCGCCCAGCTCGTGCGTGGTCGGCCACGCCTGCAGGTGGACCGAGCCCTGCTGCCACCACGACCACACCTCTTCGGTGGCGTAGGGCAGGAACGGCGCGAACAAGCGCAGCTGCACGTGCAGGGCGGTGGCCAGCGCGGCACGCGCGGACTCGGTGGCGGCACTGCCCTCGTCGCCGTAGGCACGCTCCTTGACCAGCTCGACGTAGTCGTCGCAGAAGTCCCAGAAGAACTTCTCCGCCTGCTCCAGGGCGGTGGTGTAGTCGTAGCTCGCGAACGCCCTGGTGGCCTCGTCCACGGTCCGGGCGAGCTTGCCCAGCAGCGCCCGGTCCACCGGCTCGGTGACCAGCGTCGGGTCGACGCGGGTGGCCTGGACGCTGCCGAGGACGAACTTGGAGACGTTGAGGACCTTCATCGCCAGCCGACGGCCGACCTTCATCTGGGTCTCGTCGAAGGGGGAGTCGAGTCCCGGCCGGGCCATGGCGGCGCGCCATCGGACGGCGTCGGCGCCGTACTTGTCCAGGACCTCGGTCGGCACCACCACGTTGCCCTTGGACTTGGACATCTTCTTGCGGTCGGGGTCGACGATGAACCCGGAGATCACGGCGTGCGACCACGGGGCCGTGTGGTTCTCGAAGTGCGCCCTGACGATGCGTGAGAACAGCCAGGTCCGGATGATGTCGTGTGCGTTCGTGCACAGGTCCATGGGGAAGACCCGCTCGAACAGGTCCGGGTCCTCCTCCCAGCCGCCGGCGATGTGCGGGGTCAGCGACGAGGTGGCCCAGGTGTCCATCACGTCCGGGTCGCCGATGAAGCCGCCGGCCTTGCCGCGCTGGTCCTCGCTGTAGCCCGAGGGCGCCTGGGTCGAGGGGTCGATCGGGAGCTCGTCCTCCGGGGGGAGCAGGGGGTGCTGGTAGTCGGGCTCACCCTCGCCGTCCAGGGCGTACCAGACCGGGAACGGGATGCCGAAGAAGCGCTGGCGGGAGACCAGCCAGTCGCCGTTGAGGCCACGGACCCAGTTGTCGTAGCGGTGCTTCATGTGGCTCGGGACCCACTCGACCTCGGCCCCGCGCTCGAGCATCTCGGCCCGCAACCGGGGGTCGCGGCCCCCGTTGGTGATGTACCACTGGCGGGTCGCCACGATCTCGAGCGGCTTGTCGCCCTTCTCGTAGAAGTTCGCCATCCGCTGAGTGGGCGTCGGTTCGCCGTCGAGGTCGCCGCTCTCGCGCAGCAGCGCGACCATCGCCTCGCGCGCGCCGAACGCGGTCTTGCCCTTGAGCTCCTCGTACGCCGCGGCGGCACGCTCGCCCGAGAGCCACTCCGGGGTCTCGCGGGAGAGCCGCCCGTCGCGGCCGATCAACGTCCGCACGGGCAGCTGCAGCTCGCGCCACCAGGTGACGTCGGTGAGGTCGCCGAAGGTGCAGGACATCGCGATGCCGGCGCCCTTGTCGGGCTCGGCGAGGGAGTGGGCGAGCACGGGGATCTCGACGCCGAAGACCGGCGAGGTCACGGTGGTGCCGAACAGGGGCTGGTAGCGCTCGTCGTCGGGGTGCGCGACCAGCGCCACGACCGAGGGAATCAGCTCGGGCCGGGTGGTCTCGATGTACACCGGCTGGTCGCCCGCATGGAAGGCGACGCGGTGGTAGGCGCCGGCGTACTCGCGCGCCTCGAGCTCGGCCTGGGCGACGGCGGTCTGGAACGTGACGTCCCAGAGGGTGGGTGCCTCCTGCAGGTAGGCCTCGCCACGGGCGAGGTTGCGGAGGAACGCCCGCTGGCTGACCTTCTGCGCCTTGGGTCCGATGGTCGTGTAGTGCTGCTTCCAGTCCACCGAAAGGCCGAGGGTGCGCCACAGGTCCTCGAAGACCTTCTCGTCCTCCTCGACGAGGCGCTCGCACAGCTCGACGAAGTTGGGGCGGCTGATCGGGATCTGACGCTTGGGGTCAGGCTTCTCCGGCGGCGTGAACTCGGGGTCGTAGGGCAGCGACGGGTCGCAGCGGACGCCGTAGTAGTTCTGCACGCGGCGCTCGGTCGGCAGCCCGTTGTCGTCCCAGCCCATCGGGTAGAACACCGACTTGCCCTGCATCCGCTGGAAGCGCGCGACCAGGTCGGTGTGCGTGTAGGAGAAGACGTGGCCGACGTGCAGGGAGCCCGAGACGGTGGGCGGGGGAGTGTCGATCGAGTAGACCTCGCTGCGGGGGCGGGTCCGGTCGAAGGCGTAGGTGTCGTCGGCCTTCCACTGCGCCGACCACTTGGCCTCCAGGCCCTCGAGTGCGGCGCGGTCCGGTACGACGGCCGCAGCAGGCGCCTTCGTCTCACTGGACGCGGTGTTCTCGGGGGAGTGAGTCATGCCCGAATCCTACGGAGACGGGCGCCTTCCCCGAAAACGAGATCCCGCCGGTGGCTAGGAGCTGGGGAGCTCCTCGACGCTCAGACCACTGTGCCGGCGGCGTGAACCGTCACCTTCAGCTCGTCCACGTCGCCGAGGGCCGCGAACGTGAACTCGTCGTGGTGGCGCGCCCGGTGCTGATCGGCCCGGTGATGATCAGCCCGGTGATGACCGGCCGGTGGTGGTCGGTGGTGGGGCGAGCCCGCCGGTCAGTCGTCGGCTGTGGTGGGAGCGGTCCTGCCGCACCGCCTAGACTTCGACACGATGGACACCACCCCTGAACACGACGCCCCCGCTCCGGTCGCCCGGCTCGCCGAGACCTACGACGAGGTCGAGGACGCGCTCCTGAGCAGGTGGCCGGAGACCAGGCTCGACCCGACGCTGGACCGCATCGAGGCGTTCATGGAGCTCCTCGGCGACCCGCAGCGGACCTACCCCGTCATCCAGGTCACCGGCACGAACGGCAAGACCTCCACGGCGCGGATGATCGAGACCCTCATCGCCACGATCGGGCTGCGGGTGGGGCGGTTCACCATCCCCCACCTGGAGACGATGACCGAGCGGATCAGCCTCGACGGGGACCCGATCAGCGAGGAGGCGTTCGTCACCGCGTTCAACGACGTGGCGCCGTACATCGGTCTCGTGGACGCGGAGCAGGACCACCCGCTGTCCTTCTTCGAGACCGTCGTCGCCATGGCGTACGCCGCCTTCGCGGACGCCCCCGTCGACGCAGCCGTGGTGGAGGTCGGCATGGGCGGCACGTGGGACGCCACCAACGTGATGGACGCCAAGGTCGCGGTGCTGACTCCGGTCGCAGTCGACCACGCGAAGTACCTCGGTGAGACGCCGGGCCGGATCGCCCTCGAGAAGGTCGGCATCATCAAGCCCGGCACCATCGTGGTGAGCGCGGCGCAGTCGGCCGAGGTCGACCAGGTGATCCGCGAGCGCGTCACCGAGGTGGGCGCGACGCTCGCCCGGGAGGGGCTCGAGTTCGGCGTGACCAGCCGGGTGCCCGCTGTCGGTGGCCAGATGCTTGGTCTGCAGGGTCTGCGGGGCAGCTACGAGGACGTCTTCCTCCCGCTCTACGGCGCCCACCAGGGGCAGAACGCCGCACTGGCCCTGGCAGCCGTCGAAGCCTTCCTCGGCAGCGAGGACCCCCTGGACGCGGACCTGGTGCGCGAGGCGTTCGCCGAGGTCACCTCGCCCGGTCGCCTCGAGATCATCAGGCGCTCGCCCACGATCGTGCTCGACGCAGCACACAACCCCCATGGCGCCGCCGCGGTCGTCGCAGCCCTGGAGGACTCGTTCCGGTTCTCGCCACTCATCGGCGTCGTCGGTGTGATGGCCGACAAGGACTACGAGGGCCTGCTCGCCGAGCTCGAACCCGTGCTGTCCCACATCATCTGCACCCAGAACTCGACGTCTCGGTCGATGTCGGCCTCCGCGCTGGCCGAGGTCGCCGTGGGCATCTTCGGCCAGGACCGGGTCAGCGAGGCACCCTCCCTGGCGGACGCGCTCGACCAGGCCGCGGCGCTGGCCGAGGCGGGCGGCGCCTTCGGGGACGCGATCGGTTCGGGCGGCGTACTCGTGACCGGCTCCGTGGTGACGGTCGGCGAGGCTCGCGCCATGCTTCGCTCGCGCCGCAACCCCGACGGCAGCCGGAGCGCGGAACAGGGGCAGGGCTGATGCGGCGCAGGCTGTGCGCGGCGATCCTGTCGCTGGAAGCCATTGCCTTCGGGCTGAGCACCCCGGTCCTGATCTCGGTGGCGGGCGTGTCGACCTCGACCGCGCTGTGGATCGGGCTGGGGCTCGCCGTCGCCTGCATCGTGGTGGCCGGCCTGCTGCGCTTCGCGTGGGCCTACGGGCTCGGGTGGGCCATCCAGGTGGGAGCAGTCGCCCTGGGGTTGGAGGTCGCCACCATGTTCTTCCTCGGCGCGATCTTCCTGGCGCTGTGGGCGACGGCCTGGTTCCTCGGGCGCAAGATCGAGAAGGAGCGAGCCGAGTGGGCGGTCACGGGGCAGTACCCCGGGCGGACCCCCGCAGACTCCGCCTGAGCGGCACACCGAGCGCCCACTAGGGTGAGCGCCATGTCTCAGCGCACCCTGGTCCTGCTCAAGCCCGACGCCGTACGACGCGGCCTCGTGGGCGACATCCTGTCCCGGTTCGAGGCCAAGGGCCTCACGATCGTCGCGCTCGAGCAGCGCCACATCGATGCCGCACAGGCCGACGCGCACTACGCCGAGCACGTCGAGCGCGACTTCTACCCGCCACTGCGCGACTTCGTCACCAGCGGTCCGCTCGTGGCGCTCGTCCTCGAGGGCGACGAGGCGGTCGAGATCGTCCGGGGACTCAACGGCGCCACAGACGGTCGCAAGGCCGCCCCCGGAACCATCCGGGGAGACCTGTCCCTGTCCAACCGCGAGAACCTCGTGCACGGCTCGGACAGCGAGGAGTCCGCGGCGCGCGAGATCGGCCTCTGGTTCCCCGAGGTCGCCCAGCGATAAGGACGCCGCACCCGGACAAACCGGGGGCGGCCCCTCGCCGCGTGTCGCCGCGGCGAGGGAACCGTTCGCTCTTACGCTTCGGTAACGGGTGGGGCGCGTGCTGCGCCATACCTCTTCCCCATTTACTGCAGTTGCGAGGCGGAACGGATGGCCAACAGTCTCATCGGCCGCGACATGGCGGTCGACCTCGGCACGGCGAACACCCTCGTCTACGTCCGCGGAAAGGGCGTCCTCGTCGACGAGCCCTCCGTCGTCGCGATGAACTCCCAGACCCACGAGATCCTCGCGGTGGGCCACGAGGCCAAGCGCATGATCGGTCGTACGCCGGACGGCATCACCGCCATCCGTCCGCTCAAGGACGGCGTGATCGCCGACCTCGACGCGACCGAGGAGATGCTCCGGTACTTCATCCAGCAGGTCCACAAGCGTCGCTACTTCGCCAAGCCGCGCATGATCATCTGCGTGCCGAGCGGGGTGACCGCGGTGGAGCAGCGCGCGGTCAAGGAGGCCGGCTACCAGGCCGGGGGCCGCCGGGTCTACATCATCGAGGAGCCGATGGCGGCCGCGATCGGTGCGGGCCTGCCGGTCCACGAGGCCACCGGGAACATGGTCGTCGACATCGGCGGCGGCACCACCGAGGTGGCGGTGATCTCCCTCGGCGGCCTGGTCACGACGCTGTCCGTGCGCACCGCCGGTGACGAGCTCGACCAGGCGATCGTGACCTGGATGAAGAAGGAGCACTCCCTGATGCTGGGGGAGCGCACCGCCGAGGAGATCAAGATGACCCTCGGCTCGGCCTTCCCGCTGCCCCAGGAGCGCCAGGCCGAGGTGCGTGGCCGCGACATGGTCTCCGGCCTGCCGCGCACGGTCACCGTCTCCAGCCCCGAGATCCGCAAGGCGCTCGAGGAGCAGCTGCACTCGATCGTCGACGCGGTCCGCACCACCCTCGACCAGACTCCGCCCGAGCTCGCCGGCGACATCATGGACCGCGGCATCGTGCTCACCGGTGGCGGTGCGCTGCTGCTCGGCATCGACGAGCGCATCCGGCATGAGACCGGGATGCCGGTCCACATCGCCCACGACCCGCTCACGTCGGTCGCCCTGGGTGCCGGCAAGTGCGTGGAGGAGTTCGAAGCCCTCCAGCAGGTCCTCGTCTCGGACCACCGGCGGTAGCGGGTGGTCGGCAAGCGACGCCCGCGGATGGGCAACGTCAGGGGTCCCGCGCTGGGACGACCCATGACCGACGACGACGGCCGCACGCGGTTCGGCCGGCAACGTGGTGGCTCCTCCCGCGCGGTGGTGGGGGTGCTCGTGGCTGCCTCGCTGACGGTGATCACCGTCGACGCGGCCGGTGGGGACCACTCGCCCATCGACCCCGCGCGTGCCGCCATCGGCAACGTCATCGGGCCCATCGAGTCCACGACCGCCACCGCCGTGCGTCCGTTCCGCGAGACCATGGCCTACTTCAGCTCCAACGACGACCTGCGCGCCGACGTGGCGCGGCTGTCGGCCCAGAACTCCAGGCTCCGCTCCGAGGCCGAGCAGGTCCCCCTCGACCGCAACCGCCTGCGCGAGCTCGACGGCCTCACCAAGACGGCCAACGAGACGGGATACGCACTGGTCGCCGCGCGCGTGGTCGGCATGGGTCCGATGCAGTCCTTCTCCCGCACCGTGACCATCGACGCCGGGACGTCCTCGGGCATCCACAAGGACATGACCGTGCTCAACAACGACGGCCTGGTGGGACGGGTCCTCAGCGCGACCCGCACCACTGCCGTCGTGCTGCTGGTTCTCGACACCGACTCCGTGGTCGGCGGCCGGCTCGGCTCCAACCTGGAGATCGGCTTCCTGCGAGGCCGCGGGGTCACCGGTGACCGCGGTCGTCTCGACCTCGACCTCGTGGACCACTCGGTCAGTCCCGCCACCGGCGACGTCGTGGTCACCTGGGGGAGCCAGAACGGCGTCCCCTACGTCGCGGGCATCCCGATCGGCAAGGTCGAGTCGGTGTACTCCACCCCGCGTGAGCTGGCGAAGCACGCCGTGATCGACCCGTTCGTGGACTTCACCTCGCTCGACGTCGTCGGGGTCGTCGTACCCCGCAGGACGCAGGGCGACCGACTCGTGATCAACGGCGTGGGAGGCAAGCGGTGAACATCTCGCGCATGGGCCTGGTCGGGTTCGTCATCCTGCTCGCGGTGGTCCTCCAGGTCGCCGTGTTCAGCCTGTTCTCCGTCAACGGGGTCGTGCCGAACCTGGCGATGATCGTCGTCGTGGCCGCCACGATCGCCCGCGGGCCGCAGTTCGGCGCGACCGTCGGCTTCGTGGCCGGCCTGCTCCTCGACCTGGCTCCGCCGGCCGACCACGTGGCTGGACGGTGGGCCCTCGCGCTGGTCCTTGTGGCGATCCTCGCGGGCCGCGTCCGCACCGACGCCCGCCGCAGCCCGATCGCCGGGCTGGCCACGGTCGCCGTCTGCTCGTTCATCGCGACCTCCGTCTTCGCCCTCAGCGGTGTCGTCCTCGGCGACCACGCGCTGCCGGCCTCCGAGATGACCCAGGTCATCGGCATCGCCCTGCTCTGGGACATCGTCTGCGCCCCGCTGCTGCTGCCGGGCCTGATGGCGTTGTTCGAGCGGACGCGCACTCCCGAGTTGGCCTACTGAGGTGGCCGCAGTCCTCATCCGGCCGAACGCCTCGGAGAAGAGCCGGCTCCGCCTGCTGGTCGTGCAGGCCCTCGTGCTCGCGCTGTTCGTGACCCTGTTCGCCCGCCTCTGGTACATGCAGGTCCTCACCGGTGAGGGCTACCAGGCGCAGGCGGCCCAGCAGTCCGTGCGCGACGTGGTCGTGCAGCCGCCTCGGGGTCTCATCGTCGACGACATGGGTCGTCCGCTCGTGGCCAACCGCAGCAGCTGGGTGGTCAGCATCGACCGCACCCTGCTCGGCAAGCTTTCCGACGACGTACGCGCCACCACGCTGCACAGGCTCTCGCGCGTGGTCGACGTGCCGCTCAGCGAGGTCGAGGCCCGCATCCTGCTCTGCGGCCAGCCCGGCTCGAAGCGGGGCACCTGCTGGAACGGCTCGCCGTACCAGCCGGTCCCGGTCGCCCGCGACGTCCCGCAGAAGCTCGCGGTCAAGGTGCTCGAGCAGGCCGAGGAGTATCCCGGCGTACTGGCCCAGCAGGAGAGCGTGCGCGCCTACCCCTCGCCGTACGGCGTGAACGCGGCCCACCTGCTCGGCTACCTGAGTCCCATCACCGAGGGCGAGCTCGACGAGGCCAAGAAGGACGGCAACACCACGCTCAACGGCGCCTCGGTGGTAGGCCGGGCCGGCGTGGAGAAGGGCTACGACGCCTGGCTGCGGGGTCAGCCCGGCTACAAGAAGGTGGCCGTGGACTCCATGGGCCGCGTGCTCGGGGACTCGGGAGAGGTCGACTCGAAGCCGGGCGACACCCTGGTCACCTCCATCGACTCCAAGGTCCAGGCCTTCGTCGAGAAGCAGCTCCACCGCACGATCGCGACCGCGCGTGCCACGACCGACACCGTCACCGGGCGCAAGTACGCCGCCGACAGCGGTGCCGCGGTCGTCCTCGACGCGAGGACCGGCCGCGTGGTGGCGATGGCGAGCCAGCCGACCTACGACCCCGAGGTGTGGTCCGGCGGCATCACCACCAAGCAGCTCCAGCGGCTGTACTCCGAGAAGGCCGGCACCCCGCTGCTCTCGCGCGCCACGCAGGGCCAGTTCGCGCCCGGGTCGACCTGGAAGCCGGTGATGACCGCCGGGGCCCTGGAGAACGGCTTCAGCACGACCACCAGCCTGGACTGCTCGTCGGGGTTCCAGGTGGGCAACAGGGTGTTCAAGAACTACGAGTCCGGCGCCTACGGCTCCATCGGGTTCGCCAAGGCGCTCGAGGTCTCGTGCAACACGTTCTTCTACCGGGTCGGCTACAGCTTCTGGCAGAAGTACGGCACCGACGTGGCCGACGTGAAGGCCAAGGACCCCTTGGTGAGCATGGCGAAGAAGTTCGGTTTCGGCAGCGTGACCGGGATCGACATCCCGGGCGAGGCCACCGGACGGATCGCCGACCGCCAGTGGAAGCGCGACTACTGGAATTCCATGAAGCGCTACTACTGCAAGGTCGGCAAGCAGGACGGCAGCGACTTCCTGCACCGGTTCGCGCGGGAGTTCTGCATCGAGGGCTTCGCCTACCGCGCTGGTGACGCCGTGAACTTCGCGATCGGGCAGGGCGACACCGTGGTGACGCCCCTCCAGCTGGCCCGGGCGTACGGCGCCATCGCCAACGGCGGCACTCTCTACGAGCCCCGCGTTGCGAAGGCGATCGTCAGTCCCGAGGGCAAGCTGATCAAGTCCTTCCCGCCGAAGGTGCAGGCCAGGGTCCCGGTGAAGAAGGCCTACCTGGACTTCATCGACAACGCCCTCAAGGGCGTGGCCAAGCAGGGCACGATGGCCTGGCGGCTGACGAACTTCCCGCTGGACAAGGTCACGGTGCGCGCCAAGACCGGTTCCGCCGAGGTCTACGGCAAGCAGAGCACCTCGTGGGTCGCCTCCTACACCAAGGACTACGTCGTGGTGATGATGGTGAGCCAGGGCGGCACCGGCTCGGGCACCTCGGGCCCCGCCATCCGGAAGATCTGGGAGCACCTGTACGGCATCAAGGGCACGGCCGTGAGGCCGGCCAGTGCCGCCATCCCGGGCACCACCACCCCCAGGGGCCTGCCGACGTTCGCCAAGGACGGGTCGATCCTGCCGCCGTCGTCGAAGGGGCCAAGGGAGTGAGCACGCGATGACCGTCCTGCCCATGAGCCGGCTGGCCGTCAGCCGCACCCGGGTCACCGTGCCCCGCCTCGACTGGACGTTGTTCGGCGCTGCCGGCCTGATCCTCACGATCGGGACACTGCTCGTCTGGTCGGCGACGTCGAGCAACGACGTGCTGACCCAGGGCGACTCCACGGCGTACCTTCACAAGCACCTGGTCAACATCCTCATCGGACTCGTGCTCGCGGCAGCCGTGATGGCCACCGACCACCGGTGGGTCCGCATCGTGACGCCGCTGGTGTACGTCGCCTCGATCCTCGGGCTGCTGCTGGTGCTCGCGATGGGCACGACGATCAACGGGTCGCGCTCCTGGCTGATGCTCGGGGGACTGTCGATCCAGCCGGCCGAGTTCGCCAAGCTGGCAGTGGTGATCGGGATGGCGATGATCATCGCCGAGCGCACCGAGAACTCCCGGCGGCGCCGGGTCGGCATGGTCGACGTGGGGCTGATGGGCGTGATCGCCGGGATCCCCGCGCTGCTGATCATCCTGCAGCCCGACCTCGGCACGATGCTCGTCCTGTCCGCCACGGTCTTCGGTGTGCTCGCGGTCGCCGGCGTGCCACGCCGCTGGCTCGTCTCGCTGTTCGTCGGGGGAGTCACGGTGGCCGCGCTGGCCGTCTCGCTGGGGCTGCTCAAGCAGTACCAGATCAACCGGTTCATGGCCTTCACCGATCCCGGCCTGGACCCCCGCGGCGCCGGCTACAACACGACCCAGGCACGCATCGCGATCGGCAACGGTGGCCTGTTCGGCCAGGGTCTCTTCGACGGTTCCCAGACCAGGTCGCGCTTCGTGCCCGAGCAGCACACCGACTTCATCTTCACCGTGGCCGGTGAGGAGCTCGGGCTCATCGGGGCCGGCGTGCTGATCCTGCTCTTCGCCGTGCTGCTGTGGCGCGCGCTGCACATCTCGTTCAACGCCGACGACATGTTCGGCCGGGTCGCCGCGGCCGGGATCGCCTGCTGGTTCGCGTTCCAGACCTTCCAGAACGTGGGGATGTGCCTCGGCATCATGCCGGTCACCGGCGTGCCGCTGCCGCTCGTCTCCTACGGGGGCTCGTCGATGTTCGCCTCGATGATGGCGCTCGGCCTGCTGCAGAACATCGCCATGCGCGGCAGTGGAGTCTCGCGGGTGCACGAGTCACGGCTGCGGCCCCTGTCGAGGTGAAGCCGTGAGGCCGCGCCCCTCGGGCTCGTGAGTCCTGCGTCTGGTCGTCGGCTGACGCGCCACGGGGAGTCCCGGCTTCCTCAGGGCTGGATCGAGAGCACCAGGTAGGACGCCAGCACCACCAGGTGCACGCCGCCCTGGAGGCGTGTCGCCCGGCCCGGGACCACGGTGAGCACGGAGATCACCGCGGTCAGCGCCAGGAGCACCATGTGGGTCGGCTCCAGACCGAGGTCGAGGGGGCCGTCGAGCCAGATCGAGGCGACGGCGATGCTGGGGATCGTGAGCCCGATGCTGGCCATCGCGGAGCCCAGGCCGAGGTTCAGGCTGATCTGGGTGCGGTCGCGCAGCGCCGCGTTCACCGCGGCGATCGACTCGGGCAGCAGCACCAGCAGCGCGATGACGACACCGACCACGGCCTGCGGGAGACCGAGGCCCCTGACACCCTGCTCGATGGGCTCCGACTCGATCTTGGCCAGGCCCACCACGGCCACCAGCGAGGCGACCAGCAGGCCGAGGCTGCGCAGTGTCCGCTTGTTCGTCGGCCGGGTCGCGTGGTCCTCCTCCGGAAGGACCCTGCCGCCCTCGCTCATCGGGAGGAAGAAGTCACGGTGACGGACGGTCTGGGTCATCACGAACATCCCGTAGAGCGCCAGTGAGGCGACCGCCACGAAGGTGAGCTGGGATCCGGAGACTCCGGACAGACCGTGGTCGTGGTGAAGTTCGGCAGCACCAGGCAGGTCACCGCCAAGGTGATGACGGTCGCGAGGGCGGCACCTGTGCCCTCGGCGTTGAAGTGGGTGGCGCCGAACTTCACGGCACCCACGAGCAGGCAGAGCCCCACGATCCCGTTGCAGGTGATCATGACCGCGGCGAAGACGGTGTCGCGGGCGAGCGTGGAGGTGTCCTTGCCGCCGCTCAGCATGAGCGTGAGGATCAGCGCCACCTCGATGACCGTCACCGCCACCGCGAGGACCAGGGACCCTAACGGCTCGCCGACCCGGGAGCCTACTGAGCCGCCCCTGCCTCGCCCCGAGCCGTCTGCTCCGCCGGCGGGTCTCAGCCGCGCGGTAGGGTCACGGTGATCGTGGTGCCGGGCCCCTCGTTGCGCTGGGCGGTGATCAGGCCGCCGTGGCGCCGGACGATGCGCTGGCACAGGGCAAGGCCGAGTCCCGAGCCCTCGTAGCTGCCCTGCACCGACGAGGCTCGTCGGAACGGCTCGAAGATCGCCGTCTCCTCACCCTCGGGGATGCCGATCCCGGCGTCGACGACGTAGAGGCGCACCCAGCCGCGCTCTCCGCCGGAGAAGCTCCGCACCGTGATCGAGGGTCGCTCCCCGGGATGGGTGTACTTCACCGCGTTGCCGATCAGGTTCGCGAGGAGGTGGCGCAGCAGCGTCGGGTCGACCATCACGGTGTCAGGCGTCCGCACCACGAAGTCGACACCGGGGTAGCTGGCCGCGATCGCGTCCAGGAGCGGCTGGAGGGCGATCGGCTCCGGCTGCACCACGCCCTCGCGGGCGACGTTGTAGGTGAGCCAGTCCTCGATCTCGCGAGTCATCCGGTCTGTGGCATGGCGTCCGCGCTGCAGTGCCTGCAGGGCCAGTTGCGGGTTGCCGTCGAGCTCGTCCTCGGCCACCTCCATCCAGCCCTGGACGGCCGCCAAGGGGCTCTTGAGGTCGTGGGCGGCCACTGCGGCGAAGCTGGCGAGCTCCTCGATGCGGCGCTGCTCGGTGGTCACGTCCCGCACGATGGCCACGACGCTGTCGGACCCGGCGTACTGCACCGGCGCGAGCTGTACGGCGAGGACCAGGGTCCCGTCGTCGGAGCCGTCGCGGTCGTAGGTGTAGGTGAACGAGGGCCCCTCACTCATCCGGCGCAGCCAGCAACCGGGCTCGGTGGTCAGCCGCTCGCGACCGAGGATCTGGACAGCGGCCGCGTTGTGGAGCTGTACGACGCCCTCGGTGTCCATCAGGACCAGGGCCTCGTTGATCGACTCGAACACGGTGCCGAGCAGCCCCGCCTGGTCGACGGCCTCCTGGCGGCGGCGTACGACCTCTCCTGCGAGGTGGGCCCGCTGGTCGCGCAGGAGCGAGAGGAGCAGCACCACGAAGACGAACGCGGTCATCAGGCTGTCGAGCAGCAGGATGTTGGTGAGCTCGGAGGTCCCGTAGGCGCGGTTCGCCGCCGGCAGCGCCTGGGCGAGGACCACCGCGAGGGTTCCGGTGAGGCTGTAGGCGGCCGAGGTCCAGGGGCCCAGGCTCAGACCGGCCCAGATCGCGGGCAGCATCACGATCCACGTCAGCGGGAGGTCGTTGAAGGTGAAGACGGCCCCGATGCAGACGCCGGTGACGAGGAGCTGGACGTAGACGTCCATGATCCGGGTCGGGATCGCCTCGGTGCGCGGTCGTCGCTGGACCAGCAGCATGGTGCAGGCGCTGCCCACGAAGACGTAGGCAGTGCTCAGCGCCGTCCACCAGAACAGCTCGAAGGTCGTGCTGGTGAGCCACACGCCTCGGGCAGGCGCGAGCGGGATGACGACCAGCGCCCCCACCAGGCTGGCCACCGCGAGGTCGACGATGTCGCGCGGTCGATGGGGGGTCAGGTTGTCGTCCCCGATCCGCCAGCGGTAGACGCCCAGGGTCACCGCGGCCTGCACGACGGTGGCCAACGCCAGCCGCGAGGCCAGGAGCCAGTCCCCGTCGATGGCGACCGTGGTGAGCACGTGGGTGCCGAACGCCAGGGCGACCGTCAAGATCAGCACCTGGTGGCGCATCGCGCGGACCGGCCACAGCCACGCGAGCAGGATCCAGAGGAAGGCGATCAGGCTCCCTGCGTGGATGGAGCTGATCGTCTCGACCTGGAGCGAGGTAGCGTGTTGCAGTGCCAGCGCCCCAGGAGTCAGCGTCAGGCACACCAGCCACAACGCCCACATCGACCTGACCGAGAGGCGTCGCGAGGGACGCCACGCGAGCGCATACTCGGCCACCCGATCCCCCCTTGTCTCGGGTCCATACGCACCTGGGCCAGCACGTAAACTGATATCTCCTCACACAGTGGAAGGTTCACGCATGTCCGTCCCATCTGGTGAGTCAGTCTTCGCCACGCTCGAGCCGCACCTGGCTCGCGTCCAGAAGCCGATCCAGTACGTCGGCGGCGAGCTGAACTCCGTCCACAAGGCCTGGGCGGAGACCGACGTCCGCTGGGCCCTGATGTACCCCGACGCCTACGAGGTGGGGCTGCCCAACCAGGGCGTGCAGATCCTCTACGAGGTCCTCAACGAGCGGGAGGGCGTCCTCGCCGAGCGCACCTACTCGGTGTGGCCGGACATGGAGGCCCTGATGCGGGAGGAGGGCATCCCGCAGTTCACCGTGGACGGACACCGGCCGGTGAAGGGCTTCGACCTCTTCGGGCTCTCGTTTGCGACCGAGCTCGGCTACACCAACATGCTCACGGCACTCGACCTCGCCGGAATCCCGCTGCACGCGGTCGACCGGACCGACGAGGACCCGGTCGTGCTCGCCGGCGGGCACTCCGCCTTCAACCCCGAGCCGGTCGCTGACTTCGTCGACGCGGTCGTCCTCGGCGACGGCGAGGAGATCGTGCTGGCGATCACCGAGGTCTTCCGCGAGTGGAAGGCCGAGGGACGTCCCGGTGGTCGCGACGGGGTGCTGCTCCGGCTCGCTGCCAGCGGTGGGGTCTACGTGCCGAAGTTCTACGACGTCGCCTACGACTCCAACGGCGCCCTGCTCGGCGTGCTGCCCAACCGGCCCGGCGTACCCGACCGCGTACGCAAGCACACGCTGATGGACCTCGATGCTTGGCCCTACCCCCGCAACCCGCTCGTGCCGCTGGCCGAGACGGTGCACGAGCGGTTCAGCGTGGAGATCTTCCGCGGGTGCACCCGCGGCTGCCGTTTCTGCCAGGCCGGGATGATCACCCGACCGGTGCGCGAGCGCTCGATCTCCACCATCGGCGACATGGTGGAGAACGGCATCCGCAAGTCCGGCTTCGAGGAGGTGGGCCTGCTCTCGCTGTCCAGCGCCGACCACTCCGAGATCGGTGAGGTGGCCAAGGGCCTCGCGGACCGCTACGAGGGGACCAACGTGTCCCTGTCGCTGCCGAGCACGCGCGTGGACGCCTTCAACATCACGCTGGCCAACGAGTTCTCACGCAACGGTCGCCGCTCGGGCCTGACGTTCGCACCCGAGGGCGGTTCGGAGCGGATGCGCAAGGTGATCAACAAGATGGTCACCGAGGAGGACCTGATCCGCACGGTCTCTGCGGCGTACTCCCACGGATGGCGTCAGGTGAAGCTGTACTTCATGTGCGGCCTGCCCACCGAGACCGACGAGGACGTCCTCGCGATCGCGGACCTGGCCAAGAAGGTGATCGCCGAGGGGCGCAAGGTCGCCGGGCACAACGACATCCGCTGCACCGTGTCGATCGGCGGGTTCGTCCCCAAGCCGCACACCCCGTTCCAGTGGGCCTCGCAGCTCGACGTCGAGACGACGGACGACCGCCTGCGCAAGCTCCGCGAGGTGGTGCGCTCGGACAAGAAGTTCGGCCGCGCCATCGGCTTCCGCTACCACGACGGCAAGCCCGGCATCATCGAGGGACTGCTGTCCCGCGGAGACCGTCGTGTGGGGCGTGTCATCGAGCAGGTCTGGCGTGACGGCGCCCGTTTCGACGGCTGGAGCGAGCACTTCTCCTACGACCGCTGGATGGCCGCGACGCAGACAGCTCTCGCCGGCACCGGTGTCGACCTCGACTGGTTCACCACGCGCGAGCGCGGGTACGCCGAGGTCCTGCCGTGGGACCACCTCGACTCAGGCCTTGACAAGGACTGGCTCTGGCAGGACTGGGAGGACGCCCTGGATCCCGACTCCGTCGACGTCGAGGACTGCCGCTGGACGCCCTGCTACGACTGCGGCGTGTGCCCCGAGATGGGGACCGACATCCAGATCGGTCCGACCGGCCAGACCCTGCTCCCGCTCAGCGTCGTCTGAGGCAGTCCAGCCTCAAGGCGTCCCGGTCCAGACCGGCGCTCGACATATCGGAAAGATGCGAGACGCCCGGGTCCGTCCCTGAGTAGCGTCGCGAGCCAGTCGGCGGTCCACGGGCTGCCGCTCCGGACCGCGGAGCCGCCCGGTCCGGCGTCTATCGGGAGTGCCTCATGCGAATGCTCAACAGAACGCCCCTCACCGTCACCGGCGTCGCCGGGGCCATCGTGCTCGTCTCGACGTCCGCGGCCGTGGCCACCCCCGCCGCGCGGTCGAGTGACGGACCGTCGAGCGACCGGGTCCTCGCCAGCGGCGTCGGGGCTCCGTTCCAGATCGCGCTGCGCAAGGGCACGGTCTACTACGCGGACGGTGGCGCCGGGACGATCAGCAAGGTCACCCCGAAGGGGGCGAAGGTCGTGCGCAAGGTGCCGGGTGTCGCCGGGGTCGAGTTTTCGCCCGACGGCGCGACGATGGCGATCGCAAGCGGCGGTCCGGGGGGGCCGCGGCAGAGGGTGACCCTCGTGCGTGGCCACCGCAAGCCGGTCGTCTCGGACCTGCTCAGGTACGAGCAGCGGGTGAACCCCGACCGGAACGTCACCTACGGAGTCGTGGCGGGCGGAAACTCCACGTGCAACCAGGCACTCGCCGGACTGACGGGGGGCTCGGCCACCTACAAGGGGGCCGTGGACTCGCACCCCTACCAGCTCGCCCCGCTGCCGGGTGGCGCGTTCGCGGTCGCTGAAGCCGGCGGCAACGCGATCCTGCGCGTGAGCCGCAAGGGCGCCATCTCCACGATCGCCCTCCTGCCGCCCCAGCGGTTGAGGTTCACCCAGGCACAGGCCAACGCCATCGGTGTCCCCAGCTGTGCAGGCGTGACCTACGCGTTCGAGCCGGTCCCCACCGACGTGGAGCGCGGTCCTCGGGGCTCGCTCCTGGTCACGACGCTGCCCGGTGGCCCGGAGAGCCCGGCGCTGGGAGCACGGGGCTCCGTCTATCGGATCTCGAAGCGTGGTGGGGTCTCGCGCGTCGCCACCGGGTTCCTCGGTGCCACGAACCTGTCGTTGGTCAGGGGGCGCGTCTACGTGTCCGAGCTGTTCGCCGGCCGCATCACCCGGTTCGGCAAGGGCGGTCGCAGGACCGCGATGAAGATCGCCAGCCCGGTGTCGGTGGAGGCCACGCGCACCAAGCTCTACGTGGGCACCCTGGGCACGGGTCCGAAGGCTCCGGGGAAGGTCGTGCGGATCCCGCGCTGACTCAGCGTGCATCGCGTCCGGCAGGCTCGAGCTCGTCCTCGACGTACGCCGGGCGCGACACCGCCAGCCCCAGCACCAGCTGGGGGACGGTGAGGGCCAGCAGCACGAGCAGCGGCACCGTCCAGCCGCCGCTCAGGTCGTGGAGCACGCCCACGCCGAACGGCCCCGTTGCCGCGATCAGGTAGCCCATGGCCTGGGAGAACCCCGACAGCGCCGCAGTCCCGCTCGGCGTGCGCGCTCGCAGTCCGATCAGCGTCAGGATGAGCGGGAAGGTGGTCGACCCGATGCCCACGAAGACCGCCCACACCACCGCGCCCGCGTGGGGAGCGAGGATCAGCCCGACGTAGCCGATCGGGTAGCACGCCATGACGACGCTCATGAGCACTGCCTGGTTGTGCATCCGCGCCACCAGGGACGGGATCACCAGCGACAGCGGGATGCTCACGCCCGTGATCACGCCCAGCAGCAACCCTGCGTCCTGGGCGGAGAACCCGGCGTCGCGGTAGAGCTCCGCGAACCAGCCGAAGACGGAGTACGCCTGCAGCGACTGCAGCCCGAAGAACAGCGCCATCAGCCAGCCCAGGCGGGTGCGTGCGACAGCCAGCAGCCCGACCGGACCTTCGACCTCCTCAGGCGCGCGGTCGTGCGCGATGAGCGCGAGCCAGGGGAGTACGGCGATCCCGGCGGTCACCGACCACACCACCAGGCCGGATCGCCAACCGTCCCCGGCCTGGCCGATCGGAACGGTGAGCACGGACGCCGAGGTGAGGCCGATGGCCAGGGCGGTGGAGTAGATCGAGGTCATCACGCCGACGTGGTCCGGGAAGTGCAGCTTGACCAG
>NZ_JAOPXP010000151.1 GCF_025965085.1 Marmoricola sp.
ACGGCGCCGCTGAGCGCGTGCTTGTCGATGGAGGTCCGCCCGATGCCGGCCCACGTCGCCTCGCGCGGGATGCCGACGTTGACGGAGATCACCTGGGCCATGTCGCCACTCTCTCAGGCGGCGCGCCGGTCGCGGGCGTGGAACCGCTCCGTGAGAATTTTGCTCGACCTGTCGTATTCGTCGGTGCCCGTTCGTGGAGTGGTCGACATGATGGGCCGGTACGACGTACCGCCTCCAGCACACGAGTGAGGAGCACGACATGACGCAGTACCTGCTTTCGGTCCACGACCCCGAGTCGGGACGACCCGACATGAACGAGTCGGACATGCAGCCGGTCTTTGCCGCGGTGGACGCCTTCAACAAGGAGCTGCAGGCCGATGGCAGCTGGGTGTTCGCGGGCGGCCTCGAGGAGGCCAGCACGGCGACCGTCGTCGACGCCACCGGCACTGACGTCCTCGTCACCGACGGTCCGTACGCCGAGACCAAGGAGCAGCTCGGAGGTTTCTGGGTCGTGGAGGCCCCCGACCTGGACGCCGCGCTGGAGATGGCCAGGCGAGGTTCGGCGGCGTGCCAGAGCCCGGTCGAGGTCCGCCCCTTCCAGTCCGAGTGAACGAACACGCGTCGCGTCCGCCCGCGCCCGGCGCGGAAGCCGACCAGGTCCCTGACCTGGCGTCGGTCTTCCGCGCCGAGCACGGCCGCGTGGTGGCGAGCCTGGCGCGTCGCCTCGGTGACCTCGACCTCGCCGAGGACGCGACCGGGGAGGCCCTGCTGGTCGCCGCCGAGCGATGGCCCGGTCAGGGTGTCCCGCCCAACCCGGGCGGCTGGCTGACCACGGTTGCCACGAACAAGGCGCTCGACCGGATCCGTCGCGAGAAGCGCCGCCAGGACAAGTACGTCGAGGTCGCCACGATGATCGACCGCATTCCGAGCGAGCCCCCCGAGCCGACCGGACCCGTCGAGGACGACCGCCTGCGGCTCATCTTCACCTGCTGCCACCCGGCGCTGGCGCCGGAGAACCGCGTCGCGCTGACCCTGCGGCTGCTGGGCGGCCTGACCGTGGCCGAGATCGCGTCGGCGTTCCTGGTGCCGGAGACGACCATGGCGCAGCGCATCACGCGCTCCAAGCAGAAGATCAGGGCTACGCACATCCCCTACCGCATCCCCGGGCCCGAGGACCTGCCCGCGCGCCTGTCGGGCGTGCTCGCGGTCCTCTACCTCGTCTTCAACGAGGGCTACCTCGGCTCCTCCGGCGAGGCGTTGCGCACCGACCTGACCGCCGAGGCCATCAGACTGGCTCGGCAGCTCCGCGAGATGGTCGCCGGCACCCCGGCACTTGGTCCGCTCCCCGAGGTCGACGGCCTGCTCGCCCTGATGCTGCTCGTCGAGTCCCGCGCCGGGGCCCGGGTCAGTGGCGGGGTCCTGGTGCCCCTCGAGGAGCAGGACCGCACCACGTGGGACGCCGAGATGATCGACGAGGGGCACAGGCTGGTCCGCGGCTGCCTCGCCGTGAACAGACCGGGCGCCTACCAGCTCCAGGCCGCGATCAACGCCGTGCACACCGACGCGGTCGAGGCCTCGATGACCGACTGGTCACAGGTGGTCCAGCTCTTCGACCAGCTCCTCGCGACGACGCCGAGCCCGGTGGTGGCCCTCAACCGCGCCGTGGCGGTCGCCGAGGTCGACGGCCCCGAGGTGGCACTCGCCCTGGTCGACCCGCTCCCCCTGACGGCGTACCACGCCTGGCACGCGACCCGCGCCGACCTGCTCCGCAGGCTGGGACGCTGGGACCAGGCGCGGTCGGCGTACGGACGGGCGATCGAGCTCGCCGGCAACGAGCCCGAGCGGACGTTCCTCACGCGCAGGCGCGACGCGCTCCCCGCGCCCTCGACGCCCGGCCCGGCCGTCTAGTCCTGGACGGCCTTGGCCACCGCGATGCACATGGTCAGGTGGTCGCCGGTCGAGGCCACCCGCTGCGCCCCGGGAGCCTCCAGCAGCCGCCAGCACGCATGGTTCATCATCCGTACGACGACCCAGTCACGGGCCCGGTGCTCGTCCAGTCCCGCGTGGTCGACGAGCGCGTGGAAGCGACGTCGTACGCCGTCGCGGATGTCCCCCTCCAGCTCGTCGAACCGGCTCCACAGCATCGGCGCCGGCTCGTAGTGCTGGTCGCCGCTCATCGGCTTGGGGGCGATCGCCAGCCACGGCACGCGATCCGCGGCCATCACGTTCTCGTAGTGCAGGTCCCCGTGGATCAGCGTCCCGGTGCTGGCCGGGTCGGCGACGAAGTCGCGCGAGAGCGAGACGGCCTGCTCCACCAGCCGCCTGGGCAAGGGCGCGTTGCGGGGCAGGGCGGACAGCTGGGCGGCCCAGCGGTCGACGTACGCCGTGAGGGAGCGGAGCTGTGGCGGCGCCGGCACGTGCAGCAGCGGGTAGAGCCCGGCGACGACCTCGCATGCCTCCAGGTCCCACATCTCGCCGAGTCGCTCCTGGCGCAGCCGCTCGAGGAGCATCGCCCAGCGGTGCGGGTCTGCCCGCAGCAGCTTGACCGCTCCCCGACCACCCCAGTGCTGCAGGGCCAGGTGCTCGTGCTCGCCCTCCTCGTCCGGGAAGCGCACCTTCAGCACAGCCGCCCCGCCACCGGCCGTGCGCACCGGCACCACGAGGGCGACGTAGCCGTGCATCATCCAGCCGTCGACTGTCAGCTGCCACTCCTCCAGCAGCCCGTCGAGGATCGCCGGCAGACGATGAACCCACTCGGCCCACTCCGGCCCCCGGCGAGCCATCCCCAGGACGCCGTCGGGCAGGCGCGATGCAGTCACCGGGCGATGATCGCACCAGGAGCCTCGGCAGCCGGCGGCTGTCGGATCGGTTGTAGGCTTCAACGATCTGACCCATCAGCCTGCTGAGCCCCATGGCCCCGGCTGAGATCCCGACGCGGACGCCCCAGAGACAGGTGTGTGATGACAGCGACGGCAGCGCAGACCGGCAGCGGACCCGACGACCTCTCGTCGGAGACCGGGGAGTACTCCCACGCCCAGATCCTCACCATCCTCTCGGGGCTGCTGCTCGGGATGTTCCTGGCAGCCCTCGACCAGTCCATCGTCGGTACGTCGATCCGCACCATCGCCGACGACCTGCACGGCCTGTCGATCCAGGCCTGGGTGACGACCGCCTACCTGATCACCTCGACGATCACGACCCCGATCTACGGCAAGCTCGGCGACCTCTACGGACGCAAGAAGCTGTTCCTGTTCGCCATCACGTTGTTCATCGTCGGCTCGGCGGCGTGCTCGTTCGCCAGCTCGATGTACATGCTCGCTGCGCTGCGTGCCGTGCAGGGGCTCGGCGCGGGCGGGCTGTTCACGCTCGTGCTGGCCATCATCGGGGACATCGTGTCGCCCCGCGAGCGGGCGAAGTACACCGGCTACTTCATGGCCGTCTTCGCCACCTCGAGCGTGCTCGGTCCGGTGGCCGGCGGGCTGTTCGCCGGCCAGTCCTCGATCCTCGGCATCACCGGCTGGCGCTGGGTGTTCCTGGTCAACGTCCCGATCGGCATCGCCGCGCTGTTCGTGGTCACCAGGAACCTCCATCTCCACCATGTGCGCCGCGAGGCCAGGATCGACTGGTGGGGCGCCTTCGCCCTCGTCGTGGCCCTGGTGCCCCTCCTGACCGTGGCCGAGCAGGGCCGCACGTGGGGCTGGGAGTCCGGCCGCGCCATCGCCTGCTACGCGGTCGGGGGCATCGGCGTGGCCGGCTTCCTGCTGGCCGAGCGAGCCATGGGCGACGACGCCCTGATCCCGCTGCGGATCTTCCGGCTCCGCGCCGCCGCCGTCGTCATCGGAGCCAGCGTGATCGTCGGCGCGGCGATGTTCGGCGCGATCACCGTCCTGCCCCAGTACATGCAGATCGTCCACGGCGCCTCGCCGACCAGGGCCGGGCTGATGATGCTGCCGATGGTCGTCGGCATGATGAGCGCCGGCATCGCCGTCGGCCAGGTCACCTCCCGCACCGGCAGGATCCGGATCTTCCCGATCATCGGGTCGGGCATGGCCGCGGTCGCGATGATCGCGCTCTCCTTCGTGGGCGCCGACACCAGCCTGCTCTGGGTGATGGCCGGCATGCTGCTTCTCGGCCTGGGCCTGGGCCAGTGCATGCAGCCGCTGACGATCATCGTCCAGAACGCGGTGCCACCTCGCGAGATCGGCGTCGCCACCAGTTCGGCCACCTTCTTCCGCCAGCTCGGCGGCACCCTCGGCGTGGCCGTGTTCCTCTCGCTGCTGTTCAGCACCCTCGGCGGCAAGATCCAGGACGCCTTCAGGGCAGCCGTCCCCGGCATCGAGAAGGCGGCCGCCGCGGGCGACATCCCGCACACCCCGGTGAACGACCAGGTGCTGGCGAGTCTGTCGGGGAAGGGCGGCGGGGGTGGCGTCTTCGCCTCGGTGCAGGACGACTCCTCGATCATCAACCGCATGAGCCCTGTGATCGCCCACCCGTTCAAGGTCGGCTTCGCCGACTCGATGAGCCTGGTCCTGCTGGGTGGCGGCTGCGTGATGCTGCTCGCCTGCCTGATCCTGCTGCTGATGCCTGCGGTCGAGCTGAGGGCCACCTCGGCGAGCGCCGCGGCCCGGGCCGACCTGGAGAGGGCCGCCGCCGAGCAGGGGTCACCTGACGCCTGAGGGCTACTTCTTGCCCTTCTCGGGCGGTCCGCCGGTGGAGAGCGCGGCGATGAAGGCTTCCTGGGGGACCTCGACGCGGCCGACCATCTTCATGCGCTTCTTGCCCTCCTTCTGCTTCTCCAGCAGCTTGCGCTTGCGGCTGATGTCGCCGCCGTAGCACTTGGCGAGGACGTCCTTGCGGATCGCGCGGATGTTCTCGCGGGCGATGACCCGGGCGCCGATCGCGGCCTGGATCGGTACCTCGAACTGTTGGCGCGGGATGAGTTCCTTGAGCTTCGAGGCCAGCGAGACGCCGTACGCATAGGAGTTGTCGCGGTGCACGATCGCGCTGAACGCGTCGACGACCTCACCTTGGAGCAGGACGTCGACCTTGACCAGGTCGGAGGCTTGTTCGCCGGTCGGTTCGTAGTCGAGCGAGGCATAGCCCTTGGTGCGGCTCTTCAGTGCGTCGAAGAAGTCGAACATGATCTCGCCCAT
>NZ_JAOPXP010000167.1 GCF_025965085.1 Marmoricola sp.
CACGGCGTGAGGTCGAAGCCACCGGGTTGCCCGAGGTCGAGCCGGACCGGCCGGGCCGCGTGCACGCGACGACCGAGCCTGAGGTGTTCCTCGCTGAGCTCGTAGCGGATGTCCGGGCCGGACATCATCGCGGCGTACCGCTTGCGCGGCTCGTCCATGCCCAACAGATCTGCAGCCTGACTCATCCGCCCTCCGTCAACCGAGGAGAACGCGGCATGCTCGGATAGCCGCATCGCACAGCGGCGACCATCCCGACCTCCTTGACATCGACGATCGACGCGGACACATTGCTGCTCAACAAGACCGCATCGAAGGTCAGGACACCGAATGCGCCACGACCGCAGCTTCATGGTGGCCAGCTGGATCGCGCTGGCGGCCGCGGTCGTCACGGCACTGGGGGCGCTGTGGGTTGCCGTCGTCGGCGTCGCCCGGTTGACCGGCGTGAGCGACTACTCCCATCGGATCAGCCTCGTGCCGGGCACCCATCTGCTGGACATGAGCTACCAGCCCTCCTGGGAAGTCCGCGCGTCCACCGAGGTCTGCCGCCGTATCAACCTCCGCGATCCCCAGCGCGACTGCGAGAACGTTCTCCTCCACGAAGCGCACGGCCCACGCCAGGACCACCCTTTCCTGCTTCCGGACGAGGACCTCCGAGCGGTATCAGCCCACCTCGAGGGGCGCTTGTTGTTCGACGCCGACCCGGGGTGGAACCCCCTCGTCGCCTCCCTGTACGGAATGACGGTGCTCAGCCTGCTTGTCCTTGCCTTCCTGCTGTCGCAGCTGTGGCTGCTGCTGCGCGCCGTCTCCCGCGACGCACCGTTCACCGACCAGGTCGTGCGCCGACTGCGAGTCATCGGCCTCACCCTGATCGCCTGGGAGCTGCTGGAACCCTTCCTGTGGCTGTTCCTCAGCCCCAAGGCCTGGGAATACGGCTTCCTCAGTGCCGGTGCCCGGGGTGTGGGCCTGGAACTGGGGTCGATGGAGCCAGGCGGACCGCAGCTCACGCGGATGGCGTTCGGGGCGCTGTTGCTGCTGCTGGCGCAGGTCTTCCGGCGCGGCGTACGCCTGGAGCACGACCAGAGGCTCACGGTCTGATGGCGATCGACATCCGCCTCGACCACGTCCTGCTCGACCGCAGGATGACCCTCACGGAGCTGGCTGATCGCGTCGGCATCACCGTCGCCAACCTCTCGATCCTCAAGACCGGCAAGGCGCGGGCGATCCGTCTCTCGACCCTCGATGCGATCTGCCGTGAGCTCGACTGCCAACCCGGCGACCTGCTGACCCACGTCCCGGACGACGCGTCGGGGCACGCCCGCCCCCCACGTCGGTGAGCTCAGTTCCGGTCAACTGGACACGGCTAGACCACTGGTGAGGAGCGGTCGCGGCACGGTTGACACCCGACCGAGCGAGGCTCATATTGACAGAATCTAAGCGTTTTCTAAGCCGCACTCCAAGAGTTCCATAAACCGTGGAGACGCGATCGTTCGAGGGCTTGGACCAATGCATGCGCTGCTGCAGTCGATAACGCGAGTCTGCCCGGCCGGAGAGCACGGCCGCTCACTCGGAGCGCCACTGCCCGCCATGGCGGGGGGCCACCGGTGATCGCCTGGATCGTGGGCTCCGGCCTGCGGTTCGGCCGGCTGGTGGTGGCGATGGCCCTCGGGGTCCTCGCGATCGGCATCGTGCAGCTCCATGGTGCCGACGTCGATGTCTATCCCGAGTTCGAGCCACCGGCCGTCGAGGTCCAGGCGGAGGCCCTGGGCCTGTCGGCGCAGGAGGTGGAGCAGCTCATCACCGTCCCCCTCGAGCAGGACCTGCTGAACGGGATCCCCTGGGTGGAGGACATCTCGTCCAGATCAATGCCCGGCCTGTCGGTGATCGAGCTCGACTTCGAGCCGGGCACCGACCTGTACGAGGCGCGTCAGATGGTGCAGGAGCGCATGACGCAGGCAAAAGCGCTGCCGAACGTCGGCACGCCGCCGATCATGATCCAGCCCACGGCGTCGACGAGCCGCGTCGCGATGATCGGCCTCACGTCCAAGACGGTCTCCACGATGCAGATGTCCGTGCTCGCCCGCTGGCAGATCAGGCCACGGCTGATGTCGATCCCCGGCGTCGCCAACGTGTCGGTCTGGGGTCAGCGGGACCGGCAGCTGCAGGTGCAGGTGGACCCGGATCGACTACGCACACGCCACGTCAGCCTGACGGAGTTGATCGAGTCGACCGGCAACGCGCTGTGGGTGTCCCCGCTCAGCTTCGTCGAGGCGTCGACTCCGGGCACCGGTGGGTTCGTTGAGACTCCCAACCAGCGGCTCGGCGTGCAGCACGTCCAGCCCATCACGACCGCGGACCAGCTGGCGGACGTCGCGGTCGAGGGCGCGCACGATCCGCCGCTCCGGATCGGTGACGTGGCGACCGTGGCGGAGGACCATCAGCCGCTGATCGGCGACGCGAGCGCCGACAGGACGCCAGGCCTGTTGCTGGTCGTCGAGCGCTTTCCCGACGCCGACACCACGCAGGTCACCCGTGACGTGGAGGCGGCGCTCGACGCCATGACACCGGGACTGACCGGCATCACCGTCGAACCGCGGCTGTTCCGCCCCGCCACCTATCTCTCCGTCGCGTTGGGGCACCTCGGTGTAGCCGGGTTGCTCGCCCTGGTCGTCTTCCTCGCCGTCCTGGGATCGCTCCTGCGGTCGTGGCGGGCGGCGGCGATCACAGCCGTCAGCGTTCCGCTCTCCCTGACCGCAGCGGCGTTCGTGCTGCACCTCCGCGGCGAGACGCTGACCACGATGACGCTCGTCGGTCTGGCCGCCGCAGTGGCAGTCGTCGTGGACGACTCGGTCGGCGACGTCAGCGACGTTCGTCAGCGCCTGCGGTCCGACCCCACGGCGGGCGAACAGCGGGCGACGTCGGTGGTGGGAGATGTCCTCGCAGCGAGGCGTGGTCCGCTGGTCGTGGCGGCCGTCGTCGTGCTGCTCGCACTCACTCCGCTCCTGCTGGCCGGCGGCGTGACCGGTGCTCTTGCACGACCGGCGATAGTCAGCTTCGCGCTGGCCCTGGCGTCCTCGCTGGTCGTCGCGGTCCTCGTCACACCGACGCTCGCCGTGCTGCTGCTCAGTGGCCACGAGAGCGCGGTCCGGGTCAGTCCCTTCGACCGCTGGGTGCACCGTGTCTTCGACCGCATCGTCGCGCCGTCCATGGGACACCCCGTCCGCGGCCTCCTCGCTGCCGCCCTGCTCGCCGGGGTCGCTGTCACGGCCGTATCCCTGGCCGAGCCGGGAGGAGTGCTGCCGCCCCTTCAGGACCGCAACGTCCTCGTCCGTCTGCAGGCCGCCCCCGGGACTTCCTTGACCGAGATGTACCGGGTGACCAACCGGGCCGCTGCCGAGCTGCGAGGTCTCGACGGCGTGGTGTCCACCGCAGCGCAGGTAGGGCGAGCGATCACTGCCGACGAGGTCGTGGACGTGGACGCCGGCCAGATCTGGCTACAGGTGGCCCCGGACGCGGACTACTCGGACACCCTCGACGTCATCCGCGCGACTGTCCGCGGCTACGTCGGTCTACGCAGCAGTGTGAAGACCTACGCGCAGGATCGGGTCGACGTCGCCCGCGGGGACGCCGGGAAGCAGCTGGTCGTGCGTGTGTACGGCAATGACCTCCGCATTCTGGGAGACACCGCCCGCAACGTTCGGGAGGTTCTCAGCACCATCTCCGGGGTCCAGTCGCCGAGCGTCGAGGTCCCTCCGAGCGAGCCCACGGTGGAGATCCAGGTCGATCTCACGAAGGCCCAACGATTCGGCTTGAGGCCGGGTGACGTCCGTCGCGAGGCCAGCACCCTCGTCTCGGGATTGACGGTCGGGAGCCTGTACGAGCAGCAGAAGATCTTCGACGTGGTGGTCAGGGGTGGACGCTCCACCCGGCAGAGCATCAGCAGCCTCGAGTCCCTGCTGATCGACACTCCCAGTGGCGGCCACGTCCGGCTCGGCGAGGTCGCCCGGGTCGGTGTGGCACCGAACCCGGCCGCCATCATGCACCACGCCGTCTCGCGCAGCCTGGACGTCACGGCAACGATCCACGGCCGCGGCGCCGAGGAGGTCGCGGACGACGTGACCGAGCGCCTGCGTGGGGTCTCGATGCCGTACGAGTACCGCGCCGAGGTGCTCACCGACGCCGCCGACCGTGAGTCCGGGAATCGCCAGCTGGCGCTGCTGGTGCTCGTCCTCGCGCTCGTCGTGTTCCTCGTGCTGCAGGCGGCCACGCGCAGCTGGCGTGCAGCAGCCGTGCTCGTCGGCTGCGTGCCGCTGGCGCTCGCCGGGTGCGTCCTGGTCACACCGTTCGCGGGCAGCCTCGACTCGGTCGGCGTGCTCGGTGGGATCGGAGCTGTCCTGGCCCTCTCGCTGCGGCAGTCGCTCGTCCTCGTCCGCCGGGCCGGGCAGCTGCGCCGCGAGCCGATCGTGGGTCCAGCCGCGGGTGTGGCGGCTCGAGAGCTCGCCCCCTCCGTCGTGATGGGGGCGCTCCTCACGGGCGCGGTCTTCGTGCCCCCCGTCTTCATGGGCGTCCTTCCCGGCCTCGAGCTGCTCCACCCACTCGCCCTGACCGTCCTCGGTGGACTGGTGAGCTCGACCATGGTGGTGCTGTTCCTCGTCCCGCTCTGCCTGGGCGTCCTGGCCCCCGACTCCCTTCGACTGCGGACCGCCACCGCGCGGGCCGCGCATGAGACTGAGGTGCCGCAATGACCACACGCAATGTCTGCTGGCTCGCACTCGCGCTCGTGACGATGATGCTCGGCGTCACCGGATGTAGCCATGCCGCCGCTTCCGAGCACGCGCCGGCATCGCGCCCGGCTGCGAAGGTGGAGGCCGGGGACGGCTCCCACCCCGCACGAATCACCCTCAGCGAGGAGGCCGTGAGACGTCTGGGAATCGAGACCCAGCCCGTCCGGACTGCGAACGGCTCCGGAGCCGGCGCTGCACTCGTCCCCTACTCGGCGGTCGTGTACGACGCCGAGGGCAGCGCATGGGCGTTCACCTCCCCCTCGCAACGGACCTACGTGCGCGCGCCGTTGAAGATCCTCGCCATCGAGAACGACCGGGTCACCCTGACCAGCGGACCGCCGCCCGGGACGGAGCTGGTCACCGTGGGTGCAGCCGAGCTGGTCGGCGCCGAGGCCGGCATCAACGGTGAGGAATGATGAACGGTCGGCACCGGACGCTGATGGGATGGATCGTCGCCACCAGCCTGAACTACCGGTTCCTGGTGGTCGCCGCCGGAGCACTGCTCATGGCCCTCGGCATCGCGACGCTGCCGTCGACGCGAGTCGACGCGTTCCCCGAGTTCGCACCTCCCCGGGTGGTCATCCAGACTGCCTGCCTCGGCCTGTCGACCGCTGATGTGGAGTCCCTCGTCACCGTCCCGCTGGAGCAGGCCTTCAACGGGGTGGACGGGCTGGACGACATGCGCTCGAAGTCGGTTCCCCAGCTGTCCGCCATCGAGCTGATCTTCGACTCGGACGTGGACATGCTGCACGCCCGTGAGTTGGTGCAGGAGCGGATGACCGCCGTCAGCGCGACCCTGCCGACGTGGGCAGCGCCCCCCGTCATGCTGGCGCCCGTCTCGGCAACCGGGCGCGCCATCCAGATCGGCATGACGTCGGAGAACCATTCACTCATCCAGATGTCGATGTCGGCGTACTGGACGATCCGGGCGCGCCTGCTGGCCGTGCCAGGCGTAGCCAACGTGGCGCTGTGGGGCGAGCGGCTGCAGATGCTGCAGGTGCAGGTCGAGCCCCCGAAGATGCGGGCCCACGACGTGGCCCTCGACGAGGTGATGGAGGCCACCGCCGACGCGGTGGACTCCGGGCTGCTCAGGTTCTCCACCGGCTCGGTGATCGGCACGGGAGGAGCGATCGAGTCACCGAACCAGCGACTGAGTGTGCGCAACGTGCTGCCCATCGTCAGTGCGTCCGACCTCGCGCGGGTTCCGCTGCACGCCGGTCCCAGCACGAGCGGTCAGGTTCGAATCGGGGATGTCGCTCGCGTCGTGGAGGACCACCAGCCGCTCATCGGCGACGCGGTCATCAACGACGACCCCGGCCTGCTGCTGGTCGTGGAGAAGCTGCCGTGGGCCAACACCGTGGAGATGACCCGGGGCGTCGAGGAGGCCATCCGTGGTCTGGAGCCCGGGCTGCCGGGAGTGCAGTTCGACACCACGATCTTCCAGCAGGCGAACTTCATCCAGTCCTCGATCCACAACCTCACCCAGGCGCTGATCCTGGGATTCATCCTGGTCGCCGTGATCCTCGCGATGTTCCTGTTCGAGTGGCGGGTCGCGTTGATCAGCATGCTCACGATCCCGCTCTCCTTGACTGCGACGCTGCTCGTGCTGCAGTGGCGGGGCGAAACGGTCAACACGATGACCTTGGCGGGACTCATCATCGCCCTGGGGGCGGTGGTGGACGACGCGATCATCGACGTCGAGAACATCGTGCGCCGGCTCCGCCAGCACCGGTTGGCCGGGCGCGAGGGCACGACTGCCTCGGTCATCCTGCACGCCTCGCTCGAGGTGCGCAGCCCCATCGTCTACGCCACGCTGATCATCGTCGCAGCGGCCGTCCCCGTGTTCTTGCTGCAGGGGGTGACCGGAGCGTTCTTCCGCCCGCTCGCCGTCTCGTACACGCTGGCGATCGTCGCGTCGATGGGAGTCGCGATGACGCTGACGCCGGCACTTGCCTTGCTGCTGCTGCGCAACGCGAAGATCGAGCGTCGTGAGTCTCCGCTGGTGCGGCTCTTGCAGCGGATGTACACGGCTGCGCTGTCGCGGATCATGGTGCGGCCCCGGGCCGTCTACGCCGGGTTCGGCCTGGTGACCGTCCTGGGCCTGGTGATGGCTCCGTTGCTGGGGCAGTCCCTCTTCCCCGCCTTCAAGGAGCGGGACTTCCTGATCCACTGGGTGAGCCAGCCAGGCACCTCGGCGGCGGAGATGCAGCGCACCACGATCGAGGTCAGCAAGCAGCTGCGGACCATCCCGGGCGTGCGGAACTTCGGGGCTCACATCGGCCAGTCGTTCCTGGGTGAGGAGGTCGCCGGCGTCAACCTCGGAGAGAACTGGGTGAGCACGGATCCGTCGGTGGACTACGACGACACCCTCGAGCGGATCGAGAAGGTCACGGCGGCCTACCCCGGGATGTTCCGGGAGACACAGACCTACCTCGACGAGCGGATCGAGGAAGTCATCTCCGGCGGCAAGGAACCCATCGTGGTTCGCGTCTACGGCGAGGACCTGAACGTCCTGCGCGCCAAGGCGGAGGAGATCAACAAGATCCTGGCCGGCATCGACGGGGTCGAGGGGCAGCACGTCGACATCTCGACCGACGTGCCGCAGGTGCGGGTGGAGGTCGACCTCGTGAGATCTGCAAAGTACGGCCTCAAGCCCGGGGACGTACGCCGCGCCGCCGCCACCCTCGTCGCCGGGGAGGAGGTGGGCGACATCTTCCGGGCCGGCAAGGCCTACGACGTGATGGTGTGGAGCACACCGGCAACCCGCAACAGCATCCCGGCGATCGAAGGACTGCAGCTGGACACGCCGAGCGGGGCCCGGGTCCGGCTCTCCGACGTGGCGGACGTGACGATCGAGCGGACGCCCAACTCCATCGAGCGGGAGGACGACTCGCGCCGGCTCGACGTGAGTGCGCAGGTGGCCGAGGGGGACGACCTCGGGGCCGTCGCGACGGAGCTCGACGAGAAGCTGAGGTCCGTGGAGTTTGATCGCGGCTACCACGCAGAGGTGCTCGGCGAGTACCGCGAGAGGCAGTCCGCCCAGAGGCAGCTGCTGGCCACGGCCTTCGTCGCAGGTGCGGCGATCCTGCTGCTGCTGCAGGCGTCGTTCGTCGGCTGGCGACCCGCGCTACTGGTCTTCTTGACGCTGCCGATGGCGTTGGTGGGTGGTGTGCTGGCCGCCTATCTGGCCGGGGGGATCCTCTCGCTCGGCTCCCTGGTGGGCTTCTTCACGGTGTTCGGCATCGCTGCTCGCAACGGCATCCTCCTGATCAACCACTGTCAGCACCTCGAACGCGAGGAGGGGGAGTCGTTCGGCCCCGCTCTCGTGCTGCGCGGAGCCCGCGAGCGACTCGCTCCCATCTTGATGACGTCACTGGCCACCGGTCTGGCGCTGGTTCCGCTCGTCATCTTCGGGGACCGACCCGGCCACGAGATCGAGCATCCGCTGGCTGTGGTCATCCTCGGTGGTCTGTTCACCTCGACGCTGCTGACCTTGTTCGTGACGCCGTCGCTGTACCTCCGCTTCTGTCGACCGCCTGCCGTGACGTCGGCCCGGACCGGTTGACGCGGCGGGGCACAGGAGCCGTTCGTGCCGGCAGGTCAGCGTCCTCCGTGGACAGCGCCCGCCAACTTCTGCAAGGCAAGATGGAAGGCGCTCCCCTCGCCCACCTCGCTCCGGACCGGACGGCGAGCCCGTCCCCTGGCGCGTCTACGCGGACCCGGACGGACACCGGTTTGCCTGGTCGTCCACTGACGCCGGGCGCCCGAGGCCGGGACCAGGTCAGGAGTCGAACCCGAGGCCCAGCTTGTCCATCGCGCGCAGCCACAGGTTCTCCTTGCCGCCGTTCGCGTCGGATCGCGCGAGCGAACGCCGGGTGGTCTCGATGCCCAGCCAGCGCAGTGGTTCGGGTGGGAAGGGCAGCGGCCTGCTGCGCACCATCTCCAGTCGGGTGCGCGGGGTGTCCGCGCTTGCGAGCAGGTCGAGGAGCACGTCGCCCGCGAACCGGGTCGCCGCCACCCCGAGGCCGGTGAACCCCAGCGCGTAGCCGACGCGTCCTCCCATCGCGGTGCCGTAGAACGCGGTGAACCTGGTGCAGGTGTCGATGACGCCGCCC
>NZ_JAOPXP010000208.1 GCF_025965085.1 Marmoricola sp.
CTACACGTTCTGGTACCAGGTCGAGCCGTTCAAGTCATCAGAGAACGCGGACGCTCTGGTCTGGGGCCTGATGATGGTGCTGACGCTCGGTCTCGCCCTGGTGCCGTTCATCCCGGGCCTGCGCTCGATCCCTGAGAAGATCCCGGTGCACCGCCTGGTGTGGAAGACCTACTACCGCAGGCACAACCTGTGATGTGCTGCGCGGTTGCCTCGAGCCAGTCTTCATCGACGCCGAAGGTGCGGGGTTCGTTGTCCTTGGGGCGGGGCTTGGTGACGTAGCGCTCACGGGTGGGGGAGTGCCGCTAGGAGACCTCGGTGATGGTCTCTTCCACGGTCACCGAGCGTCGGAGGAAGTCGATGTGGCGGGGCCGCAGTGCGACTAGCTCGCCCCACCGCATGCCGGTCTCGATGGGGGTCTCGACCAGCAGCTGGTACGGGTCGGGGATTGCACCGAGGAGCAGGCCGTACTCGGTCGGGGTGAGGGTGCGGGTCTTGCGCGCGATGATCTTGGGCAGCTCGGTGTGCTCGCACGGGTTGGTCACGATGAGCTGGTCGCGGACCGCTCGTTTGAAGATGGAGTGGAGCATGGTGTGGTCCTTGCGGATGGAGCGGGGCGAGAGGCCCTCGGCGGCCCGGTGGGTGGCGTGGGTGCCCGCGGAACGGATCTCTGCCGGGGCCTTGGGGATGGTGTCGTAGAGCGCTGCCGGTGTCGCTCGGTGCGGCAGGGACCGGTGTGGTCGGGTGGTGTTGTACTCGGTGCGGAACCGGTCGATCAGGGCCTGCAGCTCGGCGATGGTGGTTGGCTGGTCGGGTTGGGGCGCGCAGCCAGTTCTTCATCGTCTGCTGGAAGCGTTCGGCCTTGCCGGCTGGTGGTGGGGTGGTTGGGTCGGGAGTTCTTGTGCACCACGTTCCAGGTGCGTCGTTGTTGTTCGAAGCCGTTGCGGCCACCTCGGTGGCCGAGGCCGGCCAGGCGGACGGTGTAGACCATCCCGTTGTCGGTCAACGTCGAGGCGGGGATGCCGTGTTGACCTGTGCTGAGACGTGCAGGGCGTAGCAGATGCCGTCGTCGAGCCAGGTGATGATCTCGACGCCCTTGGGGAAGCTCTGGGTGTCGGTCAGTGGGTAGTGGGTGTAATCGGACTGCCAGGTCTCGTTCGGCAATGTCGATGGCAGCGAACAGCGTCACGTACGACACGAACCGGGTCTCGCCCTGCGACAGGCGTCGCCGGCAACATCACCCGCGCACATGGTCACGAGAGTGTGGAGTTTCAATACACGGACGAGCGGGAGTCTGCCTGCCACGATCAACCGGGCAGGAGCGGCGTGCACCGGACATGACGCCTCCACTGCGGCCAGATTGATGTCTGTATCAAACACTTCTCAATCGATCTGCGACGCGGGCAACGTCACGCTACGCCCACATTCCGCATCGAGTCCGCACGGCGCCAGCGGACGGCGTACCGCCGCAGGTCTGGATTCGACGAACGAAATCCGCCACTTCTCTTTCAACACGTGGGTGCACAGGACTACACTCAAGTGCTCAGGGGATGGGTTGTCATTGACGGGCCGTGCTCGGGCATCGCGCTTGGGCTCGATGTCCTGCGGAAATTCATCGCTGGAGGCGAGAATCTCCTATGTCAAACAAATCCCGGTTCATTCGTCGGTCTTTGGTGCTGTTCCTAATCGCGGCGCTTATCGCGGTCATGCCGCCAACCGACGCATTTGCCCGCCACGTGAAGTTCAAACAAAAGGACTCGATGGCCGGAAGTTTCGACGGTCCCGACCGATTCAATTGTTACTGGATCGAGATAGAAGAGATTCATCAATACGTCTGCGCCGGCGCGAACAGAGCCTTCTTGCTCATCGATGCCTTAGCCCCAGGCGCTAACCCTCCCAATCCGAAAGTGGTCAGCGACTTGGCCATTCCGGACAAGTTCAGTTGCCGCTACACCGGCGATCCGGCAGGAAACAGGTCGGTGGAACTCTTCTCCTGCACGTACCGGCACAAGCACTCCCGGCGCGGCACCATGCACACGCACGACTTCCTGCTCAGCGCGGCCGTGTTGGTCGCGCTCAAGCACGCTCCAGGGGGAAAGACGTTGCCTGATATCTGGGTGGTACCACACCCGGTGAATGACATAGCCGATCGGGTAGGCGCGGTCGCTGACTCCCACAGCCACTAGTCACAGGGCGAGCCGTGGCATCGCTTTTCGTCAGCCACAGCAGCCGTGACCGCGCCGCGGCGGAGGAGTTCTCGGCCCGGCTGAGGGCGTACGGCTTCGCAGCGCTGTTCCTCGATGTCGACCCCGCACAGGGCGTTCCTGCCGGTCGCTCCTGGGAGCGGGAGCTGTATGTCCAGCTACGCCGGAACGACGCCGTCATCTTTCTGGCGAGCACGGCGTCGGTGAATTCCCCGTGGTGCTTCGCCGAGGTGAGTCTGGCGCGCTCGCTCGGGAAACCTGTCTTCACGGTGGCCCTGGACGAGGCCGCGCGGCTGCCATTGCTGGACGATGTTCAGTGGGTGGCCCTGTCCGAGGGCGAGACTGCCCTCACCCGCCTCTGGGCGGGGCTGCGGCGAGCTGGGCTGGATCCGTCGGATTCCTTCGCCTGGGACCCTAACCGCAGCCCGTATCCCGGCCTGGAACCGTTCACGTCCGAGGACGCCGCCGTGTTCTTCGGCCGCGACCAGGAGATCGACCGACTCCTGGAGCTCCTCCAGCCGACGCTCCAGCGGGGCGCGGGCCGCTGCGTCGCCGTCGTCGGTCCCTCCGGCAGCGGAAAGTCCTCGCTGGTCCACGCGGGGCTCGTGCCGCGGCTCGAGCGGCTCAAGGATCGGTGGGTGCTCGTTCCGTCCATGAGCCCGGGTCAACACCCGCTGCGTGAGCTGGCCCGGAGCCTTGCTCGTGCCTTCGCTGCACGTGGCAGTCCGCGACCTGTGGGACACGTCGAGAGCCGCCTCGGTGAGGGCGGTCCCGCCCTGACCGAGGTGGCCATGGAGTTGGGCGAACTCAACGGCGGTCGGTCGAGCGTGCTGATCGTCGTCGATCAGGCCGAGGAATTGATGACCCGCACGGCCGTGCGGGAACAGCAGACGTTCCTGGGGTTGTTGGACGCCGCCCTGACCGACGACAGCCCGCTGTGGGTGGTGGCCACCCTGCGCTCGGAGTTCCTCAGCACCGCTCCGGATCGGGCAGGCCTCGCAGAGGTGGTTGACGACTCGCTATTCCTCGAGGCGATGAGCCGAACTCGCCTGCCTGAGATTATCGAGCGTCCCGCGCAGCGGGGGGGCATCGAGTTCGCGCCGGGTCTCGTGGGGCAGATCACTGACGAGATCGCCGGCGGGGGTGGTGGGGGAACCGATGCTCTCCCTCTTCTTGCGTATGCCCTGCGAGAGATCTATGAGCGCGCGGGCCGCGCGGGAACGGTCACCGCCGCGGACTATGCCGCAATCGGTGGTGTGGTCGGCGCCCTGCAGCGTCGCGCGGATCGGCTGCTGGACGAGCTGACGCGTCGTGATGAGGCAGGTCCGGTCATGCCCACGCTCATGAAGTTGGCCGCTGTCGAGGGCGACAGCGAGCCGATTCGGCGGCGGTTGCCGCGCAACGCCTTCAGCGATGACGAACTTGCGGTCGTGGACGCTTTCGTGGACGCGCGCCTGCTGACGAGTCGCCGACTACCTCACGAGGAGGCCACCGTTCAGGTGGCTCACGAGGCGCTGTTGAGACAGTGGCCGCCCCTGCGTGACGCGATCGAGGCCTCCCGCTCGTCTTTGCGGCTTCGCTCAGAGCTCGAACACTTGGCGGCCGACTGGGACCGGGACGGGCGCGACCAGGCGTACCTGGTCCGCGGCACCCGTCTGGCTGTCTACGATGCTTGGGCGCGAGACCACGTCGGCGACCTCGGTGCATTGGAGCACGAGTACGTCGACGCCAGTCGAGCGCTGGCCTCTCGGGAGCTGGAGGCCACACGGCGTTCCATCCGGCGGCTGCGCGTACTCGCCGCCGGACTTGCGGTCCTCCTGATCCTCGCGGTGACTGCAGGGACCGTGGCTGTACAGAAGAATTCGGAAGCACAGTCACAATCGCGCGTTGCGCTGGCGCGGCAACTGGCCGCGCAGGCCGACCGACTGGTCCAGAACGAACCCGACACCGCGATCCTCCTCGGACTGGAGAGCCTGAGCGTGGCGCGTGGGGAGCCGTCGGCGCCGGGACCCACAACCGGTCTCGTCACCGGACTTGCCCGACTGGAGCACCCGTCGAAGTTGCTCAGCGGTCACTCGGACCAGGTGCATGCGGTGGCCTTCAGCCCGGACGGCCGACGACTGGTCACGGCCAGCTGGGACAGGACCCTACGGTTCTGGGACACCCAGACCGGCGCACCCATCGGTTCGGAGGTGACGGGGCACACCGACGCCATCAATGCCGTCGCAGTCAGCCCCGACGGCTCGCTGATCGCGTCGGGGGGGTGGGACCGGACCGTACGGCTGTGGGACGCCCGATCCGGGGAACCCCGCGGTCGTCCGATCAACGTCAAGCAAGTCGTGCGTGACTTGGCGTTCAGCCCGGACGGCACCCTGCTGGCAACCGGGACCAATGACGACAACACGTGGCTGTGGCGGGTGGACGACGGTCGCCGGTTCCGAGGACCGCTCACCGGCCACGAGGAGGAGGTGGAGGACGTCGCCTTCAGTCCCGACGGAAAGCTGGTGGCCACGGCGAGCTGGGACGACACCGCCCGGCTGTGGCGAGTGGACAACGGCGAACAGGTCGGGGAACCCATCCGCGGTCCGGACGACGTGCGAGCGGTCGCCTTCAGCCCCGACGGGCGGCTGCTGGCCACCGCGAGCGGCAAGGCCGTCCAGCTCTGGGACGCACAGACACACAAGCGAGTGGGGCGCGACTTCACCGGCCACAGCGACGACGTGTGGAGCATGGCCTTCAACCGGACGGGCACCATGCTCGCCACCGTGAGCGTCGACAAGTCGGCGCGGCTCTGGGACGTCGCGACCAGGGCACAGCTAGGACAGCCCCTGGAAGGTCACACCCACCAGGTGCAGGATGTCGCGTTCAGCCCGGACGGCACGAAGGTTGCGACCGCGAGCTGGGACAACACCGCACGGGTCTGGGACGTCCGGGAGACCCACTCCATCAGTCGCCCGCTGCTGGGGCACACGAGTGGGGTGAACGGAGTCGCCTTTAGCCCCGACGGTCAAACGCTGGCGTCCGCCGGCGTGGACGGCACCACTCGGCTCTGGTCGGTCCGCTCCGGCCGGCCCTCCGGCCAGCCCCTCGCTGGCCACGAGGACGAGGTCAACAGAGTCGCGTTCAGCCGGGACGGCAGCGTGATGGCGACGGCGAGCTGGGACGGTACCGCCCGCCTCTGGGACACCACGACCGGCCGCCCCCGAGGTCAACCCCTCGTCCACGACAACTCCGTGCAAGATCTCGCGTTCAGTCCCGACGGCCGGCTACTGGCCACGGCAAGCGCGGACACGACCGCTCGCCTCTGGCGAGTGTCGTCCGGCAACCCGTACGGGCCGCCGCTCGAAGGCCACCGGGAGTCGGTGAACGCCGTGGCGTTCAGCCGTGACGGCTCGCTCCTGGCCACCGGTAGCGACGACCAGAGGATCAGGCTGTGGGACGTCGCTACCGGAAAACACCACGGCGCTCCCCTCATCGGTCACACCAACCTGATCCAGACGGTGGCGTTCAGCCCCGACGGCCGCCTTTTGGCGAGCGCGGGCCAGGACGTGACGATCCGGTTCTGGGACGTAGCGACGGGGTCGGCGCGCGGACCCGAGATCACCGGCCACAACGACGCCATCTATCAGGTGGCGTTCAGCCCCGACGGCCGCCTTCTCGCAAGCGCCAGCCTGGACGGCACCGCGCGTCTCTGGCGAGTCGACACCCGCACCGCCGCTGGGCCGCCGCTGACCGGTCACACGGGCGGCCTCTACGGCGTGGCATTCAGCCCCGACGGCAAACTGCTCGCCACTGCAAGCGCGGACGGGACAGCCAGGATCTGGGTCCTGAACTTTGCCGAATGGAACAAGTTCGGGTGCACCCTCGTCGGCCGGAACCTCTCCATGACCGAATGGAACCAGTACGCCAAAGGCGTGCCCTACGAGCGGACATGCGCCAACCTCCCGCCGGGAGAAGGAGCACCGGCGGACGCACCAGCCGCGCCGTCGTAGATCGGATCCGCTCCGTTGCATTTGCCGGCGACGCTGCTGGGCACGGCGGGCAAACGTCACATCCCTGCCGTGCCGGAGACCACGAGTGGACTGGGACCTGGACTGAGGGGTTCGGCTCGTTGACGGGTCGTGGTGGACGGCGAGGCGGTCGCCGGGTAGGAGTCGGGTCGCAGGATCTGCTCGCCCCGTTCGCGGGCCGGTTCGCGCGGTGAAGCCGCGCGGGCTGGCGTTCGCATGCGTGCGCGGGTTGCTGGTGCCCGTTTGGAGCGGCGTAACGGGTGGACGATCGCCGAGTGCGCTGGGCGGCGGTCGCCGAATGCGGTGCAGGACATGCTCCCCAGCCCGTGCTGGGACCCGGAGGCGGTGCGTGATGACGTTGCCCTTGCCGAAGACCTCATCCGCCGAGGTGGGAGTCGGTGTGGACGGCGTCGACCAGGTCGGCCTGGGTGGAAGTCACGCGGCAGGCGGCGTTGCGGGCCTCGACCTCGGCGGCGTCGACTTGCTCGCCGAGACGCGACTCGTGCGCGGAAGATCTAGGGGCGCGTTACGCGTCGCCGTGGGGATCGAGCAGGCCCTCGCCGATGCGCGCCGTGGAACGGACGCTGCCCTTCGGGGTGATCTGCTAAGCCCACAACGACATGACCATCACAACCCGCCCGTCATCATCGCCGCCAGATTTCGCGGCCCACGCCATGGCAGGCAACTCCGCAAGAACCCGGCCGTCCTCGCCGCCTGGGCAGCCGCCGGGACTTGATCCTCAAGATCTGCGAAACACGGGGTATGGGTTGCGGGAGTTGTCGAGCGCTGTCTCAAGTGGCCGCTCACGCACGCCGACGAGATGCAGGGAGGCGCTCACGGCCCGCCTGCCGTACCGGGGTCGGAGCGGATGCTCAAGTAGCCCGCACGATCCAAGTTCACAGTGCTCAAGCATCGCGCCCGGCGTCATCGCCGTTCGCGTTTGCGTGAGGCGCAGCGTCTGCCGGCTCGAGGTCGAGCTCGAGCCCGAACTGCACGGCCAGCCGC
The DNA here is from genome assembly GCF_025965085.1 of Marmoricola sp. Taxonomy (GTDB): domain Bacteria; phylum Actinomycetota; class Actinomycetes; order Propionibacteriales; family Nocardioidaceae; genus Marmoricola. Next base: position 7,217 of record NZ_JAOPXP010000208.1, read on the forward strand.
CCCGGAGCCTCGGTCACGATCTCTGGCCCCTCGGTCAGGATCTGATCCGCCTTGATGATGTGCATCACGGCGTTGATGAGCGCGAGATGGGTGAACGCCTGCGGGAAGTTGCCAAGGTGGCGTCCGCTGTGGGGCTCGATCTCCTCGGCGTAGAGCAACAGCGGGCTGGCGTGGGAGAGCAGCTTCTCGCACAGCGTCCGGGCCCGGTCCAGCTCGCCGATCTCGGCGAGCGCCGAGACGAGCCAGAACGAGCAGATCGTGAACGTGCCCTCCTCGCCCGCCAACCCGTCGTCGGTCTCCTTCACGCGGTAGCGCAGCACCAGGCCGTCGACCGTCAGCTCGTCGGCGATCGCTAGGACGGTTGCTCGCACGCGCTCGTCGGTGGACGGCAGGAATCGGATGAGAGGGAGCAAGAGCAGCGAGGCATCCAGGGCGTCCGTTTCGTAGTGCTGCACGAAGACGCCGCGGGCGTCGGTCCCGTTCGCGCAGATGTCGTCGTGCATCTCCTGCGCGGCGGCTTCCCAGCGTTCGGCCGCCGTCGTGTCGCCGCGCAGGCGCGCCAGCCGCGCCCCGCGGTCGGCGGCGACCCAGCAGAACAGCTTCGACGACGTGAAGTGCTTCGGGTCGCCGCGCACCTCCCAGATGCCGCGGTCCGGTTCACGCCAGTGCTCGAGCGCCGCGTCGACCTGGCGCGTTATCAGCGTCCATAGACGATCGTCGAGACGATCGCTCGAGTGCGTGTGAAGCCTGACGGAGTCGAGCAGCACGCCCCAAACATCGTGCTGCCTGTGGTGCCAGGCGTCGTTGCCTACCCGCACCGGACGTGCGCCTTCGTAGCCGCTGAGGTGATCGAGCGTGACCTCGTCCAGCTGGCCGCGTCCGTCGATGCCGTACATGATCTGCAGGTCCTCGTCCTCGACCCGGTCGGCGATGAAGTAGAAGAAGTCGGTCGCCTCGCGGTTGAAGCCGAGGGTGAAGAGGGCCCAGAGCATGAACGTCGAGTCGCGCAGCCAGCTGTAGCGGTAGTCCCAGTTGCGCTCGCCGCCGGGCGCCTCGGGCAGCGAGGTAGTCGCCGCGGCGATCATCGCTCCGGTCGGCGCGTAGGTCAGGGCCTTGAGCGTGAGCGCGGACCGCTGCAGGTGGATCTGCCATGCATGATCGGGAAAGCGGCCGCGGTTGATCCACTCGTGCCAGTAGGCCCGCGTTTCCGCAAGCCTCACTTCGGCGTCATCATAGGTCGCCGGCGGCGCGCGGTCGCTCCATCCGAGGGCGCAGAACGCCTGCTGGCCGGCGCGCAGGCTTGTCTCGGCGCGCGCCCTGCCGCCCTCGAACCCGAGCCGCAGATCGGTGCGCAGCCGCAGCGCCGGCTCAATCCCCTGCGCCTCGCAAACGGCGTCGCCGTAACCGTCGCCTACGTGCCGCCAGCTTCCATTCCTGCGGCCGTAATCGAACGCAGGCTGGCAGTCGAGCTCGAGATCGACGAAGCCGTCGAGGCAGCGGAAGGTGCGCAGCAGGGCGTGCTCGGCCACGTGGTCGCGCGGCGCGCGAACATACCGATGCGAGCGGTCCTCGTCGTCCCAGGAGCCGATCAGGAGCACGTCGCGCACCTCGAGCCAGCCGGTCGGCGTGCCCCATGTCGTTTCCAGGATCATGGTGCCCGGCAGGTAGCGGCGGCCGGCCGGGACCATTCGGTCCAGCGGGCCCGCGCGGAACCGCCCCGCATGCCGGTCGAGAATCGCCGCGAAGACGCTCGGCCCGTCCATCTGTGGCAGCGACAGCCACTCGACGTTCCCGCTCGGCGCGACGAGCGCGCAGACCTCACAGTCCGACAGCAGCGCGTAGTCGGCAATCGGCGGGAACGAGCTTCCACGTAGGGGGATCTCGTGGCGGCGGTCTTCGCTGGTGGGCGACTCGCGCTCCATGCGGCGACTGTACTTCAAGCACCGAGTTGAGCAGCCGACCGCGCGGCGCCGGCGGCAGGTCGGGCCGCGCAGTCCACCTGACGCGGACGGTGCCGAATGGCGACCAACCGCACCGAATGCGCCCAAGATTCTGGAGCAGACCGTGGACAGTCCTCACTTCGTGGCCTGGACCTCCAACACCTCACCGGGCTGGTTGGTCACGAAGGCGTGGTACTCCCGCGCCTGAGCAACGCCAGCTGGCAGCCCGGGGTGGGTCGGACCCGGCGCACGACCGGCCTCGCCTCGATGGCGGCGTTGCCGGAGGACGCGGTGACGGAGGTAACTCGGATCCTGCGAGGTATCTGGACGTGGGATCCTGACCTCAGGTTCGACGCTAGGGAGATCGGACCCGACGGTGGACAAGGGGGTCGGGATGGCCTCGACCGATCTGATACGAGACGCTGTCGATGCGGCATCAGATCGACGGTACCCCGGTACCACGGCGCAGCCGGCGGT
>NZ_JAOPXP010000015.1 GCF_025965085.1 Marmoricola sp.
TCAGCGGCTTGTAGGAGCCGCCGTCGGAGTGCACGAGCACCGACCCGTCGGACTTCAGCATCAGCACCCGCGTGGCCATCGGCAGGTGGGCGCTCAGGCGTCCGGCGTAGTCGACCTGGCAGCGGGCAACGACGATTCTCACGAGCGGTGAATCTACCTGCCATGCTGACGCCGTGGGACGTGTGCCGCTCAGAGTCGTGGTCGTCGGGGCCGGGGTCACCGGTCTGACCTGTGCCGTCAGGCTCGCCGAGCAGGGACACCGGGTCGACGTCTTGGCGCGGGACCTGCCCCTGGAGACGACGTCGGTGGTGGCAGCCGCGCTCTGGTATCCCTACAAGGCGCTGCCCCAGGACCGGGTCACCGCGTGGTCGAAGGTGTCGTACGCCGTCTTCGACGAGCTCGCTCGCCAGGACGCGGGCGTGCGGATGCTGCCCGGCACGGAGGTTCTGCCACGCCGGACCGCCGACCCGTGGTGGGCAGACGCAGTCCCGGACCTGTCCCGCACGCACGCGCCGCAGGGGTACGCCGACGCGTGGTCCTTCACCGCCCCCGTCATCGACATGCCGGTCTACCTTCGTTGGCTCCAGGCGCGGCTGGCGGAGCTCGGCGGCACGGTGACCCGGACGAGCCTGCCCGCGCTGCCCGCAGCCTCGGACCTGGGGGAGGAGGTGGTCGTCAACTGCTCCGGCCTCGGGTCGCGCCTGCTGGCAGCCGACCGGGAGGTGCGACCGGCGCGTGGCCAGGTCGTGCTCGTCGGGGGCGTCTCTCTCGACCGCTGGTGGCTCGACGCCGGCGGTCCGACGTACGTCGTGCCCCGGACGGACCACGTCGTTGTCGGTGGCACCGACGGGGCCGACGACTGGAGCCGAACCCCGTCGCCCGAGACCGCGACCGAGATCCTTCACCGCGCCACCCGGCTGGTTCCCGAGCTGGCGGCGGCCACGGTCGTGGGACACCGGGTCGGCCTGCGCCCGGTGCGCCCAGCCGTCCGGTTGGAGCGGGAGGGACGCGTCATCCACTGCTACGGCCAGGGAGGTGCCGGGGTGACCCTCAGCTGGGGCTGTGCGGAGGAGGTCCGCGAGCTCGTGGACCAGCTGTCCTGACCAGCCGGCGCGATGGATGGACGTGACCGGACACACAACCGGAGTCCGCGCGACGCATGCGAGGATGCGGCACATGGCACGTGACTTCAAGACCATCGGCGTTGTCGGACTGGGCACCATGGGTGCGGGAATCACCGAGGTGTTCGCCCGTCACGGGTATGACGTCGTCGGCGTCGAGGTCGACGAGGACGCCGTGGCCCGTGGCCGCCAGCACCTGGAGCACTCGACCAGCCGCGCGGTCTCGCGGGGCAAGCTGTCCGAGGACGACGCGAAGCAGCTGCACGACCGGGTGAGGTTCGCGACCTCCCTCGAAGAGCTCAAGGACGCCGACCTCGTGGTCGAGGCGGTCGTCGAGTCCGTCGAGATCAAGAAGGACATCTTCAAGCAGCTCGACGGCATCGTCTCCGAGCACACCATCCTCGCCACCAACACCTCGTCCCTCTCGGTCACGGAGATCTCCTCGGCCACCTCGCAGCCGGGCCGCGTCATCGGCGTCCACTTCTTCAACCCTGCGCCGGTGCAGGGCTTCGTCGAGATCGTCCAGACCGTCGTCACCGCCCCCGAGGTGCTGCAGGACGTCGCCGCCCTCGTGCAGGCGCTCGGCAAGAACCCGGTCGTGTGCGGTGACAAGGCCGGCTTCATCGCGAACACGCTGCTGTTCGGCTACCTCAACCACGCGGTCGCCATGTACGAGAACCGCTACGCCTCGCGGGAGGACATCGACGCGGCGATGCGCTTCGGCTGCGGCTACCCGATGGGCCCGCTGGCGCTGCTCGACCTGATCGGCCTCGACACGGCGTACGAGATCCTGGACACGATGTACCGCCAGGGGCGCGACCGCCTCCACGCCCCGGCTCCGATCCTCAAGCAGATGGTCACCGCCGGGCTCCTGGGTCGAAAGACCGGCAAGGGCTTCTACAGCTACGAAGCCGCCGACAGCCCAGTCGTGGTGGATGACGACCGGACCCCGTCCGCTGACGACAAGCCGCAGTTCAAGCACGACATCTCGCTCGTTGGAGTCGTCGGCACCGGCACCATGGCGACCGGCATCGTCGAGGTCTTCGCCAAGGCTGGATATGACGTCGTCTACGTCGGCCGCACGCAGGACAAGGTCGACGCCGTGCGCGCCACCATCGAGCGCTCGCTGGACAAGGCCATCCAGCGCGGCAAGCTCGAGGAGTCGGCGAAGGAGCAGGTGCTCGGCCGGCTGACCGGCTCCACCTCGCTCGACGACCTCGCACAGGTCGACATCGCGGTCGAGGCGATCGCCGAGGACCTCAAGATCAAGACCACCCTGTTCGAGAACCTCGACGAGATCTGCAAGCCGGGCGCGATCCTGGCGACCACCACGTCCTCGCTGCCGATCATCCAGTGCGCGCAGGCGACCAACCGGCCGCAGGACGTCATCGGGATGCACTTCTTCAACCCGGCGCCGATCATGAAGCTCGTCGAGGTCGTCAGCACCGTGTCCACCAGCGACGACGTGGCCGAGACGACTCGGGCGCTGTGCGCCAGGATCGGCAAGGTCGCCGTCTCCTGTGGCGACCGTGCGGGGTTCATCGTCAACGCGCTGCTCTTCCCCTACCTCAACGATGCGATCAAGATGCTCGAGGCGCACTACGCGACTGCCGACGACATCGACACGGCGATGAAGCAGGGCTGTGCGCTGCCGATGGGTCCCTTCGAGCTGCTCGACGTGGTCGGCAACGACGTGTCGCTGGCGATCCAGCGTGAGCTCTACCTCGAGTTCCGCGAACCCGGTTTCGCTCCCGCGCCCCTGCTCGAGCACCTGGTCACGGCCGGCTACCTCGGACGCAAGACCAAGCGGGGCTTCCGGGACTACAGCAACCGCTAGCTCCCGCGTCCCGCTGGGACCGGCCAAGTAACCTGATCCCATGGGTTTTCTGGTGTTTCTCGTCGTGTTGGCCATCGCGGGGTTCGCCGTGGTCGCGATCGTCAAGGCCAACCAGCGCCGCGCGCTGGAGCGCAAGGAGGCCGAGCTCGCGCCCGTGCG
>NZ_JAOPXP010000034.1 GCF_025965085.1 Marmoricola sp.
TCAAGCTCCTTGGACTCCGGTGAGCCACGTTGCACCAGCCACACGGTCCCCGGTGGTCATGACGGCTCAGGTTATCCGTGCACAGCGCGACAGGAGTGACTATGCGCTGGTCAGTCTCATCCCCTTCCACACGCTAGGTGGGGTCACGGCGGACGGGGCAAACTGGCGACACGGCGCAAAGTCGCTCGGCGGCCGTCGGCGCAGAGTGCCAAGATGGCGACATGGCCGCATCCCTACTCGACCGCGCGATCTACTCCTACGCGGACGTCGATCGTCTTGTCGGGTTGCACTCGGGCACCGCGAGGAGGTGGCTCGAGGGATACGAGCGGCGCGGCCGCTTCTATGAACCCGTGCTCCGCCCGGAGCCGTCTGGCTCGGATGCCGTGACCTGGGGAGAGATGGTCGAGGCACGGCTCTTGGCCGAGTTCCGTGACCGAAGGGTCCCCGTGCAGCGGATGCGACCGGCAATCGGAAAGCTGCGGGAGGAGTTCGGTCCCTACCCGCTGGCTCATGCCCGTCCGTTCCTCGAGGTAGAGGGCCGCGAGCTCGTCCAGGTCGTACAAGAGCAAGTCGGCCTTGAGCGGGTCCTCCAGTTGGTTGTAGTGAGAGACGGGCAGTTCCTCCTCACTGATGCTGCCGAGCGCTTCCGCTCCGCGGTTGACTACGACGGGGGAGTGGCCGGACTGCTGCGTCCAGATCGACGGACCCCGGACGTAGTTATGGATCCGAGGCGCGCATTCGGACAGCCAGCCGTACGCAACGTCCGCACCGAGTCGTTGGCAGAGGACTACCGAGCCGGCACCAGCCGAGAGGAACTCGCAGACCTCTATGACCTCACGCTTGGTCAGGTTGATGAGGCCATCCGCTTCGAGCTGATCGCTGGTTCGGAGCGCGCGGCCTGACCATGTCCGCGCCGGGCTGGGGGTACTTCACTGACGAGAACACCCTCGGCCTCGGCAAGCTCCTACGAAGGGGCGATCGGGCCGATGTGCTCTATCCCGGACACGAGGACCTGCCCGACGTGCCAGTCGGCACCCCGGACCTCGAATGGATGCCGGTCCTCGCTCGGCTCGACCTCGTGCTCGTGACCCGTGATCGCCGGATCCGCACGCGTCCGGCCGAGCTGCGGGCCTACTGGGAGTACGGCATCAGATCGGTCTGGATCGGCGCCAAGCAGGACCTCGGGCCGCGCGACCAGCTCGCCCTCTTCCTCGCGCACGAGGAGCGGCTGCGACGGGAGATCGTCAAGCGAGGCGCCGGGCCTTGGGCCCTTTCAATGAGCCCTTCAGGTGTGCGCCCGCTTCATCTTCGCGAGCCCTGAATGTGGTCAGAAGCGGCCAGAACTGGCCGATCCTTGTTCCTCGTATGTTCCTCGAAATGGAAAGAGGCCCTCGAAAGGGCCTCTGACCTGCATGTTTACTGTGGGCGATACTGGGTTTGAACCAGTGACCTCTTCCGTGTCAAGGAAGCGCGCTACCGCTGCGCCAATCGCCCTAGCTGTTCAGTTCGAGGTGGGTACGGGATTTGAACCCGTGTAGACGGATTTGCAGTCCGTTGCCTCGCCTCTCGGCCAACCCACCGTGGAGGTTCGGCTCTTCTTCTCCGAGCGGACGACGAGACTCGAACTCGCGACCTCAACCTTGGCAAGGTTGCGCTCTACCAACTGAGCTACGTCCGCCTGCGCCGCTGGTCTCCCTGCGGTGCGAAGGAAACCATAGCCGAACCCGGGACAGGCACAAACTCGGGGCATCCCTCGCGCGTCGGACAGGGCAGAAACCCCTGCTGCACGGGCTAATCTCGGACGCATGCGCGCTTGGGTGAACGGCCGGCTCCTGGAGGATCCTCAGGCGGCGGTGATCGAGGTGACCGACCACGGCTTCACCGTGGGCGATGGAGTGTTCGAGGCCCTCAAGGTCGTCGATGGAAAGCCGTTCGCCCTGACCCGGCACCTGGCGCGGCTGGGGCGTTCCGCGGCGGCGCTGGGGCTGCCCGCGCCCGACCTGGACGTCCTCCGGGACGCGGTCGGCCAGGTCCTCGCCCACGAGCACCTCTCGCTGGGGCGTGTGCGCATCACCTACACGGGCGGACCTGCGCCGCTCGGCTCGGGCAGGGGAGATGCGTCACCCACGGTCGTGGTGGTCGCAGCGCCGCTGGAGCCGGCGCCGCCGACCACCGCTGTCGCGAGGGTCCCGTGGCCGCGCAACGAGCGTGGCGCGCTCGCGGGCGTGAAGTCCACGTCGTACGCCGAGAACGTGATCGCGCTGGCCGAAGCGGGCAAGCGTGGTGCGAGCGAGGCGATCTTCGCGAACCTGGCCGGCCACCTCTGTGAAGGGACCGGCTCCAACGTCGGCTACGTGCTCGGGGGCGAGGTTCGCACACCCACGCTCGCGGCAGGCTGCCTGGCTGGAGTCACCAGGGACCTGCTGCTCGAGTGGTACGACGTCGTGGAGATCGACGAACCGATCGAGGTGCTCGACTCAGCGGACGAGATCTTCCTGATGTCGACGACGCGCGACGTCCAGGGTGTGCACCGCATCGACGACAGGGATCTCCGGGCGCCGGGTCCCGTCACCAGCAAGCTGATGGGGCTGTGGGCGGTCCATGAGGCCGCCCACTGCGATCCGTGAGTAGGACGGGTCAGCTGGCGAGGATGGAGGCGAGCTCGTCGTCGAAGTTGACGAAGGTGCTCTCCTGGCCGTCCGGGACCGAGTCGAGCATCGCGGACACGAAGCGGTCGACGCTGCGCGCGGCGGCCTGCACCAGGAGCTCGCCGTCGGGGGAGCACAGCTCCACGATGACGACGGCGCTGCCGTCGGAGCCGAGGCACGGCCACACGTGGACGTCACCGTCGCCGGTGGGCTCGTAGCGGCCCTCGACGAGCAGCTCCCGGCCGAAGGTCCAGAGGACTTCCTGCGCGCCGGTCCGGAAGACCATGGTGACGGCGTACGGGTCGGCCGGGTCGAAGACCAGGTCTGCGTCGATCGAGGCGGCCTCGCCCTGCGGGTCCACGAACTCGAGCGCGACGCTCTCGGTGACGACCTGCGCGGTCTTCGTCTGCTTCATCGGTAACTCCCCTTGTAACTTGCAGGGTCTCCCTCCAGAAACCCTCACGCGCCCTCCACGCGATGAGCTGATTCTGCTCAGCCATCGGTTCAGCAGACAGGCGAAATTCCGATATGTCCGTTTAATCCCCTAGGTGGTCTACCTTCACCCCGCCACTGGTCTATTTTCAACTGCCAATGGTCTAGTCAGGCGCGCGTCGGTAGGTGACTCAGGCCGCCGAGACGGCTATGAGGGAAAAGGGGCGTAAGCGCACACCGACGGGGGGGTGTTCTGAGCACCGCTGGACCTGCGCTAAGGTTTCCGCGCATCATCCGCACAGTGGAGCAACGACATCCGTGGGAACCCCCATCAGACCGGGGCGATTGGCGCAGTGGTAGCGCGCTTCGTTCACACCGAAGAGGTCACTGGTTCGAACCCAGTATCGCCCACCCTCACCGCTCAGCCCGGCCCCAGCGGCCGGGCTGAGTGCTGTCCGCCAACGTGTCGGGCGCGCTGTGGAGCTGGCGCCGACTCCCGGTACGACGCACCCGGCGCGCGTCGATACGATCGCTGAAGCCGCCGCACGCAGGCAGCGATCCGCACCACCACCCGCACCACCCACCTCAGGGAGTCAGCCTCGTGTCCGACATCAACGTCCACCTCGTCCACGCCGATGCGCGCGAGGTCCGGACCGTGACGACCGGCACGAGGGCCTGGGAGCTGTTCAGCGAGACCCCTGAGGTGATCGCCGCCCGGGTCGGCGGGGAGCTGCGCGACCTGGCGCACGAGCTCGGTGAGGGCGACGAGGTCGAACCGGTGACGATCGACAGCCCGGACGGGCGCAACATCCTGCGGCACTCGACTGCCCACGTCATGGCACAGGCGGTGCAGGAGCTGTTCCCCGACGCGAAGCTCGGCATCGGACCGCCCGTGGAGAACGGCTTCTACTACGACTTCGACGTCGAGACCCCGTTCGTTCCCGAGGACCTCGAGAAGATCGAGACGCGGATGCGCAAGATCGTGAAGGAGAACCAGCGCTTCCAGCGCCGGCCGGTCTCCGACACCGCAGCCCGCGACGAGCTGGCTGCGGAGCCCTACAAGCTCGAGCTGATCGGGCTCAAGGGATCAGGAGCCGACGCGGCGCAGGAGATCGCGGAAGGAGCCGACGCCGAGGTCGGCGCGGGCGAGCTCACCATCTACGACAACATCAACCGCAAGGGCGAGGTGGCCTGGAAGGATCTCTGCCGTGGGCCGCACCTGCCCACCACGAAGCGGATCCCGGCCTTCAAGCTGATGCGGAGCGCCGCGGCGTACTGGCGGGGCAACGAGAAGAACAAGCAGCTCCAGCGCATCTACGGCACCGCCTGGGAGAGCAAGGAGGCGCTCGAGGAGCACCTCCACCAGATCGAGGAGGCCGAGCGGCGCGACCACCGCAAGCTGGGTCGCGACCTCGACCTGTTCAGCTTCCCCGACGAGATCGGCTCCGGACTGGCGATCTTCCACCCCAAGGGAGGCCTGATCCGCAAGGAGATGGAGGACTACTCGCGACGCCGTCACGAGCAGTCCGGCTACGAGTTCGTGAACACCCCCCACATCACCAAGGGCACGCTGTTCGAGCTCTCCGGCCACCTGGACTGGTACGCCGACGGCATGTATCCGCCCATGAAGCTCGACAACGACATCGACTACTACCTCAAGCCGATGAACTGCCCGATGCACAACCTTGTCTACAGGGCCCGCGGGCGGTCCTACCGCGAGCTTCCCCTGCGGCTCTTCGAGTTCGGCACGGTCTACCGCCACGAGAAGTCCGGCGTCGTCCACGGGATGACCAGGGCGCGGGGCTTCACCCAGGACGACGCTCACATCTACTGCACCCGCGAGCAGATGAAGGACGAGCTGGCTCGCCTGCTCACCTTCGTGCTGGAGCTGCTCCGTGACTACGGCCTCGACGACTTCTACCTGGAGCTGTCGACCAAGAACGAGGAGAAGTACGTCGGTGACGACGCCTCGTGGGAGGAGGCGACCCGCACCCTCGAGGAGGTGGCCACCGCCTCCGGGCTCGAGCTTGTGCCCGACCCCGGCGGTGCCGCGTTCTACGGCCCCAAGATCTCCGTCCAGGCGCGCGACGCGATCGGGCGGACCTGGCAGATGTCCACGATCCAGCTGGACTTCAACCTGCCGCAGCGTTTCGACCTGCAGTTCGCCGCCGCGGACGGCAGCCGCCAGCAGCCCGTGATGATCCACCGCGCGCTGTTCGGCTCGATCGAGCGGTTCGTCGCCGTGCTCACCGAGCACTATGGTGGCGCGTTCCCGCCCTGGCTGGCACCGGTCCAGGTCGAGGCGATCCCGATCGCCGAGCGGCACAACGACTACCTCGCCGGGGTCGCGGCAAGGATGCGTGAGCAAGGGATCCGGGTCGAGGTCGACGACTCCGACGACCGGATGCAGAAGAAGATCCGCAACGCGCAGCTGCAGAAGGTCCCCTTCATGGTGATCGCGGGGGACAGTGACCTCGAGGCCGGTGCGGTGAGCTTCCGCTACCGGGACGGGCGCCAGGACAACGGCGTGCCGATCGACGAGGCGATCGCACGCGTCGCGGAGGCGGTCGCCTCGCGGGTGCAGGTGTGAGCGACGGCATCCATCAGGACGGGGTCGGCGACCCCGACGCACTCGACCGGCTGTGGACCCCTCACCGGATGGCCTACATCCGGGGGGAGAGCAAGCCGGCGGACGACACCGAGGGGCAGTGCCCCTTCTGCCGCATCCCCTCGCTGGAGGACGCCGAGGGTCTCGTCGTACGGCGCGGGCAGCTGGCGTACGTCGTCCTCAACCTCTACCCCTATGCACCCGGTCACGTGATGGTCTGCCCCTACCGGCACATCGCCGACTACACCGAGACCACGGTCGAGGAGGTCGACGAGATCGGCGAGCTGACCAAGGGCGCCATGCGGACTCTGCGTGCGGTCTCCGGCGTGCAGGGCTTCAACATCGGGATGAACCAGGGGGCGGTCGCGGGGGCCGGCATCGCGGCCCACCTGCACCAGCACGTGGTCCCGCGCTGGCTCGGGGACCAGAACTTCATGCCGATCATCGGCCGGACCAAGACGCTCCCCGAGATGCTGCAGAGCACCAGAAGCCTGTTGGCCGAGGCATGGGAGGACCACCGGGGCTGACTGGTCGGGCCGTGCCTCAGCCGACCAGGTGGGGGTACTCCGGCGAGCGTCCCTGAAAGCTGAGGATCGCCGGGTTGACCACGTGGCCGTCGCGCACCTGGATCGCGCGGCGGATCGTCTCGTCGGCGTCCCACTCGTCCGGGCCGGCCAGCACGATCGGCAAGAAGGGCAGCAGTGCCTCGCTGTTCTCCCACGTCGCCGAGTTCCAGAGGTACGACGGACTGTGGTCGACCGCGTAGTAGTCGACCTTGTCCGCGACCGTGAACATCGGGTCGTCGAACGTCGTCGGGACGGCCCACTCGAAGCCCATGCCCTCGTCACAGGAGACATCCACGATCAGGCTGCCTTGCCGGAACGCGTCGAGGTCTGCCAGCGAGAGGAACATCAGTGGGGCGTCGGTGTCCTGCAGCGTGCAGTTGACGACGATGTCGTTCTCGGCGAGGTAGCCCGCCAGGGGCACCCGCCCCCCGTCGGTGATCACGTGGCTGAGGTGCGGGGATTCGGGATCGTGGTCGAACTGCCTGATCCGCACAGAGTGGATCGGCGCTCCGACGGCGGCCACGCCCCGGTTGGTGAGCACTGCCACCTGGTGGACGCCGTGGGCGTTCAGGGCAGTCACGGCGCCACGCGCGGTGGCCCCGAACCCGATGACCACCGCGGTCAGCCGGCGCCCGTAGTCACCAGTGGACCCGGTGAGCTCCAGTGCGTGCAGCACCGAGCAGTAGCCGGCCAGCTCGTTGTTCTTGTGGAACACATGCAGCCCCACGGAACCGTCGACGGTCCAGTGGTTCATCGCCTCGAAGGCGATCAGCGTGAGGCCGCGGTCGATGGCGAGCTGGGTCAGGACGGGGTCCTGGACGCAATGCGGCCAGCCCCACAGCACCGAGCCGGGACGCATGGCTTCGAGGTCCGAGTGCTGCGGCTTGGGCAGGAGTACGACGTCGGACTCCGCCAGGATCTGCTCCCGGCTGGCGAAACCCGCCACCGAGTCGGCGAGGTCGGCATCGGAGCGCCGGAAGCGCCTGCCGAAGCCGTGCTCGAGCGTGATGAGCCCCTGGAGCTCGGGCGGGATCCGGCCGAGGTGCTCGGGATGGAGCGGAAGCCGGTGCTCGTTCTCCTTGGAAGATGAGCCGATGACGCCGAGGCGCAGCTTGCCCGGACTCAACTCTTCTTGCCCCGGGGCTCCTTCAGGATCGAGGTCTCCTCCGCCTGGCCACGCTTGGCGGCCCGCTTCTCCTTGATGGACTTGCCGGTCTTCTTGGTCATGCTCTGGCGAGGCGACTTGTCGCTCATGGGGGACCCTTTGATGGAAAGCCTGAATGGCTCCGTGCTCATGACGGTACGCCCCGCCCCAACGGCAGCCCGGCGGGCGGTAGCCTCCTCGCGTCATGTTGGACAGGTTTAAGCACTTCTGGCAGAGCGTCATGCTGGCGCCGTTCGTCAACACCTTCATCAGGCTCGGCATCAGCCCGGATGCCGTCACGCTGGTCGGCACCCTGGGGGTGTCGGCGGGTGCCCTGGTGTTCTTCCCCCAGGGCAAGCTGCTCACAGGCGTGCTCGTGATCAGCGCCTTCGTCTTCAGCGACCTGATCGACGGGGCCATGGCACGGGCCACGGGTCGGAGCTCGAAGTTCGGTGCGTTCTTCGACTCGACGCTCGACCGCATCGGCGACGGCGCGATCTTCGGGGGCCTCGTGCTCTACTTCGCCGGCCCCGGTGACAGCTACCTCTACCTGTGCCTGACGCTCTACTGCCTGGTGATGGGAGCCGTCACCAGCTATGCCCGAGCCCGCGCCGAGTCCCTGGGCATGGACGCCAAGGGCGGCCTGGCCGAACGCGCCGACCGGCTGGTCGCGATCCTGGCGATGACCGGTCTGGGCGCGTTGTTCGACCTGCCGATCCTGATGTACGTGACGATCTGGGTGCTGGCGCTGGCCAACACCGAGACCGTCGTGCGCCGCATCCTGATGGTGCGACGGCAGACGATGACCTCGTCCTCCGATCTCGACCAGTCCTGACCCGTACCACGTCCGAGGCAGGTGTGCCGGGGCCCCGCCCGGGTGTGGTGGCGCTGCTCGCCGGACGTACGATTCGACCATGACCGACATCCCTTCCTCGATCCCCCAGAGCTCTCCCGAGCGAGGCACCTCGCGCGTCAAGCGCGGCATGGCCGAGATGCTCAAGGGCGGCGTGATCATGGACGTGGTCACCGCCGGGCAGGCCAAGATCGCCGAGGACGCCGGTGCCGTGGCCGTGATGGCCCTGGAGCGGGTGCCCGCCGACATCCGTGCACAGGGCGGTGTCTCGCGGATGAGCGACCCGGACATGATCGACAGGATCATCGAGACCGTCTCCATCCCCGTGATGGCCAAGGCACGCATCGGCCACTTCACCGAGGCGCAGGTGCTGCAGAGCCTCGGGGTCGACTACGTCGACGAGTCCGAGGTGCTGACTCCCGCCGACTACGAGAACCACATCGACAAGTGGGCGTTCACCGTCCCCTTCGTGTGCGGGGCCACCAACCTCGGTGAGGCGCTGCGTCGCATCACCGAAGGCGCAGCGATGATCCGCTCCAAGGGGGAGGCCGGCACCGGGGACGTCTCCAACGCCGTCACCCACATGCGCACCATCCGCCGCGAGATCCGTCGGCTCGGCGCCCTCTCCGAGGACGAGCTCTACGTCGCCGCGAAGGAGCTGCAGGCGCCGTACGACCTGGTCAGGGAGGTGGCCGAGAGCGGCAAGCTGCCGGTCGTGCTGTTCACCGCGGGCGGTATCGCGACCCCGGCCGACGCGGCGATGATGATGCAGCTCGGCGCCGAGGGCGTGTTCGTCGGCTCGGGGATCTTCAAGTCGGGCAACCCGGAACAGCGGGCCGAGGCCATCGTCAAGGCGGTCACGTTCCACGACGACCCCGACGTGATCGCGAAGGTCTCCCGCGGCCTGGGCGAGGCCATGGTCGGGATCAACGTCGAGGAGATCCCGCAGCCCCACCGCCTGGCCGAACGCGGTTGGTGACAGCGCACGGTCCCTCGTCCCGCGGGCGTCTTTTTGGGACAAATGTCGGAAATAGCGATATTCGTCCTTTGATTGGATCAGGATGGTCCCTGCATCGCCTCGTGCGATCAACCCACCTGGTCCCGGTGGGGTGCCACCGCGGGGGAGGCACCTCATCGGGATCGTGGCGTAGTCGGCCATGACGGCTCCTCGCATCGGGGTCCTCGCCCTGCAGGGTGACGTCCGCGAGCACCTTGCTGTGCTCGAGTCGCTCGGCGCGGCAGCCCTGGCCGTACGCCGGCCCGGCGAGCTCGCCACCTGCGACGGGCTCGTCATCCCGGGGGGCGAGTCCACCACCATGGCGAAGCTGGCTCGCATCTTCGAGCTGTTCGAACCGCTGCAGGAGCGGATCGCCGCGGGCATGCCCACCTTCGGCACCTGCGCAGGGATGATCCTGCTGGCCGACCGCGTCGAGGACGGGGCCCCCGGTCAGGAGACCTTCGGCGGGCTCGACGTCACCGTGCGCCGCAACGCCTTCGGACGTCAGGTCCACTCCTTCGAGGGCGAGGTGGGGTTCGCCGGTCTCGACTCCCCGGTGCACGCCGTGTTCATCCGGGCGCCCTGGGTCGAGGCGGCCGGTCCGGAGGTCGAGGTCCTCGCGCGCGTGGAGTCGGGCGAGGCCGTGGGTAGGATCGTCGCGGTCCGGCAGGGACCGTTGCTGGCTACGTCCTTCCACCCGGAGGTGGGCGGCGACGTGCGCATCCACCGACTCTTCCGCGACCTGGTCGCGAGCCACACGACCACCTGAAGCGAGGGAAGGAACACCACATGTCTGGCCACTCCAAGTGGGCGACGACCAAGCACAAGAAGGCCGTCATCGACTCCCGTCGCGGCAAGATGTTCGCCAAGCTCGTGAAGAACATCGAGGTCGCCGCCCGGATGGGCGGCGGCGACGTCACCGGCAACCCGACGCTCTACGACGCCATCCAGAAGGCGAAGAAGTCCTCGGTGCCGAACGACAACATCGAGCGGGCCGTCAAACGAGGATCAGGCGCCGAGGCCGGCGGGGCCGACTACGCCACGATCATGTATGAGGGCTACGGGCCCAACGGCGTCGCGTTCCTGATCGAGTGCCTCACCGACAACAAGAACCGGGCCGCCATGGAGGTGCGCACGGCGATGAACCGCAACGGTGGCTCGCTCGCGGACCCCGGCTCGGTCTCCTACCTGTTCAACCGCAAGGGCGTGGTGATCGTGCCCACCGAGCAGGACGGCAAGAGCGTCAGCGAGGACGACGTCCTCGAGGCCACGCTCGAGGCCGGCGCCGAGGACGTCAACGACCTGGGGGACTCCTTCGAGGTGGTCAGCGAGGCGACCGACCTGGTCGCCGTACGCACGGCGCTCCAGGCCGCCGGTGTGGACTACGACTCCGCGGACGCCTTGTTCGTGCCGAGCATGCACGTCGAGCTCGACGAGGAGGGTGCTCCGAAGGTCTTCCGCCTGGTCGAGGCCCTCGAGGACCTCGACGACGTGCAGAACGTCTTCGCGAACTTCGACGTCTCCGACGACGTGATGGCCAAGCTCGACGCCTGAGCCGCGCGCAGCCCAGGCAGGCTCGGGGTTCGGCGCGTCGTGCCCGCGTGCGACCGGCCACCCGGTTAGCGTGGTGCGAACACGTGTTCGGACGACCGAGGAGTACTCATGCGCGTGCTGGGCATCGACCCCGGTCTCACCCGTTGCGGTGTGGGCGTGGTCGAGGGATCCATCGGCAGGCCCCTGTCGCTCGTCGACGTCGGCGTGGTCCGCACGGCTGCCGACGTACCCATCGAGCAGCGCCTGTGCCTGATCGAGGCCGGTCTCGAGGAGTGGCTCGACGCGACGAGCCCGGACGCGGTCGCGGTCGAGCGGGTCTTCAGCCAGCACAACGTCAAGACCGTGATGGGCACGGCGCAGGCCAGCGGCATCGCACTGCTCGTGGCGGCGCGACGCGGACTGCCGGTCGCGCTGCACACGCCGAGCGAGGTCAAGGCGGCCGTCACCGGCAGCGGCCGTGCCGACAAGGCGCAGGTCGGTGCCATGGTGACCCGGTTGCTGCGCCTGAGCGAGGTCCCGAAGCCGGCAGACGCGTCGGACTCGCTGGCGCTGGCCATCTGCCACATCTGGCGCGGCGGCGCGGTCAACCGCATCGAGGCCGCGCTCTCTGCCCACGCGTCCATCCACCGACCGACCCGGCCGGCCGGCCGGCAACCGACTGGGGGAACCCACCGATGATCGCCTTCGTCCGCGGACGGGTCGCCGCCGTCGGGCTGACCTCCGCCGTCCTCGAGGTCGGCGGTGTGGGGCTGGAGCTGCAGTGCACGCCCGACACCATTGCCGGTCTCCGCGTCGGCTCCGAGGTCAGGCTGCCCACGAGCATGGTCGTCCGGGAGGACTCCCTGACCCTGTTCGGATTCGTCGACGACGACGAGAAGCAGATGTTCGAGCTCGTGCAGACCGCCAGCGGCGTCGGGCCCAAGCTCGCCCAGGCGATGCTGGCGGTCCACCGCCCCGAGGCGCTGCGGCGGGCGGTCGGCAGCGACGACGTCAAGACGCTGACCACCGTCCCCGGCATCGGGCAGAAGGGGGCGCAGCGGATCATCCTGGAGCTGCGCGACCGCATCGGCGTCCCCACGACGACGGTGTCGCCGTCGCGGCCGGGAGCCCCCGCGACGCACGACTGGCAGAGCCAGGTCCAGGCCGGGCTGGTCGGGCTGGGCTGGTCGGTCAAGGAGGCGGACCAGGCGGTCGGCTACGTGACCCCGCAGGCGGAGCAGATGGCCACCCCCGACGTGGCCACCCTGCTCCGAGCCGCCCTGCGGACGCTCAGCAAGGCATGACCCGGTGAACGAGTCCGAGCTCGAGGCCGCCGAGATGGCGTACATGACCACTCGCCCCCTCACCGCGACCGATGCCGACGGGGACGAGCGCGTGGTGGAGGCCGCGCTGCGACCGCGCACTCTGGACGAGGTGGTGGGCCAGGAGCGCGTCCGCGAGCAGCTGTCCCTGCTCCTCCAGGCCGCGCGAGCCCGCCAGCGGGTGCCCGACCACGTCCTGATGAGCGGCCCACCCGGGCTCGGCAAGACCACGCTGGCGATGATCATCGCCGCCGAGATGAGTGTGCCGCTGCGGCTGACGAGCGGTCCGGCGATCACCCACGCGGGCGACCTCGCCGCGATCCTGTCCGGCCTCAACGAAGGCGACGTCCTCTTCGTCGATGAGATCCACCGGATGTCGCGGCCGGCCGAGGAGATGCTCTACATGGCGATGGAGGACTTCCGCGTCGACGTGGTCATCGGCAAGGGGCCCGGCGCCACGGCCATCCCGCTGGAGATCCCGCCCTTCACCCTCGTGGGCGCGACCACCCGTGCGGGGCTGCTGCCCAGCCCGCTGCGCGACCGATTCGGCTTCACCGCCCGCCTCGAGTTCTACGAGCCCGAGGACCTCGAGCGCATCGTGCACCGGTCGGCCGGCCTGCTCGACGTCCATCTCCAGAGCGAAGGCGCGCGCGAGATCTCCTTGCGCTCGCGCGGCACCCCCCGCATCGCGAACCGCCTGCTGCGCCGGGTGAGGGACTTCGCCCAGGTGCGGGCCAACGGTGTGGTCACTCGTGACCTCGCCCGATCCGCGCTGGACCTCTTCGAGGTCGACGAGTCCGGGCTCGACCGCCTCGACCGGTCCGTCCTCGACGTGCTGTGCCGGCGCTTCGGCGGAGGCCCGGTCGGCGTGAGCACGCTGGCGGTGGCCGTGGGGGAGGAGCGCGAGACCGTCTAGGAGGTGGCCGAGCCGTTCCTGGTGCGTCAGGGATTGCTGGCGCGCACGCCGCGAGGCCGGGTGGCGACGCGAGCGGGCTGGACGCATCTCGGGCTGACCCCGCCTGCGGGCGCGGCGGGCGTGGATTCGGTTCTCTTCGGGTCGGAGTCCGAATGAGCCGGTAACGGCCGTTACACTTCACGATCGGTGCCGTTGTCGTCGCCCTGCCCGAGATCGGGTCGAGTGACGGCTCAACGGCGCCGCAGGACCTGTTCCCTTCCCTTGGAGTTGTCTGTCGTGCCTGCCTATGCGCAGTTGCTTGTGATCCTGCTGGCGATGGTGGGCTTCTGGGCCATCGTCATGCGCCCTGCCCGCCACCAGCAGAGGCGCGTCCAGCAGCTGCAGAACGAGCTCGAGGTGGGCCAGCAGGTCGTGCTGTCCGCGGGGATCTTCGGCACCGTTCGCGCGTTGTCCGAGGGGAAGGTCGAGATCGAGGTGGCACCCGGCACCGTCATCACCGTGGCGCGCCAGGTCGTCGTACGACGCGTGGACGAGCTCGAGGGCTCCGGCCCGTCCACCCCCGACCGCCCGGTGGAGTCAGACCCGCCCAAGCACGAGGACTGAGGAGACACACCACCGTGGCGAAGAAGACTCCGCGCCCCGTGCGCACCCTGCTGGTCTTCGGTCTGACGATCGTCGTGCTCTACGGGCTCGCCGCACTCGGTCAGACCTGGAAGCCACGTCTCGGTCTCGACCTCGAGGGCGGCACGCGCATCACCTTGTCGGCCGTCCCGCAGGGCGGCGCCATCACCCAGACCAAGCTCAAGCAGGCCGCCGCCATCGTCGATGCGCGCGTCAACGGCAGCGGGGTCTCCGAGGCCGAGGTCTCGACCCAGGGGGACCGCAACATCATCGTGGAGATCCCCGGCAAGAACGCCAGCAGCCTCGTCGACTCGGTCAAGCGCACCGCGCAGCTGCGGTTCCGGATCGTGGCCGGCCAGCCCCAGCCCGGCACCCCGCCGCCCAGCAGCTCTGCGAACCCCAGCCCCTCGGCGAGCCCCTCGGCCAACCCGTCCGGCAAGGCGAAGGCGAAGAAGACTCCTCAGGTGGGCAAGGGCAGTGCCACGCCCAAGCCCCGACCTGCCCCGTTCGCGGACCCCACCCCGACGCCCACCGCTGCCGCGTCGCCGTCCGCCCCGGCGAAGCCCAGCCAGCAACCCACGCAGCAGCCGCAGGTCACCGCCAAGGGCGCGTCCGTCGACGACCCCCTGGCCTGGGCGCAGAACCCGGGCGCCGAGTGGCTGCAGAAGTTCGCGGCATACACGTGCCCGACCAACACCAAGGCCGCTCCGCCCGTGGAGGACGCCGCGGACCAGCCGTTGATCACCTGTGACGACAACGGGGCGAAGTTCCTGCTGTCCAAGGCCGTCATCGAAGGAACCCAGCTGGCCTCGGCCTCCTACGGCATCCCGCAGGGGGGCGTGGGCTTCGCCGTGAACCTCAAGCTCAAGTCCGACGCGCGCAAGCCCTTCGGCGAGATCACCACGGCGCTGCAGGCCAACGGCGGTCTGTTCGCGATCGTCCTCGACGGCAAGGTCATCTCCTACGCCGGAGTGTCGCAGCCGATCCTGGACGGAAACGCGCAGATCACCGGTGACTTCTCGGAGTCGCAGGCCCGGTCGTTGGCCAACTCCCTCAAGTACGGCGCCCTCCCGCTCAAGTTCGACACCACGACTGAGACGGTCGGCCCCTCCCTAGCCGGCAACCAGCTCTCGGCCGGCATCTACGCCGGCGTGATCGGCCTCGCGATCGTGATGCTCTACTGCCTCCTGTACTACCGGGGTCTCGGCCTGGTGGTGATCGCGTCGCTCGTCATCGCGGCGGTGATCACCTACGGCACCGTGCTGGTGCTGTCCAAGACCGCGAACTTCACCCTGACCCTGCCCGGCATCGCGGGACTGATCGTCGCCGTCGGTATCACCGCCGACTCCTTCATCGTCTACTTCGAGCGAATACGTGACGAGATGCGGGACGGGAAGTCGATGCGGGTGGCCGTCGAGACGGGTTGGGCGCGCGCCAGGAACACCTGCCTGGCCGCCGACGCGGTCTCCATCCTGGCCGCGGTCGTGCTCTACATCTTCGCGATCGGCGTGGTCCGCGGGTTCGCCTTCACCCTGGGGGTGAGCACCCTCATCGACATTGCGGTCTTCTTCTTCTTCACCAAGCCGGTGATGACGTTGCTCGCGCGCCGGAAGTTCTTCAACTCAGGCTCGCGTCTCTCCGGGTTGTCCCGCGAGACCTTGGGCGTCGACGAGGTGCCCGAGTCCGCTCGGCTGGCCGGAGGGAGGGTCTGATGGGCAAGGCAAGCAGGCTGGGCAACGCGCTCTACGAGGGCGAGGTCTCCATCGACTTCGTCGGGCGCAAGTACCTCTGGTACGCCGTCTCCGGCATCATCGTCCTCCTCGCGGTGGTCGGCCTCTCCACCAAGGGCCTCAACTTCGGCATCGAGTTCCAGGGCGGTGTCGAGTACCAGATCAGTCTCCCGAAGGACCAGGTCACCCAGAGCAACGTCGACAAGGTCCGCACGGCCGTGGCCGGCACCGGTCTTCCCGCAGCCTCCTCCCCGATCGTGAACACGTCGGGGAGCTCGATCCGGGTTCAGACCGAGGCCCTCGACAACGACCAGGCCGACAGGGTCGCGCAGGCCATCGCCAAGGTGGTCCACGTCAATCCCCAGACCGACATCTCGACCCAGGACGTGGGTGCGAGCTGGGGCGAGCAGGTGGCCAAACGGGCGCTGACCGGTCTCGTGGTGTTCCTCATCTTGGTGGTGCTGTTCATCTGGGCCTACTTCCGGGAATGGAAGATGTCGGTCGCAGCCATCGTGGCCCTCGCCCACGACATCGTGATCACGGTCGGCGTCTACGCCCTCTCCGGGTTCGAGGTCACCCCCGCCACGGTCACGGGTCTGCTCACGATCCTCGGTTTCTCGCTCTACGACACGGTCGTGGTGTTCGACAAGGTGAGGGAGAACACCCGCAACCTCAAGCAGAGTCGCAAGACCTACGCCGAGCTGGCCAACCTCGCGGTGAACCAGACGCTGGTCCGCTCGATCAACACCTCGATCGTGGCCCTGCTGCCGGTCGGTGCGCTGCTCTACGTCGGCGTCGCCACGCTGGGCTCCGGCGCGCTCAAGGACCTTGCGCTCTCGCTGTTCGTCGGGATGGCCGCCGGCGCCTACTCGTCGATCTTCATCGCCACCCCGCTCGCGGTGCAGCTGAAGTCGGGCGAGAAGGCGATCACCCAGCAGGACGCCCGGGCCAGGGCCCGCTCCCGACGCGACGTCGACCGCTACGCGGACGTGCCCGCGTTCACCGAGGACCTGCCGGTCCGCGAGGCCCCCGACGGCTTCGAACCCGAGGAGCTCGACACCGCGGAGACCGTGCGTCCGGTCAAGGCTCCGGCGCGCCGGCACGAGGCCTCCGGGTCCGGCCGCGTCGTACCCGAGTCCAAGGCGCCGCTGGGTGAGTCCAGAGCTGCGAAGCGGAGCCAGCCCAAGCGAGAGCCGCGCTCCAAGCGCGGCAAGTGAGGCCACCAGTGAACGAAGACGGTCAGCAGCTCAGTGACCTGATCGGCTCGCTCGTCCGCGACATCCCCGACTTCCCCAAGCCGGACGTGACGTTCAAGGACATCACCCCGGTGCTCGACGACTGGGCGGCGTTCACGGCCGTCGTGGGGGCGCTGGCCGCAGCCGGCCGCGACGAGGACGGCAACGTCGTCGTGGACAAGGTCGTGGGCATGGAGGCCCGTGGCTTCATCCTGGCGGCCCCGGTGGCGCTGTCCCTCGGCGTCGGGTTCGTCCCCGTACGCAAGCCGGGCAAGCTGCCCTGGAAGACCAGCGCTGTGAGCTACGCGCTGGAGTACGGCGAGGAGACCCTGGAGATGCACACGGATGCGCTCGCCGCGGGGGAGCGGGTGCTGGTGGTCGACGACGTGCTGGCGACCGGTGGCACGGCCCGCGCGACCGCTCAGCTGATCGAGGAGCCCGGTGCCGTCGTGCACGGACTCGCGGTGATGATGGAGCTGAGCTTCCTTTCCGGTCGCGAGGCCATCGGCGACATTCCCCTGACCGTGCTGCACCGGGTTTAGGCGTCAACTGCTCACGGGGCACGCCCTAGACTGGAGTTGTTGCGTCGAGCGTCCCGAGGGAGGGGCCATGGCTGAGGACCGCGTGGTGATCGAACCCGCGTCTGACGCTGCGCCTGTCCTGGGCACGGCACCGGAGAGGGCGCCCGAGAGCACGTCGGAGAGGACGCCCGCGAATCCGCCGGCCAAGCCCCCGGCCAGGACTGCTGAGAAGCCGCCGGAGAAGACGCCCACCCTGACCGGTCGTGGCGTCCGTGCCCGGCTCGCCCGGATCGGGACCAGCCGGCAGGTCGGCAACCCGGTGCTGGAGCCGCTCTTCCGCACCGTGCGCGCCAACCACCCCAAGGCCGATCTCGCCCTGATCGAACGCGCCTACGACATCGCGGAGAAGTACCACCGCGGCCAGATGCGCAAGAGCGGCGATCCCTACATCACCCATCCGCTCGCCGTCACCACGATCCTGGCCGACATCGGCATGACCGAACCGACCCTGGTGGCGGCCCTGCTGCACGACACGGTCGAGGACACGGCCTACACCCTGGACGAGCTGCGCCGGGACTTCGGTGACGAGGTCGCCCTGCTGGTCGACGGCGTCACCAAGCTCGACAAGGTGAAGTACGGCGAGACCGCCGAGGCCGAGACCATCCGCAAGATGATCGTCGCGATGAGCAAGGACATCCGGGTCCTGGTCATCAAGCTGGCCGACCGGCTGCACAACATGCGCACACTGCGCTTCCTCCCGCCCGAGAAGCAGGAGACGAAGGCGCGGGAGACGCTGGAGATCCTCGCCCCGCTGGCCCACCGGCTGGGTATGAACACGATCAAGTGGGAGCTCGAGGACCTCGCGTTCGCCACGCTGTACCCCAAGCGCTACGACGAGATCGTGCGCCTGGTGGCCGAGCGGGCGCCGTCCCGGGACACCTACCTCGCCGAGGTCACGTCGACGGTCAACGAGCAGCTGAAGACGGCGAAGATCGAGGCCGTCGTCTCC
>NZ_JAOPXP010000052.1 GCF_025965085.1 Marmoricola sp.
CCTACCAGGTCTTCCCCGACTCCTCGGCCGCACGCGGGGTGAGCGGCGAGGGCAGGTCCGAGAGCGTGAACGCCCAGATGGTGCTGTCCCGCCTGCTCCAGGGCGTCCACTGGTGACGTGGGCCCACGGCCCCGGCTGGAACGACCGCTGGTCCTGCTGACGATCGACGCCGACCGCCTCGGGGTGCCGTGGCGCGAGGCGCGACGTCCCGTGGCCGGGGTCACGTGGAGGTCACGAGGCTGACCACGTCAACCAGAGCGATGCCGATCGCGGCCAGGAACGGCGCCCGGCCGCGGCCGGTCATCGCGACCACGGCGAGCACGACCGTGGCACCGAACGCGGCCCAGGGGGCGGCCGACCCCCGGTCGCCGCTGCCCAGCACAGCGGCGGCGGAACCGGCGAGGAGGACCAGCGGGGCGATCAGGCGCACGCGGCGCGCACCCAGGCGCTGCGGCAGCCCGTGGATGCCGGTCTGCGCGTCGTCCGCGAGGTCGGGCAGCGCGTTGAGCAGGTGGGCGCCGATGCCGAGCAGGGCGCCGGCTGCGATGGTCCACGGTCCCGGGAGCTCCGGGTCCGGGAGCGCCAGCGTGACCACGGCAGGCAGGGAGCCGAAGGCGACGGCATAGGGAACCGCCGACCACGCCGTGCGCTTGAGGACGAGGTTGTAGGCCCAGCCGGAGCCGACGCCCAGCAGCAGGTGCACCGAGCCGGACTCGAGCCCGCACGCCAAGGAGAGCACCACGCAGGCCAGCAACGCTGCGGCCGTGGCCCGGCGGACCACGAGCTCGCTCACCTCGTCGCCGGCGATGGGCTTGTCGGCGCGGCCGACCTGGCGGTCCCGCGCAGCGTCGAGGAGGTCGTTGGACCAGCCGATGCTGAGCTGGCCGGTTGCCACGGCGGCGGTCACCAGGGCCCCCGAGGCGAGCCCGTGCCCGGCGCCCACCGCCAAGAGTGCGGTCAGCACGGTCACGGCCACGCTCGGACCGGGGTGGCTCGCCCGCAGGAGGGCCAGGACGCGGGTCACTCAGTCGCCCGTGGCGACGGGCCGGGTCGGGTCGGTGACCCACTCGCTCCACGAGCCCGGGTAGAGCGTGGCGTCGATGCCGGCCACCGCCATCGCCAGGATGTCGTGGGTCGCGGTCACTCCGGAGCCGCAGTAGACCGCAGCCTCCCGTCCCTCCGCCGCCGCATAGACCCGGCGCAGGTCCCCAGCCGTGCGGAACCGACCGTCCCCGGTGAGGTTGGCGCCGGTCGGCACGTTGACCGCCCCGGGAACGTGCCCGGCCACCGGGTCGACCGGCTCCACCTCGCCACGGAAGCGCTCGGGGTCGCGGGCGTCGATGAGGACGCCGCGCTCGACGACGCCCAGGACGTCGTCCACCGCAAGGACGGGCAGCAGTCCCGGGCGGGCCGCCGCGAAGTCACCGACCTGCGGGGACCTCTGCACGTCCGACTGCTCGTGTCCGGCCTCCACCCAGGCCGACCAGCCCCCGTCCAGCACGCGCACATCCTCGTGACCGGCCCACCGCAGCAGCCACCAGCACCGTGCGGCGGCGCGACCAGCCCAGTCGTCGTACACCACCACGGGGAGGTCGTTGCGTACGCCGCCGGCGCGCATCGCGTCCTCGAACACCGCCGGGTCCGGCAGCGGGTGGCGTCCGCCCGGCCCGGGCGCGGAGGCGAGCGCGGTGTCCAGGTCGACGTACGCCGCCCCGGGGACGTGGCCACGGGCGTACTCCCCGGCACCCGGCGGGCCGCCCATCCGGTAGCGCACATCCAGCACGGTGCACCCGCCCGACGCGACCAGCGCGGCGAGGTCGTCGGGGTCGATCAGCGGGTCGCGTCCGGATGCGTGCATGGCATGATCCTCCCCGATGCCTGAACTCCAATTCTTCACCGGCACGATGGATTCCGGAAAGAGCACGCTCGCGCTCCAGACCAACCACAACCACGCCGCCCGCGGCCGGATCGGGCGCATCTTCACCACCCACGACCGCGCCGGCGAGGCGCAGATCTCCTCCCGTCTCGGCCTGACCCACGAGGCGACCGAGGTGAACGAGCGCTTCGACTTCTGGCGCTACGTGGTCGGTGAGCTCACGCACGGCGCGCGCATCGACTACCTGATCTGCGACGAGGCCCAGTTCTACACCGGCGCCCAGGTCGAACAGCTCGCCAAGATCGTCGACGAGCTGCAGATCGACGTCTTCGCCTTCGGCATCCTCTCGGACTTCCGGACCGCGCTCTTCGAGGGCTCGCGGCGGCTGGTCGAGCTCGCCGACCGGATGAACGTCCTCCAGGTCGAGGCCCTGTGCTGGTGCGGCAAGCGGGCCACCCACAACGCCCGCACGGTCAACGGCGAGATGGTCACCGAGGGCGAGGTGATCGTCGTGGGCGACGTCGACGGCGAGACCCCGGCCGAGATCGCCTACGAGGTGCTCTGCCGAGCCCACCACCGTCGCCGGATGACCGCGGCCCGGGCCCGGGCGATCTCGATGATCGCCGAGCCCCTCCCCTTCGCGTGAGGGCTGCAGGTCTCACCGGCTCACCGGCTCACCGGGGAACCTGACGTCGCATGGCGTTGCCTCACCCGTGAACCGCAGGGACTCCCCCGTCGACCCCGATTCGTCGCTCACCCGACCAGGATGGGGATGTGCATCTCCCTCGGCGTGAGCGAGCCGTGCAGGCCGATGAGCGTCATCTCGTAGGCGAAGTCCCGCGAGCTCATCAACGCCCACTCGTCGTGGGCCGCGACCACCACGTCACCGAGGCGCGGGCGCACGCGCGAGTCGACCTTGCCGAACCAGCCGCGCTCGATCGCCTCGTCGCGGGTGAGCACGGTCGCGCGGCCCGCGAGCGTCTCGCGCCAGGTCTCGGCCACGTCGTCGACGGCACCGGTGTGGCAGTAGACGTGCCGGAAGCGGGCCTCGCCACCCAGCAGCGTCATCCCGTCGCGCAGCTGGGGGAGCTCGTCGATGTCGAGCCGGCTCTCGACCGTGGAGTCGACCATCCCGTGGTCGGCCACGACCAGCAGCCGCACCTCGTCCGGCAGCTCGTCGCGCAGCTCCTGGACGTCCTCGTCGATGTCGCGCAGCTGCGCCCGCCACCGCTGGGAGTCGACGCCCGCCCGGTGCCCGTGCCAGTCGAGGTCTCCCTCGTACACATAGGTGACCGACGGCCGCTGCGCCGCACCCGCGACCGCGCCCGCGATCCGCTCCGCGACGTCGTCGGCACCGACGTACCTCGCGCCCCGCTGGCCGGCACGGGTGAGCCCCGACTCGGCGAACTCACGCTTGCTCACCACGGTCGTGTGTACGCCGGCCTCCTCGAGCCGGCTGAACGCCGTGCGGTGTGGCTGCCACTCCAGGGGGTCGACCGGCTGGTCCCAGAACAACGAGTTCAAGAGCGCACCGCTCTCGGGCACCCTCGAGGTGAACCCGACCAGACCGTGCTGGCCCGGCGTCAGGGCTGTGCCCAGCGAGGTCAGCGAGGTCGCGGTGGTCGAGGGCACGCCGCAGGTCGCCGGCTCCTGCCCCAGCAGCGAGTGGAGGTACGGCGCCTGCACGCGATGCTCCGCCAGCAGTTCGTGACCCAGGCCGTCCACCAGCATCACGACGTACGCCGGGGCGGGCGGCAGCACCAGGGAGGTCTCATGGAAGCCGACAGGCACCCCGAGGGCGGCGGCCACCGCGGGAAGGATGTCGCCGAGGGACCGACCGGGCGTGGCGCCGGCGTACTCCGGCTCGACGAGCCCCGGCACCGAGGACGAGGCCACCCGTCAGCTCTGCGTGCGGGCCGAGAGGCTCTCGGCGAAGACCAGGAGGTCGTCGACCGCGGCCTGTCCGTCTGCGGCCGAGCTGACCCGCAACGAGAAGTCGTCCGAGACCACCATCCCGGTGTAGCCGTGGTCGGCGTCGCACTCCGGGTCGGCGCACGCGGCGGGCTCGAGGTCGATGCGGTTGATGCCACCCCAGCCGATGGTCAGCACCGCCTCGCTGGGGGTGGGCTCACCGCCGCCGTCGTAGGTCGCGGGGTTGGCGATCATCCGGTTCACCACGATCGACCGCACCGAGCTCAGCTGGATCGCCTCGGTCGAGGTCGACGTGTAGGGCTCGGGGAGGAGGTCGTCGGGGGCGTGCTCGTCGGTGTGGCACAGGATCAGGCGGGTAGCGGTCAGGACGACGACGGTGATGTGCCGCCGGACCTCGTCGCGGTCGATCGTGGGCTCGTGGTGGACCAGGAACGAGGTGACGCTCTCCCCTGCCACCGCCGACCGCACACCGGCCGCGACGACCTGCGGGTAGTAGCCGGTCTTGTCGATCGCAACGACGAGGTCGCCGAAGCGGTCGCTGGGGGGAGCTTGACGCATGGCCTCAGTCTGTCACGCATCCGCGCTGGTCAGCCGTGGAGCGTGTCGTCCAGCGGATTGGTGAGACGGCGCACGAAGAGGTCCGAGCGCGGTTCGGCCATGGGGTCGACCCGTCCGGTGGCGTGCAGCACGCTCACCCCGTCGGCCGTCGCGTGCACCAGCATCAGGTCGAGCTGGCTCAGCTGCGGGAGGTCGATCTTGAGCTGCGCGACACGCCTGATGAGCTCCTCGACGGCGCGTACGTCGACCTGCTCGCTGCCGCGGTACCCGAAGAGCAACGGCGCTGCCTTGATCGCCCGGACCATCTCGGCGGCGTCGAGGGCGCTGATCGGCGGGATCCGGTAGACGCGGTCACCGACGAGGTCGGTGAGGGCACCGGAGATCCCGAACGAGACAGCCGGCCCGAACAGCGGGTCCTCGAGCCCCCGGATGGCGACGGGAATCCCCGGCGCAGCCGTGCGCTGTACGACGAACTCGGCGTCGCCGGGATGGCTGATGATCCCCATCAGCGACTGCCAGGCGTCGCGCATCTCCGCCTCGTCGTCGATGCTGCGCCACACGTGGGCCTGGTCGGGCCGCTGGCGCAGGCGCTCGGCGGTCGCCTTGAGCACGACGTCCCAGCCGAGCCGCTCACCCGCCGCGACGGCCTCCTCGACCGTGGAGACGTGCACCCGCTCCCACAGATCGATCCCGTAGCTGCCGAGCAGCCTCTGCAGCTCGGGGTCGGACAGGTCGTGGCCCTCGGGGTGCTGCATCAGCAGCTCGTTGACCTGCCGCTTCGCGGCGTCGAGGTCGATCTCCTCGAGCACGCCCACGGAGTCGTCGTGGCGCTTGAGCCAGGCGGCGTACTCCACGACGCAGGCGAGCGCCCTCACGGCCGCCTCCACGGCGGGGTACGACGGCACCGAGCCGCGGCCGGCCGTGTGGCCGGAGAGGTCGGGCACCCTCAGCAGCTCGGGCACGCCCTCGCGGCCGAGGAACGAGGAGACCAGCGGCTTGTCCGACTGCTCACCGACGGCGGCGAGCACGTTGGCGACCTCCTCGCCACCGGCGTCGAGCGGCGGGATGTAGACCGCGACCACGGCGTCGACGTGCTCGTCGTCGATCGCCGTGTCGAGGGCGTTCTCGAAGTCCTCGGCGGTCGCGTCCGCCCCCAGCGCGGTGGCGCTGGTGACGGTGAGGCCGCTCGCCGCGGCGGCGTCGACCGCGAGCAGCCCGAGGGCGTCGGAGTTCCCCACGATCGCGACGCGGGACCCGGTCGGGAGCGGCTGGTGGGCGAGCAGCTGCGCGACGTCGAACATCTCGTCGAGGGTGTCGACCTGGATGACCCCTGCCTGCCGGAACATGGCGTCGACGGCCTCCGGCGGCGCCGCGATCTGGCGTACGGCGTGGCCCATCGGCACGCCCTGGGTGCTGCGACCGGACCGCACCGCGATGATCGGCTTGGACCGGGAGACGCGGCGGGCGATGCGCGAGAACTTGCGCGGGTTGCCGATGGACTCCAGGTAGAGCAGGATCACCTCGGTCGCGGCGTCCTCCTCCCAGTACTGCAGGAGGTCGTTGCCCGAGACGTCGGCACGGTTGCCGGCGCTGACGAACGTCGAGAGGCCCAGGCCCCGGCCGCGCACCTTCTCGAGGATCGCCGAGCCCAGGGCGCCGGACTGGCAGAAGAACCCCGCCCGTCCGCGCGGGGGCATCACCGGCGCCAGCGAGGCGTTCAGCGAGACCTCGGAGGCGGTGTTGATGACCCCGAGGCAGTTGGGGCCGATCAGCCGCAGGCCGTAGGAGCGGGCCAGGCCGACGAGCTTGCGCTGCCGCTTGCGCCCCTCCTCGCCGGTCTCGGCGAAGCCGCTGGAGATCACGATCAGGCCGTGGACGCCCTTCGCGGCGCAGTCGAGCACGACGTCCTGGACGGCCTCGGCCGGCACCGCGACGATGGCCACGTCCACGTCGCCGGGGATGTCCCCGACGCTGGGGTAGGCCGGCATGCCGGCCACCGCGTCGGCAGCGGGGTTCACCACGTAGACCCGGCCGGCGTAGTCACCCAGCACGAGGTTGCGGACCAGCAGGGCGCCGATCGTGTCGCTGCGACGGGAGGCGCCGATGACCGCGACGCTGCGGGCGTTGAGGAAGGCGGCGATCGAGGCGGCCTCGGACCGGTGCTCGCGGGCCGCGAGGACACCGATCGAGGTGTCGGTCGGGTCGATGTCGAACTCGAGGTGCATCACGCCCTCGTCCCAGCCGCCCTTGACGACGTAGCCCTGCTCGCGGAACACCTGGATCATGCGGCGGTTGTCCGGCAGCACCTCGGCCACGAACCGGTGGACGCCACGCTCGCGTCCGGCCTGCGCCAGGTGCTCCAGGAGCAGCTGCGCGATCCCGCGGCCCTGGTGCGCGTCCTGCACGAGGAAGGCGACCTCGGCCTCGCCGTCGCCGATGACGTCGTAGCGTCCGACCGCGATGATCTTCTGCGCGACCGTCACCACGAACGCCACCCGGTCGCGGTAGTCGACGTTGGTGAACCGCTGCACGTCGCGCTCGGAGAGGTGGGGCATGGGCGCGAAGAACCGGAAGTACTTCGACTCCTTGGAGACCTGCGCGTAGAACTCCACCAGCCCGTCGGCGTCCTCGGGCAGGATCGGCCGGAGGTGGGCGGTGCGCCCGTCACGCAGCAAGACGTCCGCCTCCCAGTGCTCGGGGTAGCCCTTGGGGGAGCGGTCGCTCGGCTCCTCGATGCCCTGCGCAGTCACGACTGAAATGTACCGTCCGGAGCCGACCGGCGTGCCCGGCGGCGAATCTCTTCGGTCGGTTGGGAGAATCCCCCCATGGCCCGTCGTACTGCACCGCCTCCCCCGGAGGACTTCGAGGAACACATCGTCGACATCGACGTCGGCGACGAGATGCGGGCCAGCTTCCTGGAGTACGCCTACTCGGTCATCTACTCGCGGGCCCTCCCCGACGCCCGCGACGGCCTCAAGCCGGTGCAGCGCCGCATCCTCTACGGGATGCACGACATGAGCCTGCGACCCGAGCGCGGGCACGTGAAGTCCTCTCGCGTGGTCGGTGAGGTCATGGGCCGCTTCCACCCCCACGGTGACGGTGCCATCTACGACGCGCTGGTCCGGATGGCCCAGCCGTGGCCGATGCGCCTGCCCACGGTCGACGGGCACGGCAACTTCGGCTCGCCGGACGACCCGCCTGCCGCCATGCGGTACACCGAGGCCCGGATGGCTCCCGCCGCCGTGGCGATGACGGCCACGATCGACGAGGACACCGTCGACTTCCGCCCCAACTACGACGGGCGCGAGGTGGAGCCGTCCGTCCTTCCCTCCGCGATCCCCCACCTCGTTGTCAACGGCGCCGCGGGCATCGCTGTCGGAATGGCCACCAACATCGCGCCGCACAACCTGGTCGAGGTCGTGCAGGCCCTGCGCCACCTGGTCAAGCACCCGAAGGCCGACCTCGACGCACTGATGCGCTTCATCCCCGGACCCGACCTGCCGACGGGCGGCAAGATCATCGGGCTCGACGGCGTGCGTGACGCCTACGAGTCCGGCCGCGGCAGCTTCCGCATGCGCGCCACCACCCGCATCGAGTCGGTGACCGCGCGCCGCAAGGGCATCGTGGTCACCGAGCTCCCCTACGGGGTGGGCACCGAGCGCGTCGTGGCCGCGATCAAGAAGCTCGTCCAGACCAAGAAGCTCCAGGGCATCGCCGACGTCAAGGACCTCACCGACCGGGCGAAGGGGCTGCG
Organism: Marmoricola sp.; assembly: GCF_025965085.1. Taxonomy (GTDB): domain Bacteria; phylum Actinomycetota; class Actinomycetes; order Propionibacteriales; family Nocardioidaceae; genus Marmoricola. Next base: position 8,121 of record NZ_JAOPXP010000052.1, read on the forward strand.
GCTCGTCATCGAGGTCAAGAACGGCTTCCACCCCGAGGCGCTGCTCGAGCAGCTGTTCAAGAGCACTCCCATGGAGGAGTCCTTCGGCATCAACGCGGTCGCCCTCGTCGACGGGCAGCCGCGCACGCTCGGCCTCAAGGAGATGCTGGAGGTCTTCCTCGAGCACCGCTTCGAGGTCGTACGCCGCCGCTCGTCCTACCGCCGTGGCAAGGCAGCCGACCGGCTCCACCTCGTGGACGGACTGCTGCTCGCGATCATCGACATCGACGAGGTCATCCAGCTGATCCGCGGCAGCGACCACGCCGAGATGGCCCGCGAGCGCCTGATGGACGTCTTCGACCTCACCGAGATCCAGGCCAACTACATCCTGGACATGCCGCTGCGGCGGCTCACGAAGTTCTCGAAGATCGAGCTCGACAAGGAGCGCGACGAGCTGCTGCGCACGATCGCCGGGCTCGAGGAGATCCTCGGTGACGAGTCCCGGCTGCGCACGGTGGTCTCCGAGGAGCTGGCCGAGGTCGCCAAGACCTTCGGCACCCCCCGCCGCACCGTCCTGCTCGAGTCCTCCGGCCAGACCACCGCCTCGTCGGCCACGCCCCTCGAGGTGGCCGACGACCCCTGCTACGTGTTCCTGTCGTCCTCTGGCCTCCTGGCGCGTACGACGACCCTGGACCGTCCCGGCGAGGGCGGCGGACGCACCCGGCACGACGTGATCGTCTCGGCGGTCACCTCGACCGCGCGCGGCGAGGTCGGGGTGATCACCTCCGCCGGACGCGTGGTCAAGCTCGGCGTGCTCGACCTCCCGACGCTGCCCAGCACGGCCAACCACCCCAACCTGCAGGGCGGCGCGCCCGTGGGCGAGTTCGTCACCCTCGAGGGCGAGCGGGTCCTGGCGCTGACCAGCTTCGAGCCCGACTCCCCCGGACTCGCGCTCGGCACGAAGCTGGGCGTGGTCAAGCGGGTCAACCCGGAGTACCTCTCCAACCGCGACGACTGGGACGTCATCTCGCTCAAGGACGGCGACGAGCTCGTCGGCGCCGCCGAGCTGCGCACCGGGGACGAGACGCTGTGCTTCGTCACCAGCGACGCGCAGCTGCTGCAGTTCGGCGCCGGACAGGTGCGTCCGCAGGGCCGCTCGGGCGGTGGCGTGGCGGGCGTGAAGCTCGCCACCGGAGCCCGCGTCGTCTCCTTCACGGCGCTGGACCCTGCCGAGTCGGTCGTGGTGACCGTGTCGGGATCCGCCTCGGCGCTGCCCGGGACGGAGGCCGGCTCGGTCAAGGTCACCCCGTTCTCGGAGTACCCGCCGAAGGGGCGCGCCACCGGCGGCGTCCGCTGCCACCGCTTCCTGCGGGGCGAGGACGAGCTCGTCTTCGCCTGGGCCGGCGCCTCCCCCGCGCTGGCCGTGGCGGACAGCGGCACGCCCGTCGACCTGCCCGAGCCCGTGGCCCGGCGGGACGGCTCGGGTCATCCCGGCAGCCAGCCGATCGTGGCGGTGGCCGGGCCGGTGACCGCGACCATTCCGGCGCCGGCACCGCCCGACGTGGCAGGCTGAGAGCATGGCCCAACCCTCGCGCCCACGCGCCCTGTCCGTGCTCGCGCTCGTGCTCGTCACCCCGGTGCTGCTCGCGGCTTGTGGCGGCGGCGACACGAAGAAGGCCGCGGCGCAGACCCCTGCCGAGGTCATGAGGACCGCCAAGAAGCACTTCGACGACGCCAGCAGCGTGCACATCGCGCTGACCACCGACTCCACCCCCTCGTCGGGCAACGGCGTGCTGGGCGCGAACGGCGACGTGACGCACGCGCCCGCGTTCAAGGGGGACGTGAAGGTGGTCCTGAGCGGCCTGACGGCGACCGTGCCGATCACCTCGGTCGGTGCCAAGGTCTACGCCAAGCTCCCGCTGGCCACCGGCTATGCCGTGATCAAGCCCTCCGAGTACGGCGCGCCCGACCCGGCCCACTTCGCCGACCCCCGCAACGGCCTCTCCGCGCTGCTGACCCGGCTCGAGGGACTGGAGAGGGGCGAGCAGACCCGCAGCGCCGACACGATCCTGACCAGCTACACCGGCACCCTCCCCGGCGCCGCGGTCAAGGCGATCATCCCGAGCGCGGTGGCGAAGCAGACCTACCGGACCACCGTCGGGGTGGACGAGAAGGGCTACGCCACCACCGTGCAGGTGACCGGGCCGTTCTTCACCGGAGGCCAGGACGTCACCTACGACGTGAAGTTCAGCGAGTACGGCAAGGGCGTCAAGATCACCGCTCCCACGTCGTGATCGGCTGAGCGCCATGTCCTTCGCGACCCCCGGTCCCGACGCCGGTCCCGACTCAGGTCCAGGGACCCGACCCGGACCCGGCCGCTCGGCACGGTTGCTCCTCGGTCTCGCCTCGGTCGCGGTGGCGTTCGCTGCAGCCGACACCTACGTGGTGGTCCTCTCCCTGCCCGACATGATGGGCTCGGTCGGGCTCGGCGTCGACGAGCTGCAGCGGGCGGCCCCGATCGTCAGCGGCTTCCTGCTCGGGTACGTCGCGATGCTTCCCCTGATGGGCCGCATCGCCGACCTACGCGGCCGGACTCCGGTGCTCGTCGCCGCGTTGGTCGTGTTCGCGTTCGGCTCGCTGGTGACCGCCGCGGCGTACGACCTCGGGAGCCTGGTCGCCGGCCGCTTCCTGCAGGGCGTGGGCGGTGGCGGTCTGGTGCCGGTGACCCTGGCCCTGGTGGCCGACCTGTATCCCGCCAACCGCCGCGGGGTCCCCCTCGGAGTGGTGGGTGCGGTCCAGGAGCTGGGCAGCGTCCTCGGCCCCCTGTACGGCGCGGTCGTCCTCACCTTCGGCACCTGGCGCGACATCTTCTGGATCAACCTCGCCGCCGGCCTCGTCCTCGCCGCCGCGATCGCCACCCTGACCCGCTCCTCGGCGCCCCCCACCCCGGTGGCTGAGGAGGGAGCGCCGGCGCGCGTCTCGAGACCACCCCGCCGACTCCCCCGCCATCGAGGCGTGGACTGGCCCGGCCTGCTCCTGCTCGTCCTCACCCTGACCGCGATGCTGCTCGTCATGCGCCAGCCGCGGGGCCTTGTCACGTCGGTGTCCCTGGGCGGCCCGTTCGTGCCGTTCCACGCCGGTGGCTCCATCTGGTGGTCGCAGATCGGGCTGGTGACCGTGGCCCTCGGCGCAGCCCTCCTGGCGCGGCTGCTGCTGGCCGCCCACCCCTTGGTCGACCTGGGGGACTGGTGGTGCTCCGTGCGCGAGGCCGACCTCGTCGGTGCCGGCCTGCTCTCGGTGTCGCTCGGCGGGGTCATCCTCGCCTTCGCCACAGCCGATCCCGAGGTGCAGGTCTTCTCGCCGACCGGGGCGAGGTACCTCGCCCTCGCCGCTGTCGCCGGCGTCCTGTTCGCCCTGCACAACCGCCGGTCGCGTGCGCCCCTCATCCCGCACGGCGCCTTCGCGCAGCGACCGGCGTGGGGATCGGTGCTGGTGAGCTTCTTCGTCGGCGCGGCGTTGATCGCCGCCCTGGTCGACATCCCGATCTTCGCCCGCGTGACCGTCGCCGACGGGTCGCAGGTCAAGGCCGCGCTCGTGCTGGTGGAGTTCCTCGTCGCGTTGCCGCTGGGGGCACTGGTGGGCGGCGCACTCATCCGGCGCGCGTCGGCCGGCACCATCGCCGCGACCGGGATGCTGCTCGCTGCGGCAGGCTTCTGGCTGATGGCCGGCTGGGGCTCCACGTCACTGGACCACCTCACCTCCTCGGTCGTCCTCGCGATGACCGGCGTGGGCTTCGGCCTCGCGCTCGCTCCGGTCAACGCCGCACTGCTGGCGAGCACCGAGGCCAGCGTCCACGGCGTCGCCAGCGCGCTGCTCGTCGTCTCCCGCATGGTCGGGATGCTGGTGGGGATCTCTGCGCTCACCACCATCGGGCTGCGCCGCTACTACGCGGTCCAGTCGGGGATCCCCTCCCCCAACGACGTCTGCACGAACGACCGCACCAGATGCGCGGCGTACACCCGGTTGATCCAGGAGGCCGGCATCGAGCAGCTGCATGCGATCTTCGTCGGCGCGGCCGTCTGCGCCGTGGTCGCCGCTGTCGCCGCAGTGATCTGCTTCCGCGGAGCCGACACGGGCGAGGTCTCCCACCCTGGCCTCGCCAGCTCCCTGTGAACCCCGTCGGTGGCCAACGTCACCTCGCCCAGGACACCGAGAGGGACTAAGTTCAGACGCGTGACGACCGACGCTTTCGACGACCTGCTCGCGGCCAACAGAGATTTTGCGAAGACGTTCGACCTGGCGGGCTTCGACGGCGTCGCCCACGCCGGCATCGCCCTCGTCACGTGCATGGACTCCAGGATCGCCCCCCTCCAGATGCTGGGGCTCAACCCCGGTGACGCGAAGATCTTCCGCAACCCCGGTGGCCGCGTCACGCCGCAGGCCCTCGAGGCGCTGGTGCTGGGCGTCCACCTGCTGCGCGTCGAGCGAATCCTGATCGTTCCCCACACCCGCTGTGCCATGGCCAGCTCGACCCTCGAGGAGCTGCGCCGCAAGGTCGGCGAGTCGGCCGGCCAGGACGCCTCCTGGCAGAACTTCGGCGTGGTCGAGGACCAGGAAGGGACGCTGCGCGACGACGTCCGCAAGGTCCGCTCGCACCCGCTCATCCCCGAGCGGGTCGCCGTCGGCGGTTTCCTGTACGACGTGGACACGGGTCTGCTCGAGCAGCTCGCCTGAG
>NZ_JAOPXP010000065.1 GCF_025965085.1 Marmoricola sp.
CCCGGCACTGACCGGTGGCACCGCCCAGTTCATGCACGGGTACGACGGCCCGACCGGCAAGGGCCTGCCCGGTTTCGTCGCCCGCGCCAGGGAGCTCGCCGAGAAGTACGGCGACCGCTTCGCCCCCACCGACCGCCTCGTGGCGATGGCGGAGAACGGCGAGCGCTTCCCGGCCTGATCCACCCGGCATCACAGCGACACACCCGCACCGCAACGAGACCCTGGCCGCGGCTCGGTGACAACACGCTCCCAGAGCAACGTCCCGAGCCGCGGACAGGTCTGTTCGTCCATGCCATGGCGTGGACACGTCCCCGGCAGCTAGCGTGCAGCAACCGCCGCGAGAGAGGGACACGCACATGACCGACATCGACATCCACGACGACACCCTGCAGCGGGGGCTCTCGTGGGCCGCGATCGGCTTCGGCGCCGCCGCCACCCTCACCCCCCGCGTGTTCGAGCGGCTCTACGGGCTCAAGGACAGCGGCGAACTCCGCGTGATGACCCGTCTGTGGGGCACCCGGACCATCGTGCTCGGCGCTGCCCTCCTCGGCGCGGACAAGGACGAGCGCAGGCGGTTGACGACCCTGGCCGTCGCCATGAACGCCGCGGACGCCCTGATCACGGTCGGCGCCGGCTCCGAGGTGAACAAGCGCTCCCGCGTGCTCGGGTCACTCAGCTCGGCTGCCTTTGCCGCGGGCTACGGCTCGCTGCTCGGCCGCTCCTGACCCCACCCGCTGAGGCGTCGCAGATTGCGGCGCCAAACCCGTTGAGGCGTCGCAGATTGCGGCAAACTGCGACGCCTCGGCCGCTTGGGGAGCGCAATCTGCGACGCCTCGGCGGCTTCTCGGCGCCGGTCAGGCATTCGGTCAAAGCGGACACGCGTTCGGCGGCCGTCAGCCAGAATGACCGGGTGGACGAGGTCGGGCAGCAGGGGCAGAGACGAGTCGACATCCAGGGGCTCTGGGTCCGCTTCGGGGCCGTGGCGGCCGTCAGGGGCATCGACCTGACCGCCGAGGCCGGCCGCGCCACTGCGCTGCTGGGGCGCAACGGCGCCGGCAAGTCCACGACGATGCGCGTGCTCGCGGGCGTCATCCCGCCGACCGAGGGGGTCGTCGAGGTCGACGGTGTCGACGTACGCACGGACCCGCTCGCGGTGAAACGACTCACCGGCTACTGCCCCGACGTCGGCGGTCTCGTCCCACGGGCGACGCCCTGGGAACACCTCCAGCTCTCCGCTCGCCTGCGCCGCCTCGAGGACTGGGAGGACCGGGCTCACGACCTCCTCGAGCGGTTCGAGCTCGGCGACGTCGCCCACCGGGTGACCTCGGGGTTCAGCCACGGGATGGGGCGACGGCTCTCGGTCGTCCTGGCCAGGTTCCACCAGCCCTCGGTGCTCCTGCTCGTCGAGCCGTTCGACGGCGTCGACCCGCTCGGCGTCGAGGCGACCCTCGAGGCGATCGCCGACGCCCGGGCGCGCGGGGCCGCCGTACTCGTCTCCACGCACCTGCGCGACCTCGCCGTCCAGGCCTGCGAGACCGCGCTCGTCCTCAGGGGCGGGTCGACCGTCGCCAGGCTGCGGTCCCACGAGCTCGTCGGTGAGGAGGGCGCCGGTGTCTACCGCGCTCTCCTGGACTGAGCTGCGCACCGGCCGCGAGGATCTCGCGTCCCTCCTGGCGTTCCGACGTTCTGGCCTCTCCGACGCCGAGCGGCGCCGCGTGCGTCTCGGCGCCCTGCTGGTGCTGCTGCTCACCATCCTCGCCGTGCTCGGACCCGCCTACCTCGGTGGTGACACCCCTCGCGCCCGCAGCGGCCAGCTGCTGGCGCTGCTGCCGTCGCTGTGCCTGGGCTTCCTCGTCCTGGCCTCGTTCACCGCGGTCGCCTCGGCCGGCGGGCGGGAGATCGTGCCCCGCGACCAGGCGGTGGCCTTCCCCGTCTCCACGGTCACCGAGCACCTCGGGGCCCTGATCCTGGCGCCGCTGAACATCGCCTGGATCGCGCAGGCCTGGGCGCTGCTCGGCGTCACCTCCTACGCCCTGGGTCCCGCTCGGCTCTGGGCCTACGAGCTGCCGGTGCTCCTCTGGATCCTCGGGGCGACGGCCCTGGCGCAGGTCGTCGGCTGGATGGCGGAGGGCGTACGCCGGGGCCCGCACGGCATCGCGGCCTTCCGCACCTTCCTGGCCGTGCTCGCCGCCGTCGCTGCTGCCCTCGTGGTGACCGGCCGGCTCACCCCGCTGCTGGACCGCAGCCCCACCGCCCAGATCCTGGTGATCGTGCTGGAGGGTCAGGCCAGGGGCTGGTCCACGTGGGCGTTCGGGGTGGTGACGCTCCTGCTCGCCGGAGCCGCCGCCGTCGTGGTCGGAGCCCTGCCGGCGCGCTGGGCGCTGAGCCGACCGATGCGGGAGGAGCTGCGCCTGGAGTCCGGCCGTCACGAGGCACGTGCCGTGCCCGGCTCCGACTTCACGATGCTGCTGCGTATCGACCGGGCGGCGGTCTGGCGCTCGGTGCCCCTTCGCCGCGGGCTGACGGTGCTGGCCGTGATGCCCGGCGCGGTGGCCCTGGCGGGGAACCTGGAGTGGACCATGCTCACGATCCTCCCCGGGCTGGTCGCCTCCGGGGCCGCGCTGCTCTTCGGCGTCAACACCTGGTGCCTCGACGGCCGGGGCGCCCTGTGGCGCGACAGCCTTCCCGTCACGCCGCGCGCCGTCTTCGCCTCCCGCTCGGCGGTGCTGCTGGAGGTGCTGCTGAGCTCGGCAGCCGTCACCCTGGTCCTCGCCGCGCTGCGTGCCGGGCGCCCCACGACGCCGGAGGTCACCGCCCTGGTGTGCTCGACGCTGGTGGCGTCCGTCCAGGTGGTCGCGGCCGGCATGAGGTGGAGCATCGCGCGCCCCTTCGCGGTCGACCTGCGCAGTGCACGGGCCACCCCCGCACCACCGATCGTGATGGCCGGCTACAGCGCCCGGCTGGCGGTCGTGACCACGGTGACCGGGCTGGTCTTCTCGGGCCTCGCGGGGATCGACGACATCCGGTATGCCGTCGCGACGGCCCTCGTCATGCTGCTCTGGTCGTGCCTGCGGCTCCAGCGGTCAGCCCGGCGCTGGGACGACCCCGTGACCCGCTCGCGGGTGATCTCCGTGGTCGCGGGCGGCTGATCGGGACGCGTCCCCGAGCCTGGCAAGGTGCTGGGTAGGGTCGCCCGCATGGACTTCTCACCCTCACCCCGCGCCGCGGAGCTCATCTCCCTGGTCTCCGACTTCGTGACCGAGGAGATCGAGCCGGTCATGGAGGAGTACCACCGCCAGGTCAGCGAGTCCGCCGCCGCCGGGACGTGGGCGGAGTCCCCGATCCTCGGCGAGCTCCGGGCCAAGGCACGCGCCCAGGGCCTGTGGAACCTGTTCCTGCCGGTGGAGCACACCGGCCACTACGCCGAGAAGTTCGGCACCCACGGCGGCGCCGGCCTCTCGAACTCCGACTACGCCCCGCTCGCCGAGCAGATGGGCCGGGCGACCTTCCTGGCGCCGCAGGTCTTCAACTCACAGGCGCCGGACACCGGCAACATGGAGGTGCTGCTGAAGTACGGCACCGACGAGCAGAAGTCCGAGTGGCTCGAGCCGCTGCTGGACGGGCAGATCCGCTCCGCCTTCACCATGACCGAGCCCGGCGTCGCCTCCTCGGACGCCACCAACATGGAGGCCACCGCGGTGGTCGACGGTGACGAGGTCGTCATCAACGGCCGCAAGTGGTGGTCGACCGGCGTCGGTCACCCCGACTGCAGGGTCCTCGTGTTCATGGGCCTCTCCGACCCCGACGCCGACCGGCACCACCGACACACGATGGTGCTGGTCCCGCGGGACACGCCCGGGGTCAAGGTCGAGCGGCTGCTCTCCACGATGAACGTGTACGACGAGCCGGTCGGCCACGGCGAGGTCACCTTCGACGAGGTGCGGGTGCCGAAGTCGAACATCCTGCTCGGCGAGGGACGCGCGTTCGAGATCGCGCAGGGTCGTCTCGGACCTGGCCGGGTGCACCACTGCATGCGGCTGATCGGGCAGGCCGAGGTGGCGCTCGAGCTGGCGGTCAAGCGCGGCCTGTCCCGCTCGGCGTTCGGCAAGCCACTGGTCAACCTCGGCGGCAACCGTGAGCGCATCGCCGACGCGCGCATCGCCATCGACCAGGCGCGGCTGCTGGTGCTCAACGCCGCGTGGAAGCTCGACGTCGGCGGACCGCTGAACGCCCTCAGCGAGGTCAGCCAGATCAAGGTCGTCGTGCCCAACGTGGCCCAGCAGGTCATCGACATGGCCATCCAGCTGCACGGTGGTGCCGGCCTCTCCGCCGACGTACCGCTCTCGGCCATGTGGACCAACGCGCGAGCCCTGCGGCTGGCGGACGGGCCCGACGAGGTGCACCGCGGCGTGGTGGCCCGTCTCGAGATCAGCAAGCACCAGCGATGAGCCGTGTTCTGGTCACCGGAGGTGCGTCCGGGCTGGGTGAGGCGCTCGCCGCGGCCTTCAGCGCGCGCGGGGACGACGTGCTCATCGGGGACATCAGCGAACCCGAGATTCCCGAGAGCGGCCCGAAACCACACGTCCTCGAGCTCGACGTCCGCTCCGACCACGACTGGGCGGCGGCGCGCGACTGGGTCACCGAGCACTGGGGCGGGCTCGACATCCTGGTGAACAACGCCGGCGTCGCGGGCGGGGGCCGCATCGACGTCGCGAGCATGGACGAGTGGCAGTGGATCACCGAGATCAACCTGTTCGGTGTCGTGCGCGGCACGCGGACGTTCGTGCCCATGTTCAAGGAGCAGCGATCGGGCCACGTGGTCAACATCGCCTCGCTGGCAGGTCTGGTGCACCCGGCGGGCATGGGCTCCTACAACGCCGTGAAGGCGGCGGTGGTCGCGTTCAGCGAGACGACCGCGCACGAGCTCGCGGAGTACGACGTCCACTGCACCGTCGTGTGCCCCTCCTACTTCCGCACCCGGCTGATCGAGAACATGCGGGCCCTGCAGCCCCCGGGCGGTGACACCGCCGTCGGCCAGGTCATCGGGAGCCTCGTCTCCGGCGCCCCGCTCGGCCCCGAGGACATCGCCGCCGCCGTGCTCGAGGGCATGGACCGTGGCGACGAGCTGATCCTGCCGGACGACGCGGCGAGGGCGGCGTACGACCTGAAGCTGACGGACCGGGCGGCGTACGACCAGATGATGCGCAGGCAGGCCGCACGCCTCAATGCGATGGAGAGGTACGACGGATGAGCGAGGTCGAGCAGGTCGACGGGGCGTCGGAGGTCCGCGAGGAGGACAGCTTCGACGTCGAGGCCGTCCGCGAGTGGCTGAAGGGCCAGGGCACCGACCTCTCCGGCGAGGTCGAGGTGCGGCAGTTCGGCGGTGGCGCCTCCAACCTGACCTACTCGCTGCGCGACGGGACGCACGACCTGATCCTGCGGCGCCCCCCGAGCGGGCAGAAGGCCAGGGGTGCGCACGACATGGCGCGCGAGTACCGCATCCAGGACGGCCTCGCCGAGGTCTTCCCGCTCGTGCCCGAGATGGTCGCGCTCTGCGAGGACGAGTCGGTGATCGGTGCGGAGTTCTACCTGATGCAGCGCGTGCCCGGGATCATCCCGCGGCGCGACTTCCCACCCGGCGTCTCGCTCGACGAGGCGCAGACCCGCGCGCTGTGCACCAACGCCCTCGACGTGCTGATCGACCTGCACCGGATCGACGTGGACTCGACATCCCTGGCCTCGATGAACAAGGGCGAGGGGTACGTCGAGCGCCAGGTCTCCGGCTGGTCGAGACGCTTCCGCAACGCGCACACCGAGGACGTCGGTGACTTCGAGACCGTGATGGCCTGGCTCGCCGAGCACCAGCCGGACGACGTCGCGAGCTGCCTGATCCACAACGACTTCCGCTTCGACAACCTCGTCCTCGACGCCGAGGACCCCACGCGGCCGGTGGGGGTGCTCGACTGGGAGATGGCGACCGTCGGCGACCCGCTGATGGACCTCGGCGGCACGCTCGCCTACTGGGTGCGCGACGACGACGACGAGTTCTTCCGGATGTTCCGGCGACAGCCCACGAACCTGCCCGGGATGCTGTCGCGCGACGAGGTCGTGGACTACTACTGCGAGCGGATGGGCTTCTCCCTCACGCCGGAGCAGTGGCGCTTCTACGAGGTCTACGGGCTGTTCCGCCTCGGGGTCATCGCCCAGCAGATCTACTACCGCTACTTCCACGGCCAGACCAGCAACGAGGCCTACGCCATCTTCGGCCCGGCCGCGCGACACCTCGACGAGCGCTGCAACAGGATCATCGAGGCTGCCCGCTAGTGGGGCAGCTGCTGCTGGTGCGTCACGGCCAGGCGTCCTGGGGTGCCGACGACTACGACGTGCTCTCGGAGACCGGGTGGCACCAGTCACGACTGCTCGGCAAGGCGCTCGCCGCGCGGGGCATCGTCCCGGACGTCGTGGTCATGGGCGGCATGCGCCGCCACCGGGAGACCGCCGAGGCGTGCCTGGGCGAGCTCGGCGGCCCCTCTGTCCCGCGGGTCGATCCCGGCTGGGACGAGTTCGACCACGTGGCGATGCTGGAGGCGCACCCGGCCGCGTTCGGGGACCGCAAGCCCACCCGGGCGGAGTTCCAGGAGTGGTTCGAGTCGGCCACCGACCGCTGGACCGGTGGGAAGTACGACGGCGACTACGACGAGTCGTTCACCGCCTTCACCGACCGGGTCGGAGCAGCGCTGCGGCGTACGGCGGAGGGCGTGGGGTCGGGGACCGCGATCGTGTTCAGCAGCGGCGGTCCGGTCTCCTGGGCCACGGCCAGCCTGCTCGCCGACGAGCGTGCCGCGGCCGGCCGGCTGTGGCGCAAGCTCAACCCGGTCTGCGTCAACTCCGGGGTCACCCGACTGATCACCGGCCGGAGGGGCACCACGATGGTCAGCTTCAACGAGCACCACCACCTCGACGGCGTACCCGACGTGCTCACCTACCGCTGAGGCTGCGGGCGGCACGGTCCTGCGCCTGCTCGGCGCCCGGGCTGCCGATCTCGGGCACGATCGGGGACCCGGCCGACGGTGGCCGGCGCACCGCGACGGTGCAGCGCCCGGTCGAGAGCCGGCACACGAGGAGGTCCTCCCCGCGGTACTCGCCGGAGTTCCAGCCGGTGCCGTCGAGCAGCGCGAACCGGTCGTCGTCGAGCCACTGGAACAGGTAGAGGCGCTCGGCCGCGCCGAACCCGTACCCGTAGCGCGGCGAGACACGGAGCACCAGTCGTCGCCCGGTGACGGGGTCGAACATGGGCCTGCCAGTGCCACGGCCGCCGGCGACGAGCTCCTCGCCGATGAACGCGAAGTCCTGGTTGATGCCGCTCTCCACGGTGCCGGACTCGAGCGTGGGTCCGACGACGAGCATGCGCGGGCTCCGGCGGAGCAGGCGCTGGTACTCCTCCACCGTGATGCTCGACCGCTTCCCGGTGCTGACCGAGTAGCGCGCCAGCAGTGCCTGGCTGTGGCGCTCCCCGCTCTGGCCGAAGCCGTGCTCGAGGCTGTCGGTCCAGAACACGTCGTCGCCGTCGACCGCCACGATGTGGCCACAGCTGCGGCACCTGGGCCCGAGATCGACCGGCACTCGGGCGACCTCGTCGCGCCGGTGGGTGTCGTAGACGACGATCTCCGGCCGGTCGCCCCGGGGGAACTCCACCCACGCCAGCCGGGACCCCGTGCGCGCGGACACGACCCGATCGTTCGGTCGTCCCGCCGGACCCCACACGACGCCGCTGCGCAACGGCCGACCCGGGTTGGCGAAGCCGATCTGCTCGATCGAGGTCCCGTCGGTGAACCAGACATAGCCGTCCAGCGTGGTGAAGGCGGCGCCGTCGTCGGTCACGTCCAGCGAGAGCAGGTCGAGATGGGTGTCGATGGTCCGGTTGCCCAGGTGGATGGTCTGGCCCTCGGCGTACGTCAGGGGGCGGGGTAGGCCCGAGGAGCCCGGCGTCACGGTGAGGCTGGAGTCCTCTGCGGACGACGCGGTCGCCCGGTCGGGCGAGGAGGGGCGCGAGAACGTCACGCCTGCGGTCAGCACCAGGGCCACGCCCGCAGCCGCCACGACCCACGACCGTCGTCGCACACCTCCATCGTGCGCCGCCGGCCTCGTTCCGGGTAGCCGCGGCGGGGCTGGCTTCTACCGGCGCCGGGCGGGGTGCTCCGGGGATGCGTCACGTGAACCGTCGATCCCCCGATAGTCCCTGACGTCCGGAGCCCCGAAACGGGCATGGGAGGGTCCGATCGTCCGGGACCATCGCGAATTGGCAGGATGTCCGCCATGGCAACCACGCGACGGACAGTCCTGATCACCGGTGCGAGCAGCGGGCTGGGGGCTGAGATGGCCCGGCAGCTGGCCGCGAAGGGACACGACCTGGCGCTGTGTGCCCGCCGGGCGGAGAAGCTCGAGTCCCTCCGGGCCGAGATCGCGGCCTCCCACCCCGAGCGGCGGGTGGAGGTCCGGGTGCTCGACGTCAACGACGACGACCAGGTCTTCGAGGTGTTCCGGGCGTTCAAGAACGACTTCGGGTCCATCGACCGCATCATCATCAACGCCGGCCTCGGCAAGGGCGCACCGCTCGGGACCGGCCGCTGGGACGCCAACCGCGAGACTGCGATGACCAACTTCGTCGCGGCGCTGGCGCAGTCGGAGGCCGCGATGGAGATCTTCCGCGAGCAGAACGCCGGCCACTTCGTGATGATCAGCTCGATGTCGGCCATGCGCGGGATGCCCAAGGCCATGACGACGTACGCCGCGACCAAGGCTGGTGTCGCCTCCATCGCCGAGGGGCTGCGCTTCGAGCTCTACGGCAAGCCCATCAAGGTGACCGTGCTCTACCCGGGCTACATCGCCTCGGAGATGAACGAGGGCGTCTCGGCGAGGACCCCGCTGATGGTCTCCACGGAGAAGGGTGTCCGCGCGATGGTCGACGCCATCGAGAAGGAGAAGGACTCCGCCTGCGTACCGGCCCTGCCCTGGGCCCCGATGAGCAAGGTCATGAAGCACGCCCCGATCCCGGTCCTCAAGAAGCTGATGTGACCCGCGCCCGGCCGGGAAACATGCCGAGGCGTCGCAGTTTGCCGCAATCTGCGACGCCTCGCGGGGTGGGTGCTCAGCGCAGGAACGGCGTGACCAGGCCCGGCACGGCGGCGTCGGCCAAGGCGATCGCCCGGTCCTCGGGGATGTCGATGGCGGCGTACGCCTGCTTGCCCGCTGCGGTCGTCGCCACCAGCGTCACGAGGCCGGAGCGGCGCTGGAACCACGACTGGTGGACGTTCCAGCCGATGATGCCGGAGCGCTGGAGGACGTCTCGCCGACCGCGCAGGCTCCCCGAGCGGACCACGAGGTAGCCCTCGTCCAGTGCATGCCCGAGCCGGCGGTAGCGGTCGGCGGCGAGCAGCGCCGCAACGGGCAGCAGGACCAGCGTCGCCGGGGCGACCCACCACGGGAAGGACGTGCCGAGGGCAAGGACCAGCGCGCCGGCCGGCAGCACCGCCGCCCCGAGCAGGGCACGGGTGTAGCGACGACGTCGAGCCGCAGGACCGTGCTGTCCGAGCTCCACGCGGAGGGGCTCGAAGGTGTCCAGGACGGCAGCCCCCGCCGCGTCGATGACCTCACGAGGAGCCGGCGGCACGAGCAGGGAGCTGCCCGACTCCTGCTGGGAGACCCCCGTGACGATCGCGGCCAGCCGAGCCGCCCCCACCAGCCGCAGCCCCAGCGGCTCGATGACCTCGAGGCCACGCACCCGCTCACGCTCCAGGCTGGTCTCGGTGGTGGTGAGCAGCCCGCGACGGATGTGGAAGGTACGTCCGCGGGCGTCCCGGGAGAGCGTGAAGCCCCAGTTGGTGATCAGGTAGCCGAGTACGGAGAAGACCGCGCCCAGCAACAGGAACAACAACAGCCCACCGAGCACGGCGACGGGAACGAGCGTGGCGATGGGACGACCGGTGACCCAGCCGAGACCCCCGAACTGGTGGATCAGCCGGTTGCCGATGGTCTCGCTGAACTGTCCGAGGATCGCCACCACGCCGGCCGCGATCACGTTGCCCGACGAGGTCAACGGCGCGTAGCGGACCCAGCGGCGGTCGAAGCCGAGCAGCGTCACGTCGTCGTACGCCGACCCGTCGACCGTCGCCGGCGGGACCTGGCCGGGCGCCGTTGCGCCGGGGGGTGTCCCGGCCTGCGTCCGGTGCAGCAGCGCGATCCGCATCTGCCGTGCCTGCTGGAGCGGGAGGCCGTCCAGGACGAACTTGTCGTCGACCTGCTTCGCGCCGCTCGCCGTACCGATCTCCACCTTGGCGAGGCCCAGGATGCGGTGGATCGGCGACGAGGTCACCTCGACGGCCCGGACGCGGTCCAGCCGGGCGGTCAGCACCTTCTTGCTGAGCAGCCCGCGCTGCAGCTCGACCTGCCTGGGAGTGATGCGGAAGCGGGTCGTGAGGAAGCGGACGATGCCGACCGCCACCGGGACCGCCACGCTGAAGAGCTGCCACATTCCGCCGTCGTTGTTGCTGCTGCCCAGCACGAAGACACCGACCAGGACCGGGAGGAACCTGACCAGCTCGAGAACCGGGTGGACCAGCAGCATCCGCGGGTCGAGGCGCCGCCATGGGAAGGGCTCGACGGCCGGCGCCCCCGGCGGTGGGAGCGCGTCGAGGGGGAGGTCCCGGACCGGGGGCTCCTCCCGGGGAGGCACGGTCACGTGGCGTCCCCGGCCTCCGCCTCGGTACGACGGGTCAGGTCGTCGACAAGGCGGTCGGCCACCGGCTTGTCGATCATGCTGATCTGCAGCGGGCCGGCGGCGGAGGCGGTCGTCACGGTGACCGACGCCAGGTCGAGCAGACGGCCCAGGGCGCTCTGCTCGAAGTCGACGGTCTGCACCCGCGACATGGGGGCGATGCGTCGTTCGCGCGAGAGCCAGCCGGTCTGCGTGTAGACAGCCGTGTCGGTGCTCTCCCAGCGGTGGATGCGGTAGCGCACGATCGGCATGGCCGCGATGTAGGTGACCGCGAGCACGGCGTACACCGGCCAGGCCCACGTCGGCACCGCGAACCAGTCGAGGACCGTCGCGGCGACGAGGATCGCGAGCAGGAGCAGTGACCGCACCGTCGCCCCGGCCGCCCACAGCACCGGCGCCTTGGAGGAGACCCGGTGGGCGGGCTCGCGCAGGGCGGGGTTGACTGGTGCCCGGGGCACTGGCTGGCTCGCTGCGTCGGTCACTGCTCCAGCCTGCCACCTCGAGGAACCAGCGAGCGGGTTGTCGGCCGGAGACGGATAGTCCCTGACGTTCTGGCCGCTGGCTGTCCCTTGTGGGGGGCCACTACGTCAGGGACTATCCAGCCCTCCCGACAGCCCCTCGGCATTGTCGGTCCCTGCGGCTAGGGTCGGCCGCATGAGTGGAAGAGTCGTGCACTTCGAGATCCCCTTCGACGACGCGGAGCGGGCCCGCACGTTCTACTCCGAGGCGTTCGGGTGGACGATCAACGAGGTCCCCGACCTGAACTACTCCTTCGTGCAGACCGGCCCGACGGGCGAGGGCGGCTTCCCGGCCGAACCCGGTTACATCGGCGGCGGCATGGTCCGGCGGGCGAGCCCGACCGACCGGCCCGTCATCACCATCGACGTCGAGGACATGGACGCGGCGCTGAAGAAGATCGAGGACCTGGGCGGGACGGTCGTGCTCGGTCGCCAGGACGTGGGGGACATGGGCTGGACGGCGTACTTCAAGGACGCCGAGGGCAACCTGATGGGTCTCTGGCAGGCCCGCCGGGCCTGACGTGCCACTTCTCCTTCATCGAGCCGCCCGAGCGGACCACCTCGTCGACGGCCTGGCGCGGCTGCTGCGCGCACCACTCGAGGACCCCTTCGCGCAGGAGCTCGTGCTCGTCCCGGCCCGCGGCGTCGAGCGCTGGCTGAGCCAGACGCTGTCCCACCGTCTCGGCCAGGGCGAGGGTCGCGACGACGGTGTCTGCGCCGGGGTCGAGTTCCGTTCGCCTGCCAGCCTGGTCGCCGAGATCACCGGGACCCGTGAGGACGACCCCTGGTCGCCCGACGCGCTGGTCTGGCCGCTGCTGGAGGTCGTGGACGCCCACGCGGGCGAGGAGTGGTGCCGTGCCCTGAGCCTGCACCTGGGTCACGGACAGGACGGCGAGGAGGGGGAGCTGCGGCGGGGACGTCGCTACGCCGTGGCCCGCCGCCTGGCGCGCCTGTTCGCGTCGTACGCCGTCCAGCGGCCAAGCCTCCTCGAGGACTGGGAGTCCGGCCGCGACACCGACGGAGCCGGAGGCGCCCTGGCCCCCGACCTCGTATGGCAGCCCGAGCTGTGGCGACGCCTGGTCGCAGCCGTGCCGGCGCCCTCGCCCCGGCTGCGCCACGGCGACGTCCTCGCCGACCTGCGTGACCGTCCCGATGCGATCCACCTGCCGGCACGGTTCTCGCTGTTCGGCCACACCCGGATCCCGGTCACCGAGATCGAGCTGCTCGCCGCCCTCGGGGAGCACCGCGACGTGCACCTGTGGCTGCCACACCCCTCCGAAGCGCTGTGGGGGCAGCTCGGTGACCTCGTCGGCGCCGTCCCTCGCATCGACGACGTCTCGCACGAGCGGGTGGGTCACCCGCTGCTGGCCTCGCTCGGCCGTGACCTGCGGGAGCTGCAGCGGACGCTTGCCTCCGTGGTGCAATCCCCGACGCCGGTGGTCGAGGAGCGAGCGCAGCGGGCGTCTCGGAACCACGTCCCCCGCACCGTCCTCTCCTGGCTGCAGCACGACATCTCTGCCAACGCGACGCCCGACCCGGCCGCGCGGCGAGCGGACCCCGAGGACCGCAGCGTGCAGGTGCATGCCTGCCACGGACCCGCGCGCCAGGTCGAGGTGCTCCGCGAGGTCCTGCTGGGGCTGCTCGCCGACGACGAGACCCTCGAGCCGCGCGACATCATGGTGATGTGCCCCGACATCGAGGCCTACGCGCCACTGATCGCCGCCGCCTTCGGGATGGGCGACATCGGGCGGCACCCTGGCCATGAGCTGCGGGTGCGGCTGGCGGACCGGTCGCTGACGCAGACCAACCCCCTGCTCGCCGTGGTCGGTCAGCTCCTCGACCTCTCCGGGGGCCGTGCCGAGGCCAGCAAGGTGCTCGACCTGCTCGGCTGCGACCCGGTGCGACGGCGCTTCGGGTTCACCGACTCCGACCTCGAGACGATCACCGGCTGGGTGGAGAGCGCCGGCATCCGCTGGGCCTTCGACGCGGACCACCGGGCGCCCTTCGGGCTGGAGGGCTACGTCCAGAACACCTGGCGCTTCGGCCTCGACCGGGTGCTGGCCGGAGTCGCCGTCAGCGACGACGCCGACCGGTTCTTCGGTACGACGCTGCCGCTCGACGACGTCGGCAGCACCAGCATCGACCTCGCCGGCCGGCTTGCCGAGTGCCTCGACCGCCTCCAGCGGATCACCGACGACCTCGTCGGCAGCCACCCGGTGGGGCACTGGCTGTCCACGATCGGCGAGGGCGTCGACCAGCTGACGGCCGTGGCGCGCGGCGACGAGTGGCAGACCGCCCAGGTGCACCGCGAGCTGGCCTCGATGGTGGACGCCACGACCGGTTCCGGCCTCGAGCTGCGTCTGCCCGACGTACGCGCGTTGATGCGCGAGCGCCTTGCCGGTCGGCCGACCCGCGCCAACTTCCGCACCGGCACCCTGACCGTTGCCACGCTGGTCCCGATGCGTTCGGTTCCCCACCGCGTCGTCTGCCTCCTTGGCCTCGACGACGGCATCTTCCCGCGGGGAGGTGCTGTCGACGGGGACGACGTCCTCGCCCGACGCCCGGTCACCGGTGAGCGAGACCCACGCAGCGAGGACCGTCAGCTGATGCTGGACGCGATCCTCGCCGCGACCGAGCACCTCGTGGTGACCTACGCCGGCGCCAACGAGACGACCGGCCAGCCGCGCCCGCCCGCCGTACCCCTCGGTGAGCTGCTCGACACCCTCGACCTGACCGTGGCCGGCGGCAAGCAGCACGTGCTGCGCCACCATCCACTGCAGTCGTTCGACCCCGGCAACCTCGACGCCGCGCGTCCCTTCTCCTTCGACAAGGCCGCGCTCGCCGGTGCCCTGGCTGCGGCCCGCCCGCGATCGGCCCCGACCTCGCTGGCCGACCTCGAGCTGCCCGACCGGGGCGGTGACGTCGTCGAGCTCGCCGCCCTCGTGTCGTTCTTCAAGCACCCGGTCAGGGAGTTCCTGCGCTCACGCCTGCAGGTCACGCTCGCCGACGAGGGCGACCAGGTCGCCGACGGCCTGCCGGTGGAGCTCGACGGGCTCGTGCAGTGGGGCGTCGGGGACCGCATGCTCCGCGACCTCCTCGCCGGCCGCACCCCGGAGCAGACCCTCGGCAAGGAGTGGCGGCGGGGGGTCCTCCCGCCGGGCCAGCTCGGGTGGCGGCTGGCGAAGAGGCTCCTCGAGGAGGCCGCGCCCGTGGCCGAGCGCGCCTCCGCGGCGACCGGCGGACTCACCGCGGCGGCCGTGGACGTGGACGTCGACCTCGGCGCCGGCCGACGGCTGCGCGGGACCGTGACCGACCTGTACGGCGACCGCGTCGTGAAGGTCAACTTCTCCCGCCTCGGCCCCAAGCACCTCCTCGACGCCTGGATTCCGCTCCTCGCCCTGTGCGCCGGTCGGCCGGGACGGCCCTGGACGGCCGGTGCGCTGGGCCGCGGCGGCCGCGGGCAGGCCGTCGCCCGCACGGCCTTCGGCTCGGTCGACGAGGCAGGGACGCTGCTGCGCGGCCTGGTCGCGATCTACGACGCCGGCATGCGCGAGCCGCTCCCGCTGCCACTGAAGACCGGTCACGCCTGGGCGACGTCCCACCCCCGGTCGGCCCGCTCCAGGGCCGAGCTCGCCTGGTCCAAGGACCGCTTCGGGGTGGAGAACGAGGACGAGGCCCACGTGCGCGTCTGGGGCCGCGAGGCCCCGCTCGCCCTCCTGCTGGAGCAGCGTCCGAGGCCCGGGGAGGAACACCCCGACCAGAGCACCCGACTCGGGGCACTGGCATGCCGGCTGTGGCAGCCGATCCGGGAAAGGGGACGTTCGTGACCACCCTCGAGCAGGCCATGCAGCCCTTCGACCTCCTCGGTCCGCTGCCGCGGGGCACCACCCTCCTGGAGGCCAGCGCCGGCACCGGCAAGACGTTCGCGGTCGGCGCGCTGGTCACCCGCTACGTCGCGGAGGGCCACGCCGCCCTCGAGGAGATGCTGGTCATCACCTTCGGCCGCGCGGCGAGCCAGGAGCTGCGTGAGCGCGTGCGCGCGCAGCTGGTCGAGGCCGAGCGCGCGCTGGTCGACCCGGCGGCGGCGCGCGCGACCGGTGGTCTGGTCGGCCTGCTCGCCGCCGTCGACGACGCCGAGGTCGCGGCCCGCCGTACCCGTCTGCGCGACGCACTCGCCTCCTTCGACTCCGCCACCATCGCCACCACCCACCAGTTCTGCCAGCTCGTGCTGCGCTCACTCGGCGTCGCCGGCGACACCGACTCGGGCGCGGAGCTGGTGGAGAACCTCGACGAGCTGGTGTCGGAGGTCGTGGACGACGTCTACCTCCGCCGCTTCGGCAACCAGGCGCAGGAGCCGCCCTTCAAGCGCGAGGTCGCGATCGCCCTCGCCAAGGTGGCCGTCGGCGACCCCCAGGCCCGGCTGGCACCCGACGACGCGGAGCCCGGCACGCTTGCCCGGCAGCGGGTCGACTTCGCCCGCGAGGTGCGCGACGAGGTCGACCGGCGCAAGCGACGCCTCGGCGTCCTGTCGTACGACGACCTGCTCAGCCGCCTCGCCGACGCCCTCGAGGCCGACGACTCGCCGGCCCGCCAGCGGATGCGCCAACGCTGGAGGATCGTGCTCGTCGACGAGTTCCAGGACACCGACCCCGTGCAGTGGAAGGTCCTCGACTGTGCCTTCTCGGGCCACGCGGCGATGGTGCTGATCGGCGATCCCAAGCAGGCGATCTACGCCTTCCGCGGGGGCGACATCTTCACCTACCTCCAGGCGGCCGACACGGCCGCGACCCGGCAGACGCTCGCCGTCAACTGGCGCAGCGACGCCCCGCTCGTCGACGCGCTCCAGGCCTTCATGGGTGGTGCGGCGCTCGGGGACGAGCGGATCACGGTCCACCACGTCGAGGCCCACCACCAGGGCAGCCGGCTTGCTGGCGCGCCCGTGTGCGACCCGCTACGCGTCCGGGTCCTGCGGGGCGAGGATTTCTCCGCCGGCGACACGGGCACCGTGCCGATCGACACCGTCCGGTCGCACATCGCCCAGGACGTCGCCGACGACATCGCCAGGCTGCTGGCGTCCGACGCCACCTTCGAGGGGGAGCCCGTCGGCGCCGGCGACGTGGCGATCCTGATCTACAGCCTCCGTCACGTCTCCCTGTTCCAGGCTGCGCTGACGGCTCGCGGGATCCCGTCGGTGGTCAGCGGCGGCAGCAGCGTGCTGCTCACCGAGGCGGGCGAGGACTGGGTGGCACTCCTCGAGGCGCTCGAGCAACCACACCGGGCTGGCCGCGTCCGGTCGGTCGCCCTCACCCCCTTCGTCGGTCTCAGCGCCGAGGAGCTCGATGCCGGTGGCGACGACCTGACCGACGACGTCGCCGAACGGGTGCGCCGCTGGCTGGACCTGTTCCGTGCCCGTGGCATCGCAGCCGTGCACGAGCCGATCGTCGCCGACGGCCTGCCCGCGCGGGTGCTCGCGCGGCCCGACGGGGAGCGGCTGCTGACAGACCTCACCCATCTCGGCCAGGTGCTCCACGAGATCGCCCACCGGGACACCCTCGGGCTCCCCGGCCTGCTGGAGTGGCTGCGCACCGAACGCCGCGCCGCCGTGACGAGCAACGAGCGCACACGCCGCCTCGACACCGATGCGCGCGCGGTGCAGATCGTCACCATCCATGCCAGCAAGGGCCTGCAGTACCCCGTGGTCCACCTGCCCCTCCTCTTCAACAAGTGGACGCCCGACGACTTCGCGCCGCTCTTCCACGACGAGCAGGGCCGACGCACGCTCGACGTCGGGGGCCAGGGCCCCTCGACGGCGGCGTCGGTCCGCGCCCGCCACGAGCTGGCGGGTGAGGAGCTGCGCCTCACCTACGTCGCCCTCACCCGCGCCCAGTCGCAGGTGGTGACCTGGTGGGCGCCGACCTGGGACGCCGGCAACTCCGGCCTGACCCGGCTGCTGCTCGGACGCTCCGCCGGTGCCAGCGAGGTGCCGGACACCGTCGACCGTGGGCCCACCGACTTCGAGGTGGCGGCGGCGCTGGCCGAGTGGCAGTCCCGGGGTGCGCTGTCGGTGGAGGTCTCCGCTCTCGACGCCGCCTCCGCGGTCGTGGCCGTCGAGGGGCCCGGCCGTCTCGGCGTACGCCGGTTCGACCGGGGCGTCGACACCGCCTGGCGCCGCACGTCGTACTCCGGGCTGATCCGGGCCGAGGAGCAGACCACCGCCGGGGTCGACAGCGAGCCCGAAGTGGAGGGGACGGTCGACGAGGAGGGGGAGACCGGGAGCGAGAGTGGTTTCGAGACACTCGTTGAGGCTCCCTCCTCAACCATGGAGGGCGACGACCTGCCGTCACCGATGAACGACCTGCCGGCCGGTGCCACCTTCGGCTCCCTGGTGCACGCGGTGCTCGAGCACGCCGACCCGCAGGCTCCCGACTTCGCGGCCGAGCTGGCCGCACGCGTGGTGGAGCAGCGCCTCTGGTGGTCGGTGGACGCCAGCACCGAGGAGCTGGTCGCAGGACTTCTCCCGATGCAGCTGACCTCGCTCGGCCCGCTTGCAGGCGGACGCGCACTGGCCGGGATCCCCCTGCGTGACCGGCTGCGTGAGCTCGACTTCGAGTTCCCCCTGGCCGGTGGCGAGCACCCTCGGTCCGACGTACCCCTCGCCGCGATGGCCGACGTGCTGCGGCGACACCTGCCGACCGACGACCCGATGCGGGCCTATGCCGACCGCCTGGAGTCACCGTCGCTGGGCGGGCAGACCCTGAAGGGCTACCTCAGCGGCTCGATCGACGTCGTGCTGCGCATCGGTGACGGCGCCGACCAGCGCTTCCTGGTGGTCGACTACAAGACCAACAGGCTCGGGGAGCCGGGGGAGCCGCTCACCGCCCTCGACTACACGCCGGCCCTGATGACGCAGGCCATGCTGCACTCGCACTATCCGCTGCAGGCGCTGATCTACTCGGTGGTGCTGCACCGCTACCTGCGCTGGCGGCTCCCCGGCTACGACCCCGAGCAGCACCTGGGCGGCATCCTCTATCTCTACGTCCGCGGCATGTGTGGCCCCGGGACCCCCGAGGTGGACGGCCAACCGTGCGGCGTCTTCGGCTGGCACCCGCCGGCCGCCATGGTGCTCGAGCTCTCCGACGTGCTCGACGGGCGGCTCACCGACGCGGTGGCCTCCACGGGCGCCAGGGCAAGGATGGCGCGATGATCGAGGACGTGCGCGACCGGCGGCTGGCCCTCGGAGCGACCGGTGCGCTGCGGACCTTCAACGAGGCAGAGGTGCTCAACGCGGCAGACGTCCACGTGGCCACGCGACTCGGCGGCCTGCTCGGTGAGTCGGGCGACGACGTCCTGCTCGCGGCCGCACTGGCGGTCCGGGCCGTCCGGGCCGGTTCCATCTGCGTCGACCTGGCCACGGTCTCCGAGCTGCCTCTCGAGGCCCAGACACCGGAGGCGGGGCCGCTGCCCTGGCCCGAGCCGGCAGCCTGGGTGGCGGCCGTGGGGCGCAGCCCGCTCGTGCGCGAGGAGATGCTCCGGCTGGTCGGCTCGCGGCTCTACCTGGACCGCTACTGGCGCGAGGAGGGACAGGTCTGTGACGACCTTGTCACGCGCATCCACCGCACGCCCCCGGAGGTCGACGAGGCCTCCCTCGACGTGGGGCTCGTCCGGGTCTTCCCGCACGAGGGGTACGACGAGCAGCGCGCCGCTGCCCGGGCCGCGGCCACCCGATGGACCACCGTCCTGACCGGCGGGCCGGGCACCGGCAAGACGACCACGGTCGCCGGCCTGCTGGCACTGGTGGCCGAGCAGCACCTGAAGGCGACGGGGCGGATGCCGCGGATGGCCCTCAGTGCGCCGACCGGCAAGGCCGCGGCTCGGCTCCAGGAGGCCGTCGAGGAGGCCACCGAGGCGTTGGAGGACCCGGTGGACAAGGAGCGCCTCGCCGGACTGAAGTCCTCGACCCTGCACCGCCTCCTCGGTTGGCGCCGCGACAGCCGCGTCCGGTTCCGCCACCACCGGGCGAACCGGCTGCCCTACGACGTGGTCGTGGTCGACGAGACCTCGATGGTCTCGCTGACGATGATGGCCAGGCTGCTCGAGGCCATGCGTCCCGACGCGCGCCTCGTGCTCGTCGGGGACCCCGACCAGTTGGCCTCGGTCGAGGCCGGCGCCGTCCTGGCCGACCTGGTGGCCGGGTTCGAGGGTTCTTCCGACTCCCCGGTGAGCGCCCTCGGCAGGCCGCACCGCTTCGGCGAGCACATCGGGGCCCTCGCCCAGGCGCTCCGCGACGGCGACGCCGACAAGGTGATGGCCGAGCTCAACGCCGGGTCCGACGAGGTGGAGCTCGTGGACCCCGGGGACGACGCAGCCATGGCGAGCTTCCGCACCCGCGTGGCCGACGTCGCCGTGGAGCTCAGGCTCGCGGGCGAGGCGGGCGACCAGACGAGGTCCCTGCGTGCCCTCGGACGGCACCGGCTGCTGTGCGCGCACCGCGAAGGTCCCTATGGCGTGAGCGGCTGGAACCGGCAGGTCGAGCGTCTGGTCTCCGACCGCACGGGTGTCACCCACTACGACGAGTGGTACGCCGGACGCCCGATCCTGGTCACCGCCAACGACTACGACCAGCTGCTCAACAACGGCGACATGGGGGCCACCGTGCGTCTCCCCGACGGGCGACTCCGGGTCGTGGTCCAGGTCGGGTCGGTCGTCCGCGAGTTCGCGACCACCCGGCTCTCCGGCGTGGAGACGGTCCACGCCATGACCGTGCACAAGTCCCAGGGATCGCAGGCCCACACCGTCAGCGTCGTACTCCCCGACGAGGACTCCCGGCTGCTGACCCGCGAGCTGTTCTACACCGCCGTCACCCGTGCCCAGGAGAAGGTGCGCGTGGTCGGCACCGAGGCCGCGATCCGGGCGGCGGTCGGACGGGAGGTGCAGCGCGCGAGCGGCCTGGGTGAACGTCTGGCCGCACGTCTGGCCGAACGCCCGCCGCACTGACACGCGTTCGTGCCGTCCGGGAGCGTCGGCGTGGTGCCACACTCGGGGCGTGACCGCCCAGAAGACCGCGGACCCTGCGGCCGAACGCCCCAACGTCCTCATCGTGATGTTCGACCAGCTCACCCCCAGTGCCCTGGGCTGCTACGGCAACCCTGTCGTCAAGGCGCCCACGATCGACCGGCTGGCGCGCGAGGGCGTCGTCTTCGACGCGGCGTACTCCAACAGCCCGCTGTGCACCCCTGCCCGCTACTGCATGATGACCGGCCAGCTGCCGTCGGCCACCCGCGGCTACGACAACGCCGCCTACCTGGCCAGCACGATCCCGACGTTCGCCCACTACGTGCGCGAGGCCGGCTACCGCACGGTGCTCGACGGGAAGATGCACTTCGTCGGACCCGACCAGCTCCACGGCTTCGAGGAGCGGCGTACGACGGACATCTACCCGGCCGACTTCGGGTGGACCCCCGACTGGCTGCAGCCCGACGAGCGCATCGACTGGTGGTTCCACAACATGGACGCGGTCAAGAAGGCCGGCGTCGCGGAGGTCACCAACCAGCTGCTGTTCGACGACGAGGTCGGTCACCAGGGGGTCCGCGCGCTCCACGAGCTCGCCCGCGACCAGGACGAGCGGCCGTGGATGCTGGTGGTCTCGTTCACCCATCCCCACGATCCCTACGTCACGCGGGGCCGCTACTGGGACCTCTACGAGGGCAGCGACATCCCGGTGCCGGTGCTCGGAGCCGACGACGTCACGCTCGACCCGCACACCCGGCGGCTTCGCCACGTCAGCGCGATGGACGAGGTCGAGATCACCCAGCGCGACGTGCTCCGGGCACGGCGCGCCTACTACGGCAACATCTCCTACCTCGACGAGTGGACCGCGCGGCTGGTGGCGACGCTGACGTCGCTGGGGGTGGCCGACGACACCGTGGTGATGCTGCTGGCCGACCACGGGGACATGCTCGGCGAGCGCGGTCTCTGGTACAAGATGAACTTCTTCGAGGGCTCGGCCCGCATCCCGCTGATCGTGCACAGCCCGACGCGCTTCGCGCCCGGTCGCGTGGCCGCGCCGGTGTCGCTGGTAGACGTACTCCCCACGGTCACCGAACTGGCCGGGGACGGCGTCCCGCGGAGCGTCGACCCGCTGGCGGGGCGGTCCCTGCTCGACCTGTGCCGCGATCCGGCGGGGCGGCCGGCGCAGACAGGGAAGGCAGCGGCTGCCGATCGCGAGGTCATCGGCGAGTACATGGGCGAGGGGGCGGTCGCGCCGATCGTGATGATCCGGCGTGGTGACCTGAAGTTCGTGCACTCCCCGGTGGACCCCGACCAGCTCTACGACCTCGTGGCGGACCCGCACGAGCGGGTCAACCTGGCCGAGGACTCCGACTGGTCGGCGCGGGTCAAAGAGCTGCGCGGCGAAGTGGAGCGCCGGTGGGACCTCGAGGCGATCAACGCCGACGTCCTCGACGACCAGGCCCGTCGCAGGCTGGTCGGGAGTGCGCTGCGCCAGGGCGTCGTCACCGCCTGGGAGTACGACCCGCCCCAGGACGGCCGCAACCAGTACATGCGCAACCACCTCGACCTCAACGAGGTGGAGCGACTGGCCCGCTTCCCGCTCCCCGTCGAGGAATAGTGCGCTCGCCCCGGACGTCATACGTGGTGGTTGCGACAGCGACCAGCTCGTATGACGTCTGACCCAGGACCAGCGAGCAAGGAATAGTCAGACAGTCGAGGTAGTTGTACGGTCAACTACTTCTGGAGGCAAGCACATGGAGTTCGGCATCTTCACCGTCGGCGACGTGACGGCCGACCCCACGACAGGGCGCACGGTCACCGAGCACGAGCGGATCAAGAACACGGTCACCATCGCCAAGAAGGCGGAGGAGGTCGGTCTCGACGTCGTCGCGGTCGGCCAGCACCACAACCCGCCCTTCGTGGCGAGCGCCCCCACCACGACGATGGCCTACATCGGCGCGCAGACCGAGCGCATCAAGCTCTCGACCAGCACCACGCTGATCACCACGACCGACCCCGTGCGCATCGCCGAGGACTACGCCACGCTGCAGCACCTGCTCGACGCCCGCATGGACCTCATGCTCGGCCGCGGCAACACCGGCCCCGTCTACCCGTGGTTCGGCAAGGACATCCGCGACGGCATCCCGCTGGCCATCGAGAACTACGCCTTGCTGCGCCGGCTGTGGCGCGAGGAGAACGTCGACTGGGAGGGCAAGTTCCGCACCCCGCTGCAGGGCTTCACCTCGACGCCGCGCCCGCTGGACGGCGAGCCGCCGTTCGTGTGGCACGGCTCGATCCGCAGCCCCGAGATCGCGGAGCAGGCGGCCTTCTACGGTGACGGCTTCTTCTCCAACCACATCTTCTGGCCGGCCTCGCACACCGCGCGGATGGTGCAGTTCTACCGGCAGCGCTTCGAGCACTACGGTCACGGCAAGGCCGAGGACGCGATCGTCGGCCTCGGCGGCCAGGTCTACATGGCTCGCCGCAGCCAGGACGCGATCTCGGAGTTCCGTCCGTACTTCGACAACGCCCCGGTCTACGGCCACGGTCCTTCGCTGGAGGAGTTCTCCCGCGAGACCCCGCTGACCGTCGGCACCCCGCAGCAGGTCGTGGAACGCACGCTCTCCTTCCGCGAGTACGCCGGCAACTACCAGCGTCAGCTGTTCCTCGTGGACCACGCCGGCCTGCCGCTGGCCACCGTCCTGAACCAGCTCGACCTGCTGGGCGAGGTCGTCTCCGAGCTGCGCAAGCACGATGCGGAGGCTGCGGCATGACGCTGAAGCTCGCCGACGACTCGCAGTCCCCGGACGTACGCCGCATCGCGGTCGTGACCGCCGGACTGTCCGAGCCCTCCTCGACCCGCCTGCTCGCCGACCTGCTCGGCGAGGCGACGAAGGCGGCCCTGCTCGAGGGTGCGCGGGACGCGGAGATCGAGGTCGTCGAGCTCCGCCCGCTGGCCCATGCGATCACCGACGCCCTGCTCACGGGCTTCCCCACCGGCGACCTGGCGGCGGCAGTGGAGTCGGTGGCCTCGGCGGACGCGGTGATCGCCGTGACGCCGGTGTTCAGCGCCTCCTTCTCGGGCCTGTTCAAGATGTTCTTCGACGTGCTCGAGCCCGGCACGCTGGACGGCATGCCGGTCCTGGTCGCGGCCACCGCTGGCTCCGCGCGCCACTCGCTGGTCCTCGACCACGCCCTGCGGCCGCTGTTCAGCTACCTGCACGCGGTCGTCGTACCCACCGCGGTCTTCGCCGCCAGCGAGGACTGGGGCGCCAACGGTGTCGCCGGTGACCTGCGCACGCGCGTCGACCGCGCGGCGGGCGAGCTCGCCGACCTGGTGGTCCGCCGCCCCGCACTGCACCGCGTCGATCCGTTCGGCGACGTCCCCGACTTCGCGAGCATGCTCGGCTCCTGAGCGACGTCGCGGACGTCATACGAGATGGTGGTTCCGGCGACCAGGTCGTATGACGTCACGCCGCCCCGGTGCTCAGCGGCCGTTCGCGCTGAAGTGCTGCAGGTCCTTGAGTGAGCGGAACGTGCCGCCCCACGTCCAGCCGATCTGGTCGAACGCCCGCACCACCGGCCCGTCGGCCGTGATCATCCCCGGTCGCACCCAGTCACGTTCGAGGTAGGACGACGCGAGCTCCGGCAGCACCACGTCGCCCTTGACGTAGGGGTTCTGGAACGGGTTCACGTCGATCGCGAGGCCGTAGGCGTGCTGGGAGTACGTCGTGGCGCCGACCGTGGCGCGACAGGCGAAGACGCCGGTGTTGTTGCCGTCACCGGTCGGTGGCGCGTCGAGCTCGTCCTTGCGGGTGATCCGCATCTCCTCGATCGGGAACCGTGCGGCATAGAGCCGCCGGAACACGGCCACCAGGTCGTCCGCTGCGGCGCTGTTCACCAGCAGCTCGCCGGTGTGCCGGGCGCCGTCGAAGCCCCAGAAGGTGAGCCGCACCCAGGAGAGGTCCGTCGCCGGGACCGGACAGCTCGGGTTCCAGGTCGAGCGGGCGACCACGGGCGGCGGAGCCGGTGTCCGCGTCACGGAGTCGAACCCCGATCCGGGGAGCATCAGCTGCTGGTCGGGCAGCGTGAACCGCCGCTGCACCAGCTCCGGAGGGGTCGTCCGCACCTGGCCGAAGCCGTCGGCGTCGAGCGGCAGCACGCGCGTGCCGAGCCACGGCGGGGGAGCCGCACCGACGATCGGCCGTTCGCTGGGCTTCGCCTGCCGGGGCGGGGCCGTGACCCAGGGAGGGGGAGCGGAACCCGGTGTGCTGCCGGGCGCGACGGTCGTCGACGGCTGGGTGCCGGGGGATTCGGCGGTCGGGCGCCCGCCACCGCCTGCTCCGACCGCGCAGGCAGCCAGGACGAGCGCCGTCAGCGTGGCGAGCACCGTCCGCACGACCACCCAGGACTGCCCCATGTGCCGACTCTAGGGCGCAGCCGCCCGGCGAGGCCTCAGACCTCGCTCAGGCTCCCGGCGCCAGCAGGGCGCCGGCGTGCGGCGGCAGCTTCAGCCGGGCGCCGGAGAGCTCCGGGAGGCTCGGCGTACGGAACACCAGCTCGAGGCCGTCCTCGACGCCGAGCTCGGCCGGTTGGTCACCGAAGTTCACGGCCATGAGCACGTTCCCGCGCTTCATCGTGAACAGCCCGGACTCCTCGTCGGCGGTGCAGGCGACCGAGCCGAACGCGGGGTCGGTGAGCGCGGGCAGCGAGCGTCGCAGCTCCGCGAGGCGCTGGTACGCCGCGAGCACCCGGGCGTGCCAGCCCGTCCCCAGCTCGGACCAGTCCAGCTTCGAGCGACGGAAGGTGTCCGGGTCCTGGGGGTCGGGTACGACGTCGGGGTCCCAGCCCATCGCCTCGAACTCCTTGATGCGGCCCTCGGCGGTGGCCCTGCCGAGGTCCTCCTCGGGGTGGGAGGTGAAGAACTGGAACGGCGTCGAGGCCGCCCACTCCTCGCCTTGGAAGAGCATCGGCGTGAAGGGACCGGCCAGGGTGAGCATCGCTGCGCAGACGAGCTGGTCCTCGTCGAGGTGGGCGCTGAGCCGGTCGCCCACCGCCCGGTTCCCGACCTGGTCGTGGTTCTGGTTGGCGACCACGAGCCGCCACGTCGGCATCCTGCCGGTGTCGATCGGGACGCCGTGGTCACGGCCGCGGAACGAGGAGTAGGTGCCGTCGTGGAAGAAGCCACGCTCACAGACCTTCGCCAGCGCCCCCAGCGGCTC
>NZ_JAOPXP010000080.1 GCF_025965085.1 Marmoricola sp.
CGTTCCGGCCCCGGTCACGCCTGGGGGGTGTCAGCAACATCCCACCAAGGAGGACACCATGCCAAGCGCCAACCGAACGACGACTCCGGTCGCGATCGACGAGCCAGAGGTCGAGGGACGCTACGCCCCTCTGGACGGCTACACCGTCGGCTTCGAGACCTTCATGCAGGACCTCGACCCCGCGCCCTACTTCGTCGGGCTACCGGACGACCGCTGTCAATGTGCCCACTGGGGCGTCGTCACGGCCGGCCGGCTCACCTTCCGGTGGGCCGACCACGACGAGACCTACACCGCGGGCGACGCCTACTACGCGCCACCGGGGCACCTGCCGCTGTTGATGGCTGGAACGAGCGTCGTGGAGTTCAGCCCCTCCGACGAGCTCGAGCGAACCATGGCCGTGGTTCAGAAGAACCTCGAGGCAGGAGCTCGCTCATGACCCCCAGCGAGACCGCGACCGCGGTCCAGCAGCACCGGCCCGGCAAGAGCACAGCCGTGGCGAACATGATCCGGTTCCTGGAGACGGGCTCGGTCCCCGACGGGCTCTTCGCCCCCGACCTCTTCACCGACCTGTCGCTCCCCCGGTGGCGCCTCCAGGCCGCCACTGCCGAGGAGGGCGTCGCACTGCGGCTCGCGGGTCACCCGGTGCCGGGACTGGTCCGGGTGGAACGTGTCGAGCAGACCGACCACGGGTTCACGCTCGAGTTCGAGGAGCGCTGGGACGCCGAGGACCAGCAGTGGTACTGCCGGGAGATGCTGCGGGCTGACGTGGTGGACGACCGCATCGTGGAGCTGTCCGCCTACTGCACAGGTGACTGGGACGAGGCCAGGCAGCGCGAACATGCCCGGGCCGTTCGACTGATCCGCCGCTGACCGGCGCGGAACGTGTCGCCGCGCTCCTAGGATGGAGCGTGGCGACACCCTCGTCCGTCAACGATCTCCTCGACCGTGCCGACCGGGCCCGTGAGGCTGGTCGGGGCGAGGTCGCTGCGCGCCTCTACGACCAGGTGGCTGCCCAGTGCCGGGAGCAGGGCGACCTGGCCGGGTGGACGCAGGCGGTGCTCGGAGCGGCCTCGCTCTACGTGTTCGGCGCCGAGCCGGGCAAGCTGCCCGCTCAGTTGTACGACGTCCTGGCCCGCACCACCGACGACGAGCCACGGGCCCGCCTCGCTGCGGCGCTGGCCCGGTGCTGGGCCTACGCCGGGCAGTCCCCACGTGCGGCCCGGTTCGCGGACGAGGCGGTGCAGCACGCCGAGCGGGTGAGCAGGCCGGGACTCCTGGTGGACTGCCTCGACGCTGCGCTCGCCGCACACTGGGGTCCCGACGAACTGGACGTCCGCCGGTCGCTGGCCACCCGACTCGACGAGGTCGCCGCCCATGTTCTGGCGCCGGACGCTCGGCTCCAGGCACACCTGTGGGGCCTCCAGGTCGCCTGCGAGGTGCTCGACGTCCCAGCGATGAACCGGCAGCTTCGCGCCCTGGAGATGCTCGGCCAGGAGTCTCCCCGGGCGCTGTTCTTCGCGGCGTCGCGACGGCTGATGCTCGACCTGCTGCACGGGCGCACCGACACCGCGGACCGGCTGACACACCTGGCCGCGCACGCCGCGGAGCAGGCGGCCCTTGCAGACTCCTGGATGGTGCTCAAGGGGATGCAGGGCTACTCCGCCGCCTTCTCCGGCGATACCGCCCGCTGCGCCGCCGGGGCTGCCGAATGTGAGGCGTTCGCCCTCGCCGAGGGCATCACCGTGATCGCCGCCGAGGCCGCCTTCCTCTGGGTCTGCGCCGGGGACCTGGACCGGGCCCGGACGCTGGTGCACACGTTCCACGGCAGCGTCCTGGCCGACCTCCCTCGGGACGTGAACTGGCTGCTCACCCTCCAGTGCGTGCTCGAAGCAGCCCTCGCCGTCGCCGACCGCGACATCGTGGCAGAGGCCACACGGCTGCTCGGCCCCTACGAGGGCAGGGCGGTGATCAACGCAGGTGCGGTGATGTTCCACGGGATCACCGACGACCCCCTGGGGCGCGCGGCTGCGCTCCTGGGTGACCCGGAGGAGTCGGCACGGCTCCGGGCACGTGCACTGGGGACCTATCAGCGCCTCGGCGCCCCCTGGTGGCAGGCCCGACTCGCTTCGTGGGCGCCGCCGCAGACCACCGGCGTCGCGACCGGTCCCGAACGGGTGCACCTGCACCCGACGCCGGGCGGCCTCTGGCTGGTCGGGGCGGAGGCGTCCGCCACCGCGCTGCGGGAACTGCGTGGCTTCGGCTACCTGCGCGAGCTGGTACGCCGGCCGGGGCTGCCTGTCGTCGCGCTGGACCTGGTGGGCGGCGGTAGCGGAGTCGTCTCCGAGTCAGGCCTCGGCGAACTCGTGGACGAGCAGGCGCTCCACGCCTACCGGCAACGGCTTCGCGAGCTCGAGCAGGAGGTCGCCGAGGCAGACGAGTGGTCCGATCTGGGCCGACTCGAGGCAGCTCGGACCGAACGGGACGCGCTCCTCGACGAGATTGCCCGGTCCGCCGGTCTCGGCGGGCGTCCCCGCACTTCCGGGTCCAGCCAGGAACGCGCTCGGGTAGCCGTGAAGAAGGCGATCAGCGCAGCCCTGGACCGGATCGCCACCATCGACGAGCCGCTTGCCCGGCGCCTGCGGAACGACATCCACACCGGTCTCAGCTGCACGTACCAACCCGCCCCGGGCGGGGACCCGGTCGTCTGGGTCCTCGACTGAGGCGCCGCGCCACGCCTCGAAGCGCCCATCACGCATCAGGTTCGCCCGTCGAACTCGCATGATCGGGGGTGACGTCAAGAGCGGTCTGGACCGCACATTTCGTTACTTCTTCGTCGCTTCTAGGGTCGTAACCCATGAAGCCGCCCCCCATCGTGACCTACCCCCTCCGCCGCGCCCGCAGCTATGGACAAGAGCTTGCTCGCCGCAACGCCCTGGTCGCGTCAGTGGCGGCTGCCACGCGTCGCGCCGAACGCGAGGAGGCCCGCAGGTTCCTCGACGAGGAACTCCCCTCCTCGGAGGGAGACGCACGCAACCGCAAGATCCAGCAGTTCCTCGACGATCGCCTTGCCGGGATCCCGAGCCAACGCTCCGGCGAGGACCGACCTCAGGACATCATCACGTTGATCAAGTAGTCCTTGCCTGTCCCTGTTCAGGTGGTCAGCGGACCACCAGGCAGAACCGGTGCCCTTCCGGATCGGCGTACACGCGCCAGGGGATGGACTCGCCTGCCGGACCGCGACGGGGCGACCAGTGCTCCCCGAGGTAGCTGCCGCCGGACTCGAGGACGACGCCGTGGGCGATCTCGAGGTCTTCGACCAGGACGTCGAAGTGCACTCCACCGTGGTGATCGGGCCGGGTGAGCGTCGTTTGGAACGAGAGCCGCTGACCATGAGGCGGTGGTTCGAGCGTGATCCACCCGTCGTACCACTCGGTCGGCGTGCCGCCCAGGAGCCGTGCCCAGAACCGTGAGAGTGCCTCGGGTTGCGT
>NZ_JAOPXP010000134.1 GCF_025965085.1 Marmoricola sp.
GACGTGCTCGATGTTGTCAGCCATCATCGCCAGCGCGCCGCCCACGAGGTAGGTACGGCAATCGCGGTTGCGCAGGGCGGCGAACTTTCGGCCCGCGGCCCCCTCGACGCCCGGCACACCCACACCCGGCACGCCCACGCTCGGCACACCGACGCT
This sequence comes from Marmoricola sp., assembly GCF_025965085.1. GTDB lineage: Bacteria > Actinomycetota > Actinomycetes > Propionibacteriales > Nocardioidaceae > Marmoricola. Next base: position 157 of record NZ_JAOPXP010000134.1, read on the forward strand.
CGGCACACCGACGCCCGGCACACCGACGCCCGGCACACCCACGCTCGGCACACCGACGCCGGCCGGCGATGCCTCGACGACATGAGTGGCGATGCCACACGCGGCACACATTTGCGGACTCCTCGGGTCGCGGCGGGACGAGCTTGCCAGCCTAAATCCTCGCCGGCACGGACGGCGGGCCCGGGCGTTCGGAACGCTCCACGGTCCCCACACGTCATGATCAGGCATGAGCCATCACGCGGAGTTGATGATCGGCGGTGCGATTACCGGCGTGCTCCTGGCGATAGTGCTGCTCGACAGGCTCATCACGTGGGCGGACTCGCACGCGAGCCGCGCGTACGAGGACCCCAACTACGTGCCGGGGTCGTACAACCCGCTCTTCGAACTCTTCGACCCGGCGTTGAAGCGCCGGCGCGAGATCGTGGCTCAGAAGGAAGTCGCCGGCGACGACGCCGAGGCCGATGGCGCGCCGCCCGAACCCGGGGACCGGCCGAGCCCTTCCGGCCCGACGGCGTTCTGACCCGACACCCTCGGCCGGCCGACGGGCGGGACCGGTGAAGCGGAAGTGGTCACATGACGCCACTTTCGCTTCACAGATCACGGCGCCTCCGGACCGGCCGAGCCCCGGCGGCCCGACGGCGTTCTGACCCGACGCCCTGGGCCGGCCGTGGGGCGGGACCGGTGAAGCGGAAGTGGTCACAGGACGCCACTTTCGCTTCACAGGTCACGGCGCCTCCGGACCGGCCGCCCGCCCGGACCGGCGCGCCGCCCGAACCCGAGGAGCGGCCGAGCCCTTCCGGCCTGACGGCGTTCTGACCCAAGACGGCCCCGCGGTCGCGCTACTTCGTGGCGGCGTACATCATCCGGAGCTCCTTCTTGAGCTCCCCGACCTCGTCGCGCAGCCGGGCGGCCAGCTCGAAGTGCAGGTCCTTGGCGGCCTCGTGCATCTGGTCCTCGAGCTGGCGGATGAGCGCGGTCAGCTCGCCGGCCGGCATGCCCGCGAGATCCTTCGCGTGCCGTCCCGCCGCGCCGCCGTCCTTGCTCGTCATGCCGGGCACCGGGGTCTTGCCTCGCGACTGCTGCCGGCCGCCGCCGCCGATCATCTCCTCGGTGTCGCGGGTGATGTCCTCGAGGATGTCGGCGACCTTCTTCCGCAGCGGCTGCGGGTCAACGCCCTTCTCGAGGTTGTACGCCACCTGCTTGGCGCGGCGCCGGTTGGTCTCGTCGATCGCCTTCGCCATCGACGGCGTGATCGAGTCTGCGTACATGTGCACCTGACCGGAGACGTTGCGGGCCGCGCGGCCGATCGTCTGGATCAGCGACGTCCCGGAACGCAGGAAACCTTCCTTGTCCGCATCAAGAATTGCGACCAGTGAGACCTCCGGCAGGTCAAGACCTTCGCGCAGGAGGTTGATGCCGACCAGCACATCGAAGACCCCTTGGCGGAGCTCGCGCAGCAATTCGATGCGGCGCAGGGTGTCGACCTCGCTGTGCAGGTAGCGCACGCGGATCCCCAGCTCCAGCAGGTAATCCGTGAGGTCTTCGGACATCTTCTTGGTCAACGTCGTGACGAGCACGCGCTCGCCGCGCTCGGCCCGCGACCGGATTTCGTGAACGAGATCGTCGATCTGCCCCTTCGTCGGCTTGATGACGACCTCGGGGTCGATGAGGCCGGTGGGCCGGATGATCTGCTCGACGACACCGCTGGCCTCGCGCAGCTCGTACGTCCCCGGAGTCGCCGACAGGAAGACCGTCTGGCCGATGCGGTCGAGGAACTCGGGCCACTTGAGCGGGCGGTTGTCCATCGCGCTCGGCAGACGGAAGCCGTGCTCGACCAGCGACCGCTTGCGGGACATGTCACCCTCGTACATCGCGCCGATCTGCGGGATCGTCACGTGGGACTCGTCGACGACGAGCACGAAGTCCTCGGGGAAGTAGTCGAGCAGGCAGTTGGGTGCGCTGCCCCGGCTGCGGCCGTCGATGTGCATGGAGTAGTTCTCGATGCCGGAGCACGACCCCACCTGGCGCATCATCTCGATGTCGTAGGACGTGCGCATGCGGAGTCGCTGCGCCTCGAGGAGCTTGCCCTGCTTCTCGAACGAGGCGAGCTGTTCGACGAGCTCGGCCTCGATCCCGGCGATGGCGCGCTCCATGCGGGCGGGGCCGGCGACGTAGTGGGTCGCGGGGAAGACGTAGAGCTCCTTGTCGTCGGTGATGATCTCGCCCGTGACCGGGTGCAGCGTCATCAGCCGCTCGATCTCGTCGCCGAAGAACTCGACGCGCACGGCGTGCTCCTCGTAGACCGGGAAGATCTCGAGGGTGTCCCCGCGCACCCGGAAGGTGCCGCGCGTGAAGGCCAGGTCGTTGCGGGTGTACTGGATCTCCACGAGGCGGCGGAGGACCGCGTCGCGGTCCATCTCCTGGCCCACCTTGAGGCGCAGCATCCGGTCGACGTACTCCTGCGGTGTGCCTAGGCCGTAGATGCAGGAGACCGTCGAGACCACGATGACGTCGCGTCGGGTGAGCAGCGAGTTGGTCGCCGAGTGCCGGAGCCGTTCGACCTCCTCGTTGATCGAGGAGTCCTTCTCGATGTACGTGTCAGTCTGGGGGACGTAGGCCTCGGGCTGGTAGTAGTCGTAGTAGGAGACGAAGTACTCGACGGCGTTCTCGGGGAAGAGCATCCGGAGCTCGTTGGCGAACTGCGCGGCCAAGGTCTTGTTGGGCTGCATCACCAGGAGCGGGCGCTGCAGCTGCTCGGCCACCCAGGCGACCGTCGCGGTCTTTCCGGTGCCGGTGGCGCCGAGGAGGACCACGTCCTTCTCGCCGCCCTTGATCCGCTTCGTGATCTCCTCGATGGCGGCCGGCTGGTCGCCCGAGGGCGTGTAGTCGGACTGCACGTCGAAGGGCGCGACCCGGCGCTTGAGATCGGTGACTGGACGCATGCGACGAGCCTACGGGGGGCCACCGACAGGTTCGCCACGAGCGAATCCGGCTGGATCCGGACGAGCGACAGGACTCTGGTTGGATGAGGTCGTGCAAGCCCGCCATCCACTCATCAACATGCGCCACCCCGTGGCGCAGGTGGCCAAACGCACCCTGCTGACGATCTTCGGGATCCCGATGCTGGTCGCGATCGCGATGAGCCTCGTCGACTCCTACCGCAGGCGCGGCAAGAAGCCCAAGCCGTTCCCGACGCGCACCGCCCACGAGATCAGCGTCGGCGGCGGCACGGTCACGACGTACACCTTCGGCCAGGACCTGTACGACGACATGCTCGCCGCCATCGAGGGGGCGCAGAAGCAGGTCCTCCTCGAGACCTACATCTGGAAGGGCGACGCGGTCGGGCAGCGCTTCAAGAAGGCGCTCATCGACGCGGCGGACCGGGGCGTCGAGGTCCGGGTCATCTACGACTCGTTCGCCAACATCGTCGTGCGGCCTCCGTTCAAGCGGTTCCCCGCGAACGTGAAGGTCCTCGCCTTCCCCGTCTACTCGGCGGGCTGGCGCTTCTTCGACCTCGGCCGCTACGGCCGCGACCACCGCAAGATCCTCGTGGTCGACGACACCGTCGGCTTCGTCGGCGGCTACAACATCGGAACCCCCTACGCCACGGAGTGGCGCGACACGCACTGCCGGATCACCGGCCCCGGGGTCTGGGACCTGTCGCGTGCGTTCGCCGACTTCTGGAACCTGCACCGCAGCAAGCCCAGGCTCCTGCGGCGGGCCCGGCGTGACGAGCCGCCGATGCTGCTGTCGACCGCGTCGAGCTGGGAGCCGCGCATCCGGGTGCACCGCAACATCCCGAGGCTGTGGATGTTCCCGATCCGCGGCATGTACATCGAGGCGATCAACCGGGCCCAGCGCAACGTGTGGATGACCCACGCCTACTTCATTCCCGACGAGAACTTCGTCGACTCCCTGATCGACGCGGCGAGCCGCGGGGTCGACGTACGCCTCCTGCTGCCGGCCAAGTCCAACCACATCGTGGCCGACTGGATCTCACGCGGGTACTTCCGGCGCATGCTCGACGCCGGCCTGAAGATCCACCGCTTCCGCGACGCGATGGTGCACGCCAAGACCGCGACGATCGACGGCAGCTGGACCACGATCGGGACCGCCAACGTCGACCGGCTCAGCATGACCGGGAACTACGAGATCAACGTGGAGATCATCGACGCCTGCCTGGCGGAGGAGATGGAGCGCATCTTCGAGACCGACCTCACCAACGCGCTGCCGCTGACCCTCGCCGAGTGGGAGGCCCGCGACGTGTACAGCCGGTTCACCGAGATGATCCTGAAGCCGCTGCGTCCCTTGCTGTGACCACCGGTGTCGACGGATACTGTTATTCCTCCCAGTAACGAACCACTGTTCTCGTCGTCGGAGTCCCCCATGACCACTGAAACCGCCGCCTCAGCCACCGCCACGGGAGGTCCTGACCTCCCCCAGGAGCGACGGCTGGTCACCGAGATCCCCGGTCCGAGGTCCCGTGCGCTGCACGAACGACGAACAGCAGCGGTGGCCTCCGGGGTCGGCAGCACGCTGCCGGTGTACGTCGCCGCGGCCGGCGGGGGCGTGATCCTCGACGTCGACGGCAACTCCCTGATCGACCTGGCCAGCGGGATCGCCGTCACCAGCGTCGGCAACAGCGCCCCCGAGGTGGTGCGCCGCGTCACCGAGCAGGTGAAGGCGTTCACCCACACCTGCTTCATGGTGGCTCCCTACGAGGGCTACGTCGAGGTGTGCGAGGCGCTGGTCCGGCTCACTCCGGGAGACCACGCGAAGAAGGCCGCGCTGTTCAACTCCGGCGCCGAGGCCGTCGAGAACGCCGTGAAGATCGCCCGCGCCCACACCGGCCGCGATGCCGTCGTCGTCTTCGACCACGCCTACCACGGCCGCACCAACCTCACGATGGCCATGACCTCCAAGAACATGCCCTACAAGCACGGCTTCGGCCCGTTCGCCGGTGAGGTCTACCGCGCCCCCATGTCCTACCCGTTCCGCGAGGCGACGGACCTCACGGGCGCGGAGGCCGCGGCTCGCGCGATCGACGTCATCGAGAAGCAGGTCGGTGCCGACAACCTGGCCTGCGTGGTCATCGAGCCCGTCCTCGGCGAGGGTGGCTTCGTGGTGCCCGCCGAGGGATTCCTGCCCGCGATCGCGCAGTGGTGCACCGACAACGGGGTCGTGTTCGTGGCCGACGAGATCCAGTCGGGTATGTGCCGCACGGGCGCCTGGTTCGCCTGCGACCACGAGGGCGTCGTACCCGATCTGGTGACGGTGGCCAAGGGCCTGGCCGGTGGACTGCCCCTGGCGGGGGTCGTCGGCCGCGCCGAGATCATGGACGCACCGCACGCCGGCGGCCTGGGCGGGACGTACGGCGGCAACCCGGTGGCCTGCGCCGCTGCCCTGGGGGCCATCGCCACGATGGAGCAGCTCGACCTGCCCGCCGCAGCGCGACACATCGGGGAGTCGATGGGCGGACGCCTGCGCGCGCTCGCCGAGAACGTGCCGGCCATCGGAGAGGTCCGGGGCCGCGGGGCGATGCTCGCGATCGAGCTGGTGAAGCCCGGCACGAAGGAGCCCGACGCCGCCCTCGCCGGGAGGATCAGCGGCGGCTGCCACCAGGCCGGCGTGCTCACGCTGACCTGCGGCACCTACGGCAACGTCCTCCGGTTCCTGCCCTCGCTCGTGATGCCCGACCATCTGCTCGCGGAGGCGCTGGACGTGCTCGAGGAGGTCACGACCGGGCTCGTCTGAGTCAACCTGCGGCGAGGATCCGGCTCAGGAACTGCCTGGTCCGCTCCTCCCGGGGCTCCGAGAGGACCTCGGGGCCACCCCGCTCTGCGACCACCCCGCCGTCCAGGAACAGCACCTGGTCGGCGACGTCGCGGGCGAACCGCACCTCGTGGGTGACGATGACGAGCGTCCACCCCTCCCTCGCCAGGTCGCGAACGACCTCGAGCACCTCTCCGACCAGCTCGGGGTCCAGCGCCGAGGTCGGCTCGTCGAGGAGGACGACCCGAGGCTTGAGCGCCAGGGCGCGGGCGATGCCCACCCGCTGCTGCTGGCCACCCGAGAGCTGGGAGGGGTAGGCGTCAGCGCGGTCGGCCAGGCCCACGCGGTCGAGCAGTCGGCGCGCGTCGGCGATCGCCTCCTCCGGGTCACGGTGCTGCACCTGCACCGGGCCCTCGATGAGGTTCTCCAGCGCGGTCTTGTGCGGGAACAGGTTGTGTGACTGGAAGACCATGCCGGTGCGGGACCTGAGTGCCGCGATCTCCCGGCGTCGCCCCGACTTGCTCTCCGGCAGGGAGCCGAAGTCGACCGTTGCGTCATCGATGGTGACGACCCCCGCGTCGGGTGTCTCGAGCGCGTTCATCGACCGCAGCACGGTGGTCTTGCCGGACCCCGAGGGGCCGAGCAGCGCGGTCGCCGTACCTTCGGCCGCTGTGAAGTCGACCCCCGTGAGGACCTGGTGGTCCCCGAACGCCTTGGAGAGGCCTTGCACCTCGATCAGTGCGCTCATACCGCGAACCTCTCCAGCCGGCGCTCCAGGCGGTGCTGCCCGAGCGAGAGCAACGCGCAGATGACCCAGTAGTACAGGGCCGCGAAGCAGTAGAGCGGCAGGAACCGGCCACTGAGGGCCGCCGCGTTCTGAGCTTCCCGGAAGACGTCGGTGACCTGCACCACCGCGACCAGCGACGTGTCCTTGACGAGTGAGAGCAACGTGTTCGAGAGCGGAGGCACGGCGATGCGCGCGGCCTGGGGAAGGATGATCCGGCGCATGCTGAGCCAGTAGTCCATCCCGATCGACGTGGCCGCCTCGAACTGGCCGCGCGGCACCGAGAGGATCGAGGCGCGGATGATCTCCGCGGCATAGCCGCCGACGTTCAGGCTGAGGGCGAGGCAGGCGGCAACGAAGCCGGGCAGCTTGATGCCCACCTCGGGCAGGCCGAAGAACACGATGAACAGCTGCACCAGCAGCGGTGTCCCCCGGATGACCGAGATGTACGCCCGGGCCGGTCCCACGAGCCACCTGATGCCCGAGATGCCGGCAAGGGCGACGAGCAGGGCGATCAGCAGCCCGATCACGAAGCTGATGGCCGTCAAGGGAATGGTGCCCTTGACGACACCGAGCAGCATGGGCCCGGCCGCCTGCCGCACGACGTCGAGGGTGCTGCGCCCGGCGTCGGATGCCTTGACCTTGACGGTGCCGCCGTTGGGCACCGACACGTCGGCGCCGAAGTACTTCTTCGAGATGTCCGAGAGCGTGCCCTCCTTGCGGAGCTCGGCCAGCGCCTTGTTCGCCTCGTCGCGCAGGGCTGCGTCCGACTTGCGGAACACCAGTGCCTGCTTGCTGACCTCGTTGCCGGCGTTGCCGACGATCTTGATCTTCTTGGACTTGGTCGACGCGAGGTAGTCGAGGACGGCGAGGTTGTCGTTGACGATCACGTCGACGCGTCCCTGGCTGAGAAGCGCCGCGGCCTGGGCGAATCCCTCGACCTGCTGCACCCTGGCACCCGCGGCCTTGGCGACCTGTGCCCAGTTGCTGGTCGCGGACTCCGCTGCGGTCTTGCCCTTGAGATCGGCCAACGACCTGATGTCGTGGTTTCCCGCAGCGGTCACGATCACGCCGTGGGAGTAGGTGTATGGCTGGGAGAACAGGTACCGCGCCTGCCGCTCGGGGTTGATCGTCACCTGGTTGGCGATCACGTCGATCCGGTTGCTGTCCAGGGCGGGAAAGATGGCATCGAACGGCGCCTGCGTGAACGCAAGCCGCCAGGCTGCCTTCCGCGCGACCGCCCGGACCACCTCGATGTCGTAGCCGGTGAGCTGGTTGGTACGCGGGTCCTTGAAGGTGAACGGTGGGTAGGTGCCCTCTGTCCCCACGCGGACGACGCGTCCGGGCTGCTGGCCGGGTTCATCGGCCGACCGGGCCGCTCCCGGACTCAGGACCACGAGCCCCATCGCTGCGATCAGCAGCGCGAGCCAGCGCGTCCCCGGACTGAGCCTCGTGGACAACTCCACGTCGTCACTGTAGTGACGGCAGCTCCTCGGCCGGCGGCGACCCCCGCCGGTGCTCGGGGTCCATCCCCTCGTGGCCGGGTGCGCCGAAGCGGGCGTCGTATCCGGTCATGTGACCGGCAGGTCCTCGCGCTGCCCCCACGGGCTGCCACAGGCGGTGAGCAGGTCGAGGAAGGGCTTGGCGTCGAACGCCTCCGGACCGAGCACGCCCGTGCCCGACCAGACGCCGGAGGCGAGCAGCTCGAGCGCCACGACGGGGTTGACGGCCGTCTGCCAGACCACGCACTGGTGGCCGTACTCGCGCATCGACCACTCGTTGTCGAC
>NZ_JAOPXP010000194.1 GCF_025965085.1 Marmoricola sp.
TCCACCCGGAGCTCTTCAAGGACTACCAGCTCAAGCCACCGAAGGGCGTCCTGCTCTACGGCCCGCCCGGCTGCGGCAAGACGCTGATCGCCAAGGCTGTCGCCAACTCCCTGGCCAAGAAGGTCGCCGAGAAGACCGGCCAGTCCGGCCGTTCCTTCTTCCTCAACATCAAGGGCCCCGAGCTGCTGAACAAGTACGTCGGGGAGACCGAGCGTCACATCCGGCTGGTGTTCCAGCGAGCCCGCGAGAAGGCCAGCGAGGGCACTCCGGTCATCGTGTTCTTCGACGAGATGGACTCTCTGTTCCGCACGCGCGGCTCAGGCGTCTCCTCCGACGTGGAGAACACGATCGTGCCGCAGCTGCTCTCGGAGATCGACGGTGTCGAGGGCCTCGAGAACGTCCTGGTCATCGGTGCGTCGAACCGTGAGGACATGATCGACCCCGCGATCCTGCGGCCCGGACGCCTCGACGTGAAGATCAAGATCGAGCGTCCCGACGCCGAGTCGGCGCGGGACATCTTCACCAAGTACCTCACCGCCGAGCTGCCGCTCAACGCCGACGACCTCGCCGAGTTCGGTGACGACAGGCACGCGACAGTGGCGGGGATGATCACCGCCACCGTCGAGCGGATGTACACCGAGTCGGAGGAGAACCGCTTCCTCGAGGTCACCTACGCCAACGGTGACAAGGAGGTCCTCTACTTCAAGGACTTCAACTCGGGCGCGATGATCCAGAACATCGTCGACCGTGCGAAGAAGATGGCCATCAAGGACGTCCTCGACCACGACAACCCCGGAATGCGGGTCCAGCACATGCTCCAGGCCTGCGTCGACGAGTTCAAGGAGAACGAGGACCTGCCCAACACGACCAACCCCGACGACTGGGCGCGGATCTCCGGCAAGAAGGGCGAGCGGATCGTGTTCATCCGCACCCTGATCACCGGCAAGCAGGGCACCGAGCCGGGTCGCTCGATCGACACGGTGGCCAACACCGGCCAGTACCTCTGACCGAGCGCCGGCTCCCCGCCGGCCCGTGGACGACGAAGGGCGCCGACCTCACGGTCGGCGCCCTTCGTCTGTGTCCTGCGAGGTCAGTCGCCGTAGGCGTTCATGTGCTTCAGCTCGCCCCTGCCGAACGCCGGCTGCTCGCTGGGCAGACCGCGCTGCTCGGCGACCGGTGCGAACGTCGGGGCACGCGAGGTGTTCTGCGCCCACGTCTTGTCGAAGTTCAGCAGGTACGCGCGGCCCGTGCCGTAGCCACCGATCTGCATCATCTGCTCGTCCGAGCTCAGCCCGACGTTGCTCCAGTTGCTGGAGCCGGACAGCGTCATGAACGCGTTGGGGTTGTCGCCGTAGTGGCCCGCGATCGTCATGTACTTGCTGTGGTTGTACTTCACGATCTCACCCGCGCCGTTCAGGATCACCGACTGCTTGACCGGGATGGCGCCACGCCCCGAACCGTTGCGCAGGATGGCCAACACCGGCCGCGTGGTCAGTGAGTAGATGACCTTGATGTCGCAGCCGGCCTCCCAGAGCGAGCGGAGCTTCTTGGCGATCCAGGTGCCGCGCGTGTCGTAGATCGAGTAGTTGATGATCCGGATCCGGGTGCGTCCCGAGCCTCCTGGGACCCCGGTGCAGCTGACCTGGTCGAGCATCTGCATCACCGGGTCGGTGGAGGCGGTCGCCGTGGGGAACGGGAAGAAGATGCTGGTGACGTCCCCCACCGGGTAGACGCGGTAGGGCGCCGAGTTGGGGGTGTTGAGGCGCATCTCTCGGTAGATCCGCATGAAGCGGTCGTAGACGTACGGCGAACGCACCACCTGGGCGAAGTTCCACTGGCCCGTGTAGCCGAAGGACGTCAGGTTCATCGAGCTCTGCATCACGATGTTGCGGGAGTGGTCGGCACCGACGTTGTCGAAGAGGAAGAACTTGGCGTGCGGCGTACCGCCACGGCCACGGCACGCGCCGCGGCACTCACGAGCGAAGCTGATGCGCTCCGACGAGCCGGCCACACCGGGCTTGTAGTAACGCTGACCGAGGTGCCTCTTGAGGTAGCGCCAGGGCTTGTTCTCCTCGTTCCTGCCCTGCGCCGCCACCACCTGGACGCTGACGCCACGGTTCTTGGCAGCAACGAGCGCCCGGGCGATGCCCATGTCCTTGAACGACCACGTGGCCATCCGGATCCGGCCGTTCGAGGCCAGCGGGAGCTTGTAGCGGTCGAGGACACCGCCCCAGGTGCTCTGCACGGTGTAGAGGACGCTGAGCCGGATGGCCAGCCTCTCGGACTTGCTGCGGTTGGGGAAGGCGAACCTCGCGCCCGAGGGCACCACGTAGTTCCTGGGCGGCTGGCCGGCGACGCGCGCGGCACTCGCGGTCTGCGTCCGGACCACCGTGCCGGCGGCCGTCCGGGCCACCGTGCCGGCGGGCGAGGCGGAGGCCGACACACCGGTCGCCACGCTCAGGGAGCTGACAAGGACAACCAATCCGGCAAAGGACGCAACCGAGCTACGTGTGAACATGGAGGGTCCCCCAGTTAAAGATGGCCGAGATGCCCGGTCGAGGGGCCCGCGCAATCTAACATGCACCGCTCGGCTCGGCCCGTCGCTGCGGGTCGTGTCGAACCAGCCACGGTCCGGGCGGTTCTCGGCCGTAGGCTCGAAGCGTGAGCATCATCTCGAGAACGTCGTCGCCGCGTTCGTGCGTCCCAGAAGTCCCAGCATGAGCGTGCGCAGGGTCATGGGGACCGAGACGGAGTTCGGCATCTCGGTGCAGGGGCACCCGCACGCCAACCCGATGGTGGCGAGCACCCGTCTGGTCAACGCCTACGCCACGGCGACGCTGAAGGCACGGCGTGCCCGCTGGGACTTCGAGGAGGAGTCGCCCCTGCGCGACGCCCGTGGCTTCGACATGTCGCGCGAGGCCGCCGACCCCAGCCAGCTCACCGACGAGGACCTCGGGCTGGCCAACGTCATCCTCACCAACGGCGCCCGTCTCTACGTGGACCACGCCCATCCGGAGTACTCCACACCCGAGTGCACAACACCCCTGGACATCGTGCGGTGGGACAAGGCAGGGGAGCAGATCGCGCTGGACGCCGCCCGGTTCGCCTCCGTCCCGGGCGAGGGCGACCTGCTGCTCTACAAGAACAACACCGACAACAAGGGCGCCTCGTACGGCTCGCACGAGAACTACCTGGTGCGCCGCTCGACCCCGTTCGGCGACATCGTGCGACACCTGACGCCTTTCTTCGTGAGCCGCCAGGTGGTCTGTGGGGCGGGCCGCGTCGGCATCGGCCAGGACGGGCACGGGGACGGCTTCCAGCTCACGCAGCGCGCGGACTACTTCGAGGTGGAGGTCGGGCTCGAGACCACCCTGAAACGGCCCATCATCAACACCCGCGACGAGCCGCACGCGGACCCGGAGAAGTACCGCCGCCTGCACGTGATCATCGGCGACGCCAACCTCTCCGAGATCTCCACCTACCTCAAGGTCGGCACCACGGCCATGGTCCTCACGATGATCGAGGACCGGTTCATCAGCACCGACCTGGGTGTGGCCCGTCCGGTGGCGTCGCTGAAGCAGGTCTCGCACGACCCCACGCTGACGCACCTCCTCGAGGTCGGGGACGGTCGCACGATGACGGCCGTCCAGCTCCAGTGGGAGTACCTCGACCTCGCGCACCGCTACGTCGAGCAGCGCCGCGGTGGGGAGACCGACGCGCAGACCAAGGACGTGCTGGGCTGCTGGGAGTCGGTGCTCACCAGGCTCGAGCGCGATCCCTTCGAGTGCGCCGAGGAGCTCGACTGGGTGGCCAAGCTCAAGCTGCTCAACTCCTACCGCGACCGGGACGGCCTGGCCTGGTCCGACGCCAAGCTGCACCTCATCGACCTGCAGTACTCCGACCTGCGTCCCGAGAAGGGGCTCTACCACCGGCTGGTCAAGCTGGGCCGGATGAAGCGCCTCGTCGACGACGAGAGTGTCGAGGAGGCCATGCACGAGCCGCCGGAGGACACCAGGGCCTACTTCCGCGGCCGCTGCCTGAGCAAGTACGCCGACAACATCGCCGCCGCCTCCTGGGACTCGGTCATCTTCGACCTTCCCGGGCACGAGTCTCTGCAGCGCGTGCCCACGATCGACCCGTTGCGAGGCAGCAAGGCCCATGTGGGTGCCCTGCTGGACGCGCACCCCACCGCCGTCGGCCTCTTCGAGGCCCTGACCCGCCGCTAGGCACTCAGTCCGGGGGCAGGTAGCGGTAGATGCCCTGGCCGAACGTGGGCTCCTCGGGGATGCCCTCCGGCACCCCGTCGGGCGACTCCTGCGTGACGGCGTCCATCGTCCGGGCGAACGTGCTCACCCGGGCGACGGCCGGGGCGTTCGACGTCGTCTGGCGCCAGGTCTTGGCGAAGGTGGCGAGGTATCGCAGCGCCTCGGGCCGGCTCTGGATCCGCTGCATCTGCTCGTCGTCGCCGAAGGCGAGGTTCGCCCAGTTGGCCGACCCGCTGAAGGTCACGTACGCCGCGGTGTTGCTGCCCCAGTGGCCGGTGATGGTCATCCATTTGCTGTGGTTGTACTTCACGATGTTGCCCCAGGGGTCCGTGACCACGGACTGCCGCATCGGGACGGCGCCGCGACCTGACCGGTTCCGCAGGATGCCGAGCACGGGGCGGCTGCTCACGGCGTAGATGATCGCCACGTCACAGCCCGAGTTCCAGAGCTGGCGGAGCCTCTTGGCGATCCAGACACCGCGGTCGCCGTAGATCGCGTACTGGATGATCCGGATGCTGCTCCGCCCGGACCCGTTGCCGGCGGTAGCCCCCCTGCAGTTGACCGCCCTGAGGGTCTGCATGACGGGGTCCTGGGCCGCTTTCGCCTGCGGGCGGGGGAAGAAGTAGTTGACGACCGGGCCGAGGGAGGCCACGTGGTACGGCTGGGGGAGGGGTCGGGCCAGCCGCGACTGGCGGAAGATCGCCGCGAAGTCGTTGTAGACGCGGGCGGAATGCATCACCTGGGCCTGGTTCCACTGGCCCCGGTAGGCCATCCGGGTGAGGTTCATCGAGGTCTGCACGGTCACGTGCCGCAGGTGCCCGGCGCCGACGTTGTCGAACAGGAAGTACTTCGAGTGCGGCGTCCCGCCGGGACCGCGGCAGGCGCCGCGGCACTCCCGCGCGAAGCTGTACATCGGGCCGGTGACGGGGTGACCGGGGCGGAACAGCCTGGACCCCAGCCGCTTGCGCAGCCACTCCCAGGACTGATGGTCGGTGTTCGCGGCCTTCGCCGCCACCACCTGGACGCTGACGCCGCGGTTGCGGGCGGCGACGAGGGCCCGCGCGACGCCCCAGTCGTCGAAGGACCACGTCGCGATGCGGATGGTCCCGTTCGCCGGCAGCGGCGTACCCAGGGAGTTGCGCGCACCGCCCCAGACGCTCTGGATCGTGTAGAGCACCCGGTCGCGGATGGCCTTCTGCTCGATCCTGCTGCGGTTGGGGAAGCTGAAGAAGCTCGTCGCCGGCGGCACGTAGCTCCGGGGCGGCTGCCCGACCACGGGCGGGGCCGTCTTGCCCCGGGCGTGGTGGTGGGCGTGTGCCTGGACGTGCCTCGGCGTGCGCCTGGCCTCGGCGGTGCCTGCGAAGGGCACCAGCACGGCCACCATCGCAAGGGCAGCGACCATGACGACCAGGTTCACTGGGGTGGAGAGGGCGCGGGGGAAGTGCCTGCCCTGGGGGAAGGCCGCGAGCAGGAGGGACATCGCTCCTCTTACCAAGATCAATGGACGGGTCCCGCATCTGAACATGGATTCGTCCCGTTTTGTGGGAGGCGGGCCGCGACCGGCCCCGAGACATCACGCCCGCCCGCTGGGGTGTGCCGGTCCCCGTCCCGTGCGTGACTGGATAGGGTCGAGGCAACGACGTACGTAGGAGGCACCATGGCGCAGGAGCAGAAGCAACCGCGCAAGTCCCACGAGGAGGAGCCAGCCGACGCAGCCCCCGCGCCGGCCGACACGGTCTCCGAGCGCAAGGAACAGCTCGACGAGGACATCGACGCGATCCTCGAGGACATCGACGACGTCCTGGAGACGAACGCCGAGGACTTCGTGAAGTCCTTCATCCAGAAGGGTGGGCAGTAGTCCTCCATGAATGATGCTCGCCTGCCCGACGCCTTCATGACGCCCGGGACGTCCTCGTTCGCGGAGTTCGTCGGCTCGGTCTCGCCCGACCTGCTGCCCTCGCGGCGGCCACTGCCTCCCGGGGACGCGACGTCACTCGCCCCGCACGCGACCACGATCGTGGCGGCGACGTTCCGGGGTGGCGTGGTCATGGCTGGTGACCGGCGCGCGACCATGGGCAACATCATCGCCCAGCGCGACATCGAGAAGGTCTTCCCGGCCGACGAGTACTCCGCGGTCGGCATCGCCGGCACCGCGGGCCTCGCCGTCGAGATGGTGCGGTTGTTCCAGACCGAGCTGGAGCACTACGAGAAGATCGAGGGCACCACCCTCTCCATCGACGGCAAGGCCAACCGGCTGTCGGCGCTGATCCGTGGCAACCTGGGCATGGCGATGCAGGGCCTGGCCGTGGTGCCGCTGTTCGCTGGCTACGACCTGGTGGGCCGTTACGGCCGGATCTTCTCCTACGACGTCACCGGCGGACGCTATGAGGAGACGGCCTTCCACTCGGTCGGGTCCGGCTCGGTGTTCGCCCGCGGCTCGCTGAAGAAGCTCTACCGCGACGACTTCGACGAGACCCAGTGCGTGACCGCCGTCGTCCAGGCGCTCTACGACGCCGCCGACGACGACTCGGCCACCGGTGGCCCGGACCTGACACGTCGGATCTTCCCGGTGGTCAGCGTGATCACCGCTGGCGGGCACGTCCGGCTCTCCCAGGAGCAGGTGGCCGCCATCGCCGACGAGGTCGTCGACGGCCGGATGCAGCGCCCCGACGGTCCCGCCGCCCCCCTCATCTAGGAGCACTCACCGCATGAGCATGCCGTTCTACGTCTCGCCCGAGCAGCTGATGAAGGACCGCGCCGACTTCGCGCGCAAGGGCATCGCGCGCGGGCGATCGGTCGCGGTCGTCCGGTACGCCGACGGAGTGCTGTTCGTCTCCGAGAACGCGTCGGCCGCCCTGCACAAGGTGAGCGAGATCTACGACCGGATCGCCTTCGCCGCCGTCGGCCGCTACAACGAGTTCGAGAACCTCCGCATCGCGGGGGTCCGCCTGGCCGACATGCGGGGCTACTCCTACGACCGGCGGGACGTGTCCGGGCGCGGTCTGGCCAACGCCTACGCGCAGACGCTCGGCACGATCTTCTCCAGCGGGGGAGAGAAGCCCTACGAGATCGAGATCTTCGTCGCCGAGGTGGGAGACACCCCCGAGGACGACCAGGTCTTCCGCCTGACCTTCGACGGCCAGGTCGTGGAGGAGCACGACTTCGCGGTCATGGGTGGCGCTGCCGAGTCCGTGACCAAGTACCTCGCGGAGCGGTACACCCCCGGGCTGGCACGCGACGACGCCCTGAACCTGGCGGCCGCGGCCCTCGGTCACAGCGACACCGGCCACCGCGACATCCCGGCTCGAGACCTCGAGGTCGCCGTGCTGGACCGCACTCGGGCGCAGGAGCGCAAGTTCAAGCGCCTCAACGCCGAGGTGCTGAGCAGCGTCCTCGTGCCCCCGGCACGAGCCTCGGAGGAGGCATCCGCGGCCGATGCGACCCCGGCGGGCGACCAGCCGCCGGCTCCCCGTGACGAACCGCCCGTGGCGCCCTGACCGATCTCCCCACCTGCCCCATAGTCTGTGAAGGTGGACCGGCGAATCTTCGGCATCGAGAACGAGTACGGCGTCACATGCACGTTCAAGGGGCAGCGACGGCTGTCTCCTGACGAGGTGGCCCGCTACCTGTTCCGCAAGGTGGTGAGCTGGGGACGAAGCAGCAACGTGTTCCTGGCCAACGGCGCGCGCCTCTACCTCGACGTCGGCAGCCACCCTGAGTACGCCACCCCCGAGTGCGACGACATCGTCGACCTGGTGGCCCACGACAAGGCGGGGGAGCGGGTGCTCGAGGGCCTGCTGGTGGACGCCGAGCGTCGACTGCGCGACGAGGGCATCTCCGGGGACGTCTACCTGTTCAAGAACAACACCGACAGCGCCGGCAACTCCTACGGCTGCCACGAGAACTACCTGGTCAGCCGGCACGGCGAGTTCAGCAAGCTCGCCGACGTGCTGATCCCGTTCCTGGTCACCCGCCAGATCATCTGCGGTGCCGGCAAGGTGACCCAGACGCCGCGGGGGGCGTCGTACTCCGTGAGCCAGCGGGCCGAGCACATCTGGGAGGGCGTCTCCAGCGCCACCACGCGTTCCCGGCCGATCATCAACACCCGCGACGAGCCGCACGCCGACGCCGAGCGATTCCGCCGGCTGCACGTCATCGTGGGCGACTCCAACATGAGCGAGACCACCACGATGCTCAAGGTCGCCAGCTGCGACCTGGTGCTGCGGATGATCGAGGAGGGCGTGGTGATGCGCGACCTCACCATGGAGAACCCCATCCGCGCGATCCGCGAGATCTCCCACGACATGACCGGACGGCGCAAGGTGCGTCTGGCCAACGGCCGCGAGGCCAGCGTGCTGGACATCCAGGGGGAGTACCTCTCCCGCGCCCGCGACTTCGTCGACCGCCGCGAGCTGCACACGCCCGTCATCGAGCAGGCGCTCGACCTGTGGGAGCGCGGGCTCAAGGCGGTGGACTCGGGCGACCTCTCGCTGGTCGAGCGTGAGATCGACTGGGTGATCAAGTGGAAGCTGATCGACCGCTACCGCGCCAAGCACGGGCTGCCCCTGGGACACCCCCGGGTCGCCCAGCTCGACCTCGCCTACCACGACATCCACCGTGAGCGCGGGCTCTACTACCTGCTCGAGAAGCGCGGTGCGGTCAAGCGGGTGACCAACGACCTGGCGGTGTTCAAGGCCAAGTCCGTGCCTCCCCAGACCACCCGGGCGCGCCTGCGTGGCAGCTTCATCAAGCGCGCCCAGGAGCGTCGACGCGACTTCACCGTCGACTGGGTGCACCTGAAGCTCAACGACCAGGCACAGCGCACCGTCTTGTGCAAGGACCCCTTCCGCTCCCACGACGAGCGCGTCGAGCGACTGATCGAGGGAATGTGACGCAGGCTGGTCGAGCCGCTGCCCTCCTGTTGGCACTGGCTCTCGGCGCCACAGCGTGCGGTTCGACGGGGAGGACGCGGACGGCCACCGTCAAGGACCGGATCCAGGTCAGCGGCGACTTCGCCGCGAAGCCGTCCATCAGGCTCAAGACCCCGCTGGACCTCGCCCACAGCTCCTCCTGGATCACCACGATGGGGGACGGCGACAAGGTGGGCGCGGAGGCGACCGCGATCCTGCAGCTCACCCTGGTCAACGGCCGCACCGGCAAGGTCGCGATCTCCACGCTCGACGAGGGGCAGCGCCCGCTCGAGGTGCCGCTGGGCGACCAGGTCTTCCCGTCGCTGGCCCAGGGGCTGACGGGCAGGCCCGCCGACAGCCGGGTGGTGGTGGCCTCCACGGCGGACGACGCCTACGGCGACGACGGCGCGCCCCAGCTCGGGATCGAGGGCGGAGACCCAGTCGTCATGGTGGCCGACATCCTGTCCACCGACCCGACGTCCGTCCTCGACGGGCCCAGCGGCCCCACCTTCGCGGCTCCGGCCACTGCGCCCGTGGTCGTAGAACGTGAAGGCCACCCCGTCGGCTTCGACTTCAGTCGCGCCAAGAAGCCCCGAAGGCTCGTGGTGATCCCGCTGCGGGAGGGGACCGGGCCCGTGGTGGAGACACCGGACCGCATCGCGGCCGACTACATCGGCCAGGTGTGGGGGGCCGCACAGCCTTTCCAGGAGACCTTCAGCAAGGAGCCCGCCGGCTTCTCGGTGGGGCTCGGGGCGGTGGTGAAGGCCTGGGACCGTGCGCTGGCCGGCCGGAAGGAAGGTGCCCGGGTGATGATCATCTGCCCGCCCGACCTGGCGTACGGTGCCACCGCACAGCCCCACATCCCGGCCAACTCGACCCTGGTCTTCATCGTCGACGTCCTCGGCGTGGGCTGAGAACCGAGAGGGAGTGACGTGAGACCACCCAAGTCCGAGCGCCTGCTCAACCTGGTGATCCTGCTGCTCGTGGCGCGGAACTACACCACCAAGGAGCAGATCCGCGCCCTGATGGAGCCCTACCGCGTCAGCACCGACGAGGCCTTCGACCGGATGTTCGAGCGCGACAAGGACGACCTCCGGGCGCTCGGCATCCCCCTGGAGACCGGCTTCGTCGACAAGTTCTTCGAGGACGAGCAGGGCTACCGGATCAAGCGGGACGCCTTCGAGCTGCCTTCGATCGACTTCACGGCCGAGGAGGTGGCGGTCCTGGGACTCGCCGCGCGTGTCTGGCGCCACGCCGGACTCGCCGCCGCGACCTCCGACGCGCTGGTCAAGCTCAAGGCCGCCGGCCTCAGCTTCGACCGGGAGCAGCTGGACCAGGTGCAGCCCACGCTCGCAGCCGAGGAGCCTTCGTTCGAGGCGATGTGGCAGGCGACGGTGCACCGCACCCCGGTCCGGTTCGACTACAGGCGGGCTGGCCAGCGGGAGGCGTCCACCCGCCATCTGGAGCCGTGGGGTGTCGTCACCGCCCAGGGCCGCTGGTACGTCGCCGGGCTGGACACCGACCGTGGAGAGCCCCGCATGTTCCGCCTGAGCCGCATCGTCTCGGAGGTCACCTCCACCGGGAACCCCGGCTCGTTCACGGTGCCCGAGGGGACCGACCTCAGAGCCCTCTCCCAGACGCTGACTCCGCTGCAGCCCGACCGCACGGCGGTGGTCCTGGCCCGTGCCGGCGCCGCCAACGGCCTTCGCGGCCGGGCGGAGGTGCTGGCCACGGACGTGACCGGCCCGGACGGATCCGGGTCCTGGGACAGGCTCGAGGTCCCGTACGGGTCCGGGTCCGACTTCACCGGTGAGCTGCTGGGGTACGCCGACGCCGTGATCGTCGAGTCACCCCCCGAGCTGCGCGCCTCTGTCCGTGACCGGCTCGCGGGCCTCCTCGCCGGAGCCGTCCGATGAGCGGCGGCGCCCGCGGTCAGGTCTCGAGGCTCCTCGCCCTCGTGCCCTATCTGCAGAGCCGCACCGACGTCTCCCTGGCCCAGGTGGCTGCGGACTTCGGCGTGCGCCCCGAGCAGATCGTGCAGGACCTCAAGGTGCTGTGGATGTGCGGACTGCCCGGCCTCACACCGGACAAGATGATCGAGGTCGACTTCGAGGCCATCGAGGACGATCCCGAGGGCGTCGTACACATCGAGAACGCGGAGTTCCTCGCTCGCCCCGTCCGGCTCGGGAGCTCGGAGGCCTCGGCGCTCATCGTGGCGCTGCGGGCGCTGAGCGAGGGAAGCCCGGAGTCGACCCAGGAGGTCATCGACCGGTGCCTGGTCAAGCTGGAGGAGGCCGCGGCGACCGGTACGGCCATGCCACGGGTCGAGGTGCACCTGCCGCGGTCGGGAACGGGGGAGCGGCACGCGGCGGTGCTCCAGGGAGCCATCGCGAACAACCAGCAGGTCAGGCTCGACTACTACGTGCCCACGCGCGACGAGACCACCCAACGCGTGGTCGACCCGCTCGAGCTGATGACCAGTGACGGGCACGACTACCTCGACGCCTGGTGCCACCTGGCCCAGGGCAGGCGGCTGTTCCGTCTGGACCGCATGTACGCCGTCGAGGTGGTCGACGCGCCGCGTCACGAACACTCCCTGAGCCCGCGTGACCTCTCCGCGGGCCTGTTCGAGCCCGGTCCCGACGACGCCGTGGCCGTGCTGCACCTGGAGCGACACGCCCGGTGGGTCGCCGACTACTACCCGGTGGACGCCGTCGAGGAGCTGGGCGACGGCCGCATCGCCGTCACGCTGCGGGCAGGTGACCCGAGGTGGCTGGTTCGCCTGGCCATGCGCCTGGCGCCTGCCGTCACGCTCGTCGAGCCGCCCGAGCTGCGCGACGAGGTCACTCGCACCGCACTCGCCGCCCTCGACCTGTACGGCCGAGCCGCAGCGAACCCCTAGGTCGAGCGCGTAGCATGAATACCATGACCCACCCGCTGCTCGCCCCCCTCGTACTCGGACTCGGGACGCAGGAACTCGTCATCATCTTCGCGGTGCTCGTGCTGCTCTTCGGGGCGAAGAAGCTCCCGGAGCTCGCCCGTGGCAGCGGCCGCGCGCTGCGCATCTTCAAGGCCGAGACCAAGGGCCTGATGGACGACGACGACGAGACCAAGACCCCTGAGCAGCGTCAGATCGACGCGCAGAAGCGCGCCGAGGCCGAGCGCGAGCGGCGTCCCGGGTCCGAGGGCTCCGGGCCCTCCGGCACCCTCTGACCAGCGGACCACCGCAGCAGTGTCAGTCGGCGGTGTTGTCGACCTCTTCCGCGGTCGGCCCCGTGATCCGGTCGGCGAAGGCGGAAGGATGTCCCTGGGGGACCACTTCCGTGAGTTGCGCGCCCGTCTCCTGCGGGCGTCCCTGTACATCGTGCTCGGCACGATCGTCGCACTGTTCTTCTGGCAGCAGCTCTTCGAGCTGATCTACCAGCCCTACCAGGATGCTTCGCGGGCCCTGAACCAGAAGGTGCAGACGCAGGCCGTCATCACCGGTATCGGCTCGCCGCTGCTCCTCCAGCTCAAGCTGTGCGGGGTCGCAGGAATCGTCGCCACCTCGCCCTTGTGGCTCTACGAGCTGTGGGCGTTCATCACCCCGGGACTGCACTCCAACGAGCGCCGCTGGACACGCCTGTTCGCGCTCGTCGCCGGTCCGCTGTTCATCGCCGGCGTGGCAGTCGGCTACTACGTGCTCCCCAAGGGCATCGCCGCCCTCATCGGGTTCACCCCACTGCAGCTGACCCAGCTGACCGAGTTCGGCGACTTCTTCACCTTCATCACCCGGATGCTCCTCGTCTTCGGAGTCGCCTTCGAGATCCCGCTGTTCATCGTGATGCTCAACCTCGCCGGGGTGGTCTCCGGCAAGGCCCTGGGGCGCCACCGGCCGTGGATCATCCTCGGCACGTTCGTCTTCGCCGCCGTCGCGACTCCCTCGACGGACCCCTTCTCGATGCTGATGCTGGCCCTGCCGATGCTGGTCCTCATCTTCATCAGCGAGCTCATCGCGCGCCTCGTCGATCGCCGTCGGGCACGCGGCAGGCTCGACCAGGACTGGGACGACGACGCCGCCTCGCCGCTGTAGCCTGCTCGACCACCCCGCGGCAGATAGGGTTTCACCGTGTCCCCGGAGATCGCGCTTCTCACCAATCCGACGTCCGGCAAGGGAAAGGGTGCGCGCACGGTCGACACTGCGCTGCCACGCCTGCGCGACGCCGGCTACGTCGTGCGCAACCTCGTGGGACGTGATGGCGACGAGGCCCTCGACCTCGCGCGCCAGTGCGTCGACGACGGGGTCGAGACTCTGGTGGTCGTGGGTGGTGACGGCATGGTCCACCTTGCGCTGCAGGCGGTGGCGGCCAGCGAGACCCGGCTCGGGCTCATCCCGGCGGGCACCGGCAACGACGTCGCCCGCTACTTCGACATCCCGCGCAAGGACGCCGCTGCGGCCACCGACGTGGTGATCGGCGGCAAGGAGAGGCGGGTCGACCTCGCGCGCATCGGCTCCAGGTACTTCGTGACCGTCCTCGCCGCCGGGTTCGATGCGATCGTGAACGAGCGCGCGAACGACATGACCTGGCCGAGGGGACAGATGCGCTACAACGTCGCCACCCTCGCCGAGCTGCGCACCTTCACGCCGATCCCCTACGTGCTCGACATCGACGGGGAGCAGCACCGTTTCGAGGCGATGATGGTGGCCGTCGGCAACGGACCGTCCTTCGGTGGCGGACTACGGATCACCGAGGGCGCGGTGCTCGACGACGGGCTGCTGGACGTGGTCGTCATCAGGCCGATGAGCAAGCTCGAGCTGGTCCGGACCTACCCCAAGCTGTTCAAGGGCACCCACGTCCATCACCCGGACTACCGCCACCACCACGCGAGGAAGGTCACCATCGCCGCACCCGGCATCACGGCGTACGCCGACGGAGAGCGCATCGCGGCTCTGCCCCTGACGGTGGAGATCGCGCCGCTCGCCCTGCGCGTCCTGGTCCCATGAGCTCCCCCGCTGAGCAGTACGCACGCTTCCGCCGCAACCGGGAGCACCCCGGGCTGGCCGACTTCGCCTCGCGCCTGGACTTCGAGCTCGACGACTTCCAGGTGCGTGCCTGTCGCGAGCTCGAGGAGGGGCGTTCCGTGCTGGTCGCCGCGCCCACCGGCTCCGGCAAGACGATCGTCGGTGAGTTCGCCGTGCACCTGGCGCTGGAGAGCGGACGCAAGGCGTTCTACACCACCCCGATCAAGGCGCTGTCGAACCAGAAGTTCAACGACCTGGTCAAGCGCTACGGAGCCGACAAGGTCGGGCTGCTCACCGGCGACAACAGCATCAACGGCGAGGCACCGGTGGTCGTGATGACCACCGAGGTGCTGCGCAACATGCTCTACGCCGGGTCGCGGACGCTCGAGGGCCTCGGCTTCGTGGTGATGGACGAGGTGCACTACCTCGCCGACCGGATGCGTGGCGCGGTGTGGGAGGAGGTCATCATCCACCTTCCGGAGTCGGTGGCGCTGGCGTCGCTGTCGGCCACCGTGAGCAACGCCGAGGAGTTCGGTGAGTGGCTCGGAACAGTGCGCGGGGAGACGACGACGATCGTCGAGGAGCGCCGGCCAGTGCCGCTGTACCAGCACGTCGTGGTGGGTCGGCGGATGTACGACCTGTTCGCGGACGAGACGGGCACCGACCCGGCCGACTACGAGGGGGAGCGGCGCGAGCCGAAGGTGAACCCCGAGCTCGTGCGCGTGGCGCGCGACGACTGGGCCCGCGGCCAGATGAAGGACCGTCGACCGGCCCGCGGCAACAACAAGCGGCCCAACAAGGGACCGGGCAACGCCCGTGCGGCGTGGACGCCGAGCCGCAGCGACGTCGTGGAGCAGCTCGATCGCGCGGGCCTGCTTCCGGCCATCGTGTTCATCTTCAGCCGTGTCGGGTGCGACGCCGCCGTGCAGCAGTGCCTGAACGCCAACCTCCGCCTCACCTCTCCCGAGGAGCGCGCGGAGATCGTCGCGTTCGTCGAGGAACGCTGCGCCCACATCCCCGACGAGGACCTCCAAGCCCTCGGCTACCACGAGTTCCTCGACGGGCTCTCCCGCGGCATCGCCTCCCACCACGCCGGGATGCTGCCGACCTTCAAGGAGTGCGTCGAGGAGTTGTTCCTGCGCGGCCTGTGCCGGGTGGTGTTCGCGACCGAGACGCTGGCCCTGGGCATCAACATGCCGGCACGCTCGGTCGTGATCGAGAAGCTGTCGAAGTGGAACGGCGAGACGCACGCCGACATCACGCCGGGGGAGTACACCCAGCTCACGGGGCGCGCCGGACGCCGCGGCATCGACGTCGAGGGCCACGGCGTGGTGCTCTGGCAGCAGGGTTTCGACCCCAAGGCGGTGGCCGGGCTGGCCTCGACGCGCACCTATCCGCTCAAGTCGTCGTTCCGGCCGTCGTACAACATGGCCGTCAACCTCGTGCACCAGTTCGGGCGCGAGCGGGCACGCGAGCTGCTCGAGTCCTCCTTCGCGCAGTTCCAGGCCGACAAGGCCGTGGTCGGTCTCGCCCAGCAGCTGCGCAAGAGCGAGGACGCGTTGGCCGGGTACACCGACGCGGCCGCCTGCCACCTCGGTGACTTCATGGAGTACGCCGCCCTGCGGCACCGCCTCTCCGACACCGAGAAGAACCTCGCCAAGTCGCGTCGTTTCGACCACCGCCAGGAGGTCATCGACTCGCTGGAGTCACTGCGACCCGGCGATGTCATCGAGGTGCCCAGCGGCCGGTTCGCCGGCATGGCCGTGGTGCTCGATCCCGGCACCCGTGCTGACCGGGAGGGACCGCGGCCCTACGTGCTCACCGAGGACAAGCACGCCCGGCGACTCAGCCTCGTCGACTTCCCCACGCCGGTGGCCTCGTTCACCCGCGTGAAGATCCCCAAGAACTTCAACGGCCGCAACGCGCAGTCCCGCCGCGACCTCGCGTCCGCCCTCCGCAGCCGCACGCACAACCTGACGCCGCCCCCACCGGACCGGCGGGGAGCCCATGGGCCCTCGCACAACCCGATCGAGGACCGGCGCATCGAGGAGCTCCGTCGCCAGCTGAGGTCCCACCCGTGCCACGGCTGTCCCGACCGTGAGGACCACGCCCGGTGGTCGGAGCGCTACTTCAAGCTCGACCGGGACGCGAAGACCCTGAAGCGACGCATCGAGCAGCGCACGAACACCATCGCGCGGCACTTCGACCGGGTGTGCGACGTGCTCACCACCCTGGGCTACCTCGAGGGCGAGAGCCACGAGTCCACCGTGACCGAGCGTGGCCGCACGCTGATGCGGATCTACAACGAGATGGACCTGCTCACCGCCGAGTCGCTGCGCGCAGGACTCTGGGACGGCCTGGACGCCTCCTCACTGGCGGCGGTGCTGTCCACCCTGGTCTACGAGTCGCGGCGCCCGGACGACGCGGCAGCCCCGCGCCTGCCGGGCGGCAGGGTCAGGGACGTCCTGGGGGAGATGGTCTCGATCTGGTCGGACCTCGAGGTCCTGGAGCGCGAGCACCACCTCGACCAGCTGCACGAGCCCGACCTCGGCTTCGCCTGGGCGGCCTACCGCTGGGCAGAGGGTGACGAGCTCGACGACATCCTCGACAGCACCGGCCTGGCTGCCGGCGACTTCGTGCGCTGGGTCAAGCAGCTCCTGGACCTGACCGACCAGATCGTCGGCGCAACCGCCAGCTCCGGGCTCCGCAAGGTCGCCCGCGAGGCCTCGGCGCGGCTGCGCCGCGGTGTGGTCGCCTACTCCAGCGTCAGCGAGTAGGTCGGCGCACAGCTCGCAGCACTGTGTCGTGGAGCGTCACGTCGTAGCCGTCGGGATGGATGCCCGCGCGCGACCTCGCCTCGCAGGTGACGACCTCCCACCCGTCGTCGAGCTCGGCGACCAGATCCTCCTCGGTGAAGAAGAGGTCGGGCTCGGGCGGTCGCGGCACGACACCGATGTCGCTCGGGTGGTGGGCCACGACCAGCAAGGTCCCTCCGGGTGCCACGGCAGCCGCGAGTCCGGCGTACACCGGGACGCGCAGAGCCGAGGGCAGGTGCAGGAACGGCACGGAGACCAGGTCGAAGGACGCCGCCGGTGGCGTCCAGGACAGGAGGTCCCTCCACTCCCAGGCAGTCCGGCCGGAGATCTCCGGGCCGGCCACGTCGGCATGCCCCCGGGCGCGCTCCAGCGCGACCTGCGAGACGTCGATTCCCAGGACCTGCCAGCCGCGGCCAGCCAGCCAGAGGGCGTCCCCACCCTCACCGCAGCCGACGTCGAGGGCACGCCCCGCTGGCAGGTCGGCCGTCTCGGTCATCACGACCGCGTTGGCATTGCCGCTCCACAGAGCCGGCTTCGAGCGGTAGCGATCGTCCCAGAACTCCGCGCTCCAGCGATCTGATCCCTGGTCGTGCATCGGGTGCCCGGACGTCTGACCCTGCTCGCTCATACGCTCATCCTCTCGCGGGTGTCGGTCATGACCAGGTCCAGGTTGACGAACGCGCCGGCCATCGACCCGGTCGCGGCCTACGTGCTGAGCACCGAGGTCAGCCGCTCCACCGGGCTGGTCAGGCCCCACTGCTGGGCGATCGCGGCGAGCATCTCGGGGTCGGCGGGCGAGCGCGGCAGCCTCAGGTCCGGGGTGCCCAGGTCGATGTCGCGCGCGACCGCCACCACCTTGGGTGCCACCGCCAGGTAGTCCAGGGCGGCCTTGATCTTGCCCCGTGGTCCAGGCCCCATGTCGCCCTCGGGATGCTTCGCCGCGGCGATGATCGCGGGGAGGTCACCGAAGCGGTTGAGCAGGACCGCGGCGGTCTTGTCCCCGACACCGGCGACGCCCGGGAGGCCGTCGGAGGAGTCGCCGCGCAGCGTGGCGAAGGCGGCGTACTGGTCGGCGTCGACGCCGTACCGCTCGCGCACCCACGTGTTGTCCACACGCTCGTGCCTGCCGACGCCGCGGGCCGTGTAGAGCACGCGTACCCCGGCGTCGTCGTCGACGAGCTGGAACAGGTCACGGTCGCCGGTCACGATGTCGACGGGCATGCCCGCGTCCGTGGCCAGGGTGCCGATGACGTCGTCGGCCTCGAAGTGGTCGGCACCCACGACGGGGAGGCCGAACGCCTCCAGCGTCGCGACGATGATCGGGATCTGCTGCTCGAGCGGGTCCGGGACCTCCTCGATGTCCGGTGCGTCTCCCGGCCGCGCCGTCACCACCCGATGGGACTTGTACGTCGGCAGCAGGTCCACCCGCCACTGGGGGCGCCAGTCGTTGTCCCAGCAGCACGCGAGGTGCGTCGGCTCGTACTCGTCGACCAGCCGGGTGATGAAGTCCAGCAACCCGCGGACCGCGTTCACCGGCATCCCGTTCGGCGCCTGCACCGAGTCGGGCACGCCGAAGAAGGCACGGAAGTAGAGCGAGGCGGTGTCCAGCAGCATCAGTCGGTCAGGCACGATCCGGAGTCTAGGTGCCGCACAACCCCCTAGGCTTTGCCGCGTGGAGAAGATCGATCGCCAGATCCTGGGTCTGCTGGCCGACGACGGTCGCATGTCCTACACCGATCTCGGGAAGGCGACCGGTCTGTCGACCAGCGCGGTGCACCAGCGGGTGAAGAGGCTCGAGGAGCGCGGCCTGATCCTGGGGTACGGCGCCACCATCGACCATGCCGCCGCAGGCAAGCCGCTGACCGCGTTCATCTCGATCACGCCGTTCGACCCGTCGGAGACCGACGACTACCCCGAGCGCCTCCACCACATCACCGAGATCGAGTCCTGCTGGTCGGTGGCGGGGGCGGAGTCCTACATCCTCAAGGTTCGAGTGGCGACACCTGCCGCACTCGAGGACCTGCTCGCGCGGGTGCGCGCAGCGGCCAACGTGTCCACGCGCACCACGATCGTGCTCTCCACGCCCTATGAGAACCGCCCCGCGCACTGACCTCTCAGCTTCTCCCCTCGAAGGCATCCTCGAGCTCGGCAATGTCGAACGGACGACCGTCGACCTTCATGAAGGCGGCCGTCACGCGCTGCACCTTCTCGGGGTCCGAGTCGTCGAGCATCTTGTGCAGCACCCTCGGAGTGACCTGCCAGCTGAATCCGAAGCGGTCCTTGAGCCAGCCGCACGGACCCGGTTCGCCGCCCTCGACGAGAGCAGCCCAGAACCGGTCGACCTCCTCCTGGCTGTCGCAGCCGATGGCGAACGACACGGACTCGTTGGGCGTGAACCTGGTCGCCCCGCCGTTGATCGCGACGTATTGCCGGCCCAGAAGCTCGAACCTGATGACCATCTTCTCGCCGGCGTACTCCCCGGCGTCGGGCCCGTAGTCGTTGCTGCCGGTGATCCTGCTGTCCTCGAAGAGGGAGCAGTAGAACTCGGCCGCCTCCTCGACCTTCCCGTCGTTGATCCACAGGGTGGTGGTGATCTGGTCCATGGTTCCTCCTCGGTGTGGGCCTCTCAGGAGTGAGGACCCGAGAGGACGCGAGGATTCATCGGCCGGTCGTGTTGCGGCCCAAGCACCTCGTGCTCGCACCGGGCTGTCCGGCAAGCCCCACGTCCCCGACCTCAGCTCAGCATGTCGAGCACGGCCGCCTCGATGACGCGCTGCTTGGCGGCAGGGGAGCGGTGCTTCCTGCGCACCAGGTCCGGGTCGATGGTGACGCCGTTCTCGTAGAGGTCGATCACCCGCGGGTCGATGTAGGAGTTCTTGGCGATGGTCGGCGTGTTGCCGAGGTACTCCGAGACCTCCTGGACCGCTGCCTTCACCGCCCGTCGACGCGATGCCTTGGTGTCTCCGGGCTCCTCGCTGGCGGCCAGTGCCGCTGCCGCGAGAACCGTCGCGTGCCAGGTGCGGAAGTCCTTTGCCGTGAGGTCCTCGAGCAGCCCGTTGAGGTAGGTGTTGACGGCCGCGCTGTCGAGGTCGCGCCACCGCCGCTCGAGCTGGTAGGCCAGCAGCCGCTCGGTCCCCCCGCGCCGGCGCCGCAGGCTGTCCAGGGCGACGAGGACGTCGGGGTCCTCGATCTCGATGCTGTGCTCGATGCCCGACTTCCCCATGAAGTGGAAGATCATCTTGTCCTTGTGCTTACGGACGTGGCGCTTCTCCAGCGTGGTGAGTCCGAAGGAGCCGTTGGTGTCGGCGTAGACGTCGCTGCCGATGCGGAAGTAGCCGAGGTCGAGCAGCCGGACGGCAACCGCGTCCGCGCGCTCGAGGGGCATGCCCTCGAGCCCGAGGTCCCGGGCGATGGCGCGTCGGGCGGCGGGCAGCTTCCGCGCTGCCTGCAGGACACGGTCGAACTTCATCTTGTCGCGCTTGATGCGCCAATCCTGGTGGTAGAGGTACTGCCGCCGACCGGCGTCGTCGGTGCCCACTGCCTGGATGTGCCCGTTGGGGTACGGCGAGATCCACACGTCGCGCCAGGCAGGTGGGATGGCCAGGGAACGGATGCGCTCGATCTCGTCGACGTCGGTGATCCGCCTGCCCTCCTTGTCGAGGTAGACGAAGCCCGAGCCCGCGCGTCGGCGGGTGAGACCCTTGATGCTGGGTGAGACGGTCCTCAGTCGCGGCATGAGGGGCATGTTCCCCGAGCGGACGTGCGCATGCCGCGGAATGTGTCACACCGGTCGTGTCGTACTCAACTGCGGAAGCCGGCATGCACGTGGTCGTGGTGCGTGTCGTCGCTGAACCACTGGGGCGGGGCGCCCAGCAGGTAGGGACCGCCGACGTTGTAGGACCCGGCCGCGGCCACTGCGTGCATGTAGTCGGTCACCAGCTGCCGTGAGGTCCGCGCGTCCACCACGGCATGGGCCCCGATCCGCCAGGTGTCGAAGGCGCGCCCCTGCGGATGGTCGCTGGGCCGATGCGTGCCGAAGACGAACAGCGGGTGGCCCGACCGGAGCACGCTCACGCCGATCCTGTGTGCGCGCGCGACGGCGAGCATCGCGGTCAGCACGCTCGCGTGCACGTTCCCCGACTCGACGTCGCTGCGCGCAGCCGGTGGCAGGTCGATCCGGTGGCTGGCCAGCACCCGTCGCGCCAGCGGCGAGAGCCGGTGCGCGGGTGGCCCCGGTCGCGACGGGTGTACCGCATCGACCCGCCACCTCGCGCCGCGTCGGGTCAGCCGCACGTCGAAGGTTCGTCCGCCCCGCAGCACACGGCCGCCTGCCCGCTGCCACGAGCGGGTGATCACGAGCACGCTCGCGCTGTCGGTGAGCAGGCCGCCGTACTGCGCGTCGATGACCTGGAGCACCCGCGACGGCGACGTTCCCGCTCGCTCGACGTGTCGCACGGCCGCGACCTTGCAACCCGGCTCACGGTCGTTCGGTGACGGCTCCCAGGGGCGTACGACGGGAAGGTCGCCCACGGAGGGTGCGGCGCCGACGGTGACCGAGCTGCCCGGGGAAGGACTGGTCCCACCCGTTGCCGTGCCAGGCGAAGGTCTCCGGGACTGCGAGGCGCAGCCGGAGACGATCGTTCCCACGCCGAGCAGGAGCACGGTGCGACGCGGCAGATCCACTGCTCCAGCGTAGGCATGGACGGGTGTCTGAGAGCTGTGCACGACCTGTGAGCCGTCCGCCGTCCCGACCGGCCGGCTCACACCCGCTGGGCGGCCTCCTGCGCCTGACTGGCCCACCACGCCCGGCCCTCGGGGGGCAGCGTGTGGATCGGGTCGTAGTACTCGTAGGTGCGGGTCAGCGCCTCGGGATCGTTCGCCTCGATCGACGTCCGGTAGTTCTTGGTCCAGTAGGAGATGCCGCGGACCTCGTCGTACGACGACAGCTGGTGCACCCAGCGCTTCCCGACGAACGGCACGTCGCACACGATCCGCGGCGTCGCGAAGCCGGGAAGGTAGCCCATGATGTGGTGCTGCAGCCGCTGTGCGTCGGCGACCGAGACCCGCCAGTGCTCGGCGGCCGGGATCATGTCGCACAGGTAGAAGTAGTAGGGCAGGATCTGCGCGCCGTCGAGCAGCCGGAAGCACAGGTCGAGCAGCGCATGGGGGTCGGCGTTGACGCCGTCGAGCAGCACGCCCTGGTTGCGGACGTCGCGCACGCCGGCGTCGAACATGGCCCTGGCCGCCCTCGCCACGAGCGGGGTCACCGAGTTGGCGTGGTTGACGTGCGTGTGGATCGCGAGGCTGACGCCCCGAGCCCGCGCGGTTGCGGCGACGCGGCTCATGCCCTCGACAACGTCGTCCTGCAGCCAGTGCTGGGGCAGCCCCATCAGCGCCTTGGTGGCCAGCCGGATGTCGCGGATGTTCTCGTTCTCGAGCAGCCGGGTGAGGAACTCCTCCAGTCGCGCCCACGGCATGTTGGCCACGTCGCCGCCCGAGACCACCACGTCGCGCACGCCGGGGTTGCGTCGCAGGTAGTCGAGCATCTCCGCGTGCCGGTCGACCGGCTTGCCGAGGAACTTCAGCTTGTCGACGCTCGGCGTGGAGTTGCCCACGAGATCCATCCGGGTGCAGTGGCCGCAGTACTGGGGGCACGTCGGCAGCAGCTCGGCCAGCACCTTGGTGGGGTAGCGGTGGGTGAGACCCTCGGCGGCCCACATGTCGTGCTCGTGGAGGGAGTCGCGGCTGGAGTAGGGGTGCGAGTGCCAGTCGGTGCGGCGGTCGGAGAACACAGGGATCATGTAGTGCCGCACCGGGTCGGCGTAGAACGCCTCGGTCAGGGAGCCCGGGCCGCCGGGCGTGCCGTGCGGCGCCATCGTGTTCATCATCTGCGGCGGCACCAGCATCGACATCGTGGCGCGCTCGGCCTGGTCCCGCTGCAGGTCCGCGAAGAAGCGGTCGTCGACGAGGTCGCCCAGCAGCTCGCGCAGCTGACGGAGGTTCTTCACGCAGTGCGAGCGCTGCCACTGCGCGCTCTCCCACTCCGTGGCGGTGACGTCCCTCCAGCCCGGGAAGCGCGTCCAGTCGGGCTCGACGAGCTCCACCCGGCGGTAGGGGTAGGGCTGCCCCGTCTCGCCCTCCACGAGGGAGGCGATGGACGTCTCGATGCTCATGTTTCCTCCTGCGACGTGCCGTGCGCGACGTTTGTGTCTCGCGACCCTCACCTGCGACAGTATGAACTCAGGTCTTGCGGAAGACCAAGCACCGCACCGCAAGATTTCCCGTCCATCATGGTATCGACAGAAAGGTATGTGGCCCGTGGGATGCACGACAGGTGATCCAGTCGGCCTGCACCGGGTGCTGGAGCCGCTCGGCGTTCTGCCCCAGGCCGCCGAGCGGCTCGACACCGACCCGGTCCTGCGCGACGACGAGGTGCGCGTGCGCGTCGAGCGGCTCAGCCTCGACGCCGCATCGTTCCGCCAGCTCGAGGGCAAGCACTGCGGGGACGGGGACGCCGTACGCCGTGAGGTGCTCGAGACCGTCGGCCGCCGCGGGAAGATGCACAACCCGGTCACCGGGTCCGGGGGGATGCTCGTCGGTACCGTCGAGGAGGTGGGGGAGAGCTCTCCGCTCGGGCTGGCGGTGGGCGACCGGATCGCGACCCTCGTCTCGCTGACCCTGACCCCGCTCGTCATCGAGGACGGGCTCGCCGGCTGGGACGGCCGCAGCGAGCAGGTACCGGCCGACGGCTACGCCATCCTCTTCGGCCGCAGCATCGCGGCCAGGCTCCCCGAGGACCTGAGCGCACCACTGGCCCTTGCCGTGATGGACGTCTGTGGGGCCCCCGCACTCGTGGAGCGCCACGTGAGGCGGTACGCCGATCCGGTGGTCGTGGTGATCGGCGGCGCCGGCAAGTCCGGTTCCCTGTGCCTGGCGGCGGCTCGCCGGGCCGGCGCCGGGCGCACCATCGCCGTCGTGCCGCACCGGGCGGAGGCCGACCTCCTCGGGGGGACCGGCCCGGGACATGGACTGACCGACCACGTGCTGGTCTGCGACGCTCGCGACCCGGTGGCACTCCGAGACGGGGTGGCCGCCGCCGGTGGACCGGCCGACCTCACCATCGTGTGCGTGGACGTGCCCGGCTGCGAGGGGGGCGCGATCCTGGCCACCGCCGAGGGCGGGACGGTCATCTTCTTCTCCATGGCCACCTCCTTCAGCGCCGCGGCGCTGGGCGCCGAGGGCCTCGCCGCCGACGTCACGATGATCATCGGGAACGGCTACGTGCCCGGCCACGCCGACCTCGCCCTCGAGATCGTTCGCACCGACCCTGCCGTGCGCGCCCTCTTCGACAGGAGGCAGCTCGATGGTTGAGGAGCGACGAGGCAGCGTCTCGGAACCGAAGCTGGACCTCGATCCCGCCACCGTCCGCCGGGCGCGCAGCCTCGCCCGGAAGGTCGGCAGGCCCATCGTCGAGCTGGCGCAGGCGCACACCACGGTCTCGGTCGAGCGGGCCATGCTCCGGCTCGCCGGTCTCGGGGGTGCCGATGCCGACGGCACCCCGTGGGTCAACCGCCTGGCCGACGCGGTCCGCGCCGACGTCGGGCTGGAGCACGGCCTCGCACTGCCCGTGTGGGACGCCCTGGTGCGCGGTGAGGCCGAGGACCTCGAGACACTGGCCCAGAAGGCGTCCGCCGGCTCGGCCCGGTTCCGGCTCCCGAACGGCAAGGACGCCACCCGCGCAGCAACGGCGAGTCGTCGCAGCGTCAACCAGGGCATCCTCCGCATCGACGGCCGCCGGCGCGAACGCGAGCGGCTGGTCAAGCGCATCGGCGACGCCCCCCGCCAGCCGTGGATCTACCTGATCGTCGCGACCGGCGACATCCACGAGGACATCCCCCAGGCCCAGCAGGCGGCGCGCGAGGGGGCGGACGTGATCGCGGTCATCCGCTCGACCGGCCAGTCCCTGCTCGACTACGTCCCGGAGGGTGCCACCCGCGAGGGGTTCGCCGGCACCTACGCCACGCAGGAGAACTTCCGGCTGATGCGGGCGGCGCTCGACGAGTCCAGCAAGGAGCTCGGGCGCTACGTCCGGCTGACCAACTACGCCAGCGGCCTGTGCATGCCGGAGATCGCCGCCCTGGCGGGACTCGAGCGGCTCGACATGATGCTCAACGACTCGATGTACGGCATTCTCTTCCGGGACATCAATCCGGTGCGCACCTTCGTCGACCAGCGGTTCAGCCGGCAGGTGCACGCCCGCGCCGGCATCATCATCAACACCGGCGAGGACAACTACCTCACCACCGACGACGCGGTGGAGGCCGCGCACACCGTCACCACCAGTCAGCTGCTCAACGAGTACTTCGCCAAGGAGGCCGGGCTCCAGGACTGGCAGCTCGGACTCGGTCACGCCTTCGAGATCGACCCCGACCTGAAGGACTCGTTCCGGATGGAGCTCGCCCACGCCCTGCTGGCGCGCGAGCTGTTCCCCGACGCACCGCTGAAGTGGATGCCGCCCACCCGGCACATGACCGGGGACGTGTTCCGTGGCTACCTGCTGGACGGGTTCTTCAACCTGGCCGGGGCGCTCACCGGACAGGGGATCCTGCTCGTGGGGATGATGACCGAGGCCGTGGTCACCCCGTGGATCAGCGACCGCGACCTGGCGCTGCAGAACGTGCGCTACGTCCTGGACGCGGCCGGTGCGCTGCACGAGGACTTCCGACCGGCGCCCGACGGGTTCATCGCCACCCGGGCCCGCCAGGTGCTGGGGGAGTCGATCGACCTCCTCGACCGCATCGTCGAGCACGACCATGGACTGCTCGACGCCATCGCCGACGGAACGTTCGGGCTGATGAAGCGCCCGGCGGACGCCGGCCGGGGCCTGGAGGGTGTCGCGGAGAAGTCGTCGACCTACTACAACCCCGCCACCGAGATCCTGGAGGGCGAGCAATGATCGAGGAGAAGCGGCTTCTCCGACCGTACGGCGACACGACCGGCGACGGGATGGTGCAGCTGTCCTTCACACTGCCGATGCCGCACTCCAAGGTCGCCGAGGGGGCCGCCGTACAGCTGGCCAACAAGATGGGGATGGACCCGGCCCTGGTCGCGCACGCGAGGCCCATGGGGCCGGACTTCACCTTCTTCGTGGTCTACGGACGGGTCAACCACCTGGTCGACCCCTCTGCCGTCGAGGTTGTGGAGCGCGACTACGAGCTGCTCACCCCCAGGGAGGTCAACGCGGCCGTCAAACGTGTGCTGCGGCGCCGGCTGGTCGTCGTCGGTGGCTGCATCGGCACCGACGCCCACACGGTCGGCATCGATGCGATCCTGAACATCAAGGGGTTCGCGGGGGAGAAGGGCCTGGAGTACTACCGGGAGCTCAAGGTCGTGAACCTCGGTGCCCAGGTCTCGGTGCCCCAGCTGGTCGAGAGGGCGGTCACCGAGAAGGCCGACGCGGTGCTCGTCTCGCAGGTCGTCACCCAGCGTGACGCGCACCTGCTGAACACCCGCGAGATGTCGGCAGCCTTCCGCGAGGCGTTCCCTCCGGCACGGCGCCCGCTGCTGGTCGTGGGCGGACCGAGGTTCGACGAGACCATGTCCGAGGGGCTCGGTGTGGACCGGGTCTTCACCAGGGGCACGACGCCCGGCGAGGTCGCGAGCTACCTCGTGCACCGGCTCGTCACCGAGAGAGGGAGGGCGTCATGACCGACACCCCGTCCGGCCGCGCGCACAGCGAGGCCCAGGTCGGCCTCAGGGTGGCGCACCGGCGCTACGTCTCCCACGCCGAGGCCCACTACGCCGGGAACCTCGTCGACGGCGCCTGGGGCCTCGGCCTGTTCGGCGACGTCGCCACCGAGATGTGCGTCCTCACCGACGGTGACGAGGGCCTGTTCGCGTCGTACTCCGACGTCCAGTTCCGAGCACCGGTGCGGGCCGGCGACGTGGTCGAGGCGAGCGCCACGCTCGTCAGGGTCGGACGGCGGTCGCGGGAGATGGAGTTCGAGCTGCTGGTGGTGGCACGCGGCACCGACGGAGCCGCCACGGCGTCGGCGGCACGGATGCTGCCTGACCCGGTCGTCGCCACCACGGCCACCGGCACCGTCGTGGTTCCATAGGTATGTACCACCCCCGGCGTGTCCAGCGGGACACGCCGTGGTGTTGAACTTTCTAACGTCGGATGTTCGCACGCTGTTCACCCTCTGACCTGCACTTTCTCGACGTCCGCGCTGGTCGGGCAGGTGTTGACAGCGCCTGCCGGTTCGGGTGAAGTTCTCCGAGTTACTCCAGGCAGAACGTCAGTCGCTTGCCTGACGGATGCGGGTTCGGGCCATCTCCCCATGATGGTCGCGGAAGCCGCACTTGGCGGGTTGGGCAATGCGGCCTCGACGGGAGGACACGGAGGGAGTCGGGCGACCAGTAGACAACGCCTGTGACTCTGGCAGCCGGCCAGGGCACGAGCGGTCCGAAGGTCAACCAGCTCCCTCCGCCCTGCCGCCACTCTCGCGTGAGAGGCCCCCCGAACTCGGGCGGGGGATCCCACGGGGTCGCCCCAGGGGTGACCACCGCGCGTGGCCGGTCCCGGGTGCCGGATAGATTTCCGCGCATGGCCTCCCACCGCGCTCCCGGACCCGCCCACGGTCTGGGCAGGGTCGTGATGGTCGTCCCCACCTACAACGAGGCGCTCAACCTCGAGCTGATCGTCGAGCGGCTGCGGAGGGCCCAGCCGGAGGTGGACGTCCTCGTGGTCGACGACGGCTCCCCGGACGGCACCGGTACGATCGCCGACCGTCTCGCGGCCTCCGACCCTCAGGTGTCGGTGCTGCACCGGGCGCACAAGGAGGGGCTCGGCGCGGCGTACCTCCACGGCTTCCGGGTCGCTCTCGAGCGCGGGTACGACGTGATCGGGGAGATGGACGCCGACGGTTCCCACCAGCCCGAGGAGCTCGACGAGATGCTCCGGGCACTGCGTGAGGCCGACCTGGTGATCGGCTCGCGGTGGGTGCCGGGCGGCAGCATCGTCAACTGGCCCAGGCACCGCGAGCTCCTCTCCCGCGGGGGCAACTTGTACACCCGCATGCTCCTCGGCATCCCGGTGCGGGACGCGACTGCCGGCTACCGCCTGTTCCGGCGTACGACGCTCGAGCGGATCCGGCTCGACCAGATCGACTCCCTGGGCTACGTGTTCCAGGCCGACCTGGCCTACCGGACCGTCCGCGAGGGCCTCCGCGTCGTCGAGGTGCCGATCGAGTTCGTCGAGCGCGTGCGCGGGGACTCCAAGATGAGCCGCAGCGTGGCCACCGAGTCGCTGCGGCGGATCACCCGGTGGGGGATCACCGAGCGCTCCCAGCGAGTCCGATCGTTCGTACGCCGTGACCGGGCCCACCAGGAGCACCGGAACGGGCGCTCCGCCCCGGACGTTGACAGGTCATGAGCGGTTCGAGGAAACGGGGCTTCCCGTGGGCGTTGCTGCTGGTGGCCTTCATCGTGGTGCCGCTGGTGGAGATCTACGTGATCATCCAGATCGGCCAGGTGATCGGCGCCTGGTGGACCATCGTGCTGCTCATTGCCGACAGCGTCCTCGGCTCCTGGCTGGTCAAGCGTGAGGGAGCCCGTGCCTGGCAGGCACTGCGCGTCGCCCTGTCGGAGGGCCGGATGCCGGCCCGGGAGCTCGCGGACGGGATGCTGATCCTCGTGGGCGGGATCCTGATGCTGACGCCCGGCTTCGTCCTCGACGTCTTCGGGGCCCTCTGCATCCTCCCGTTCACCCGCCCGCTCGGCCGCAGGGTCCTCTCGGGGATGCTCGGCCGACGACTGGCTGGGGCGGGCCTCATGACCGACCCCCGGACGCGACAACGCCCCGGACCAGCTCATCCCGACAACGGGGTGGTCCAGGGCGAGGTCGTCGACGAGAGGCCCTACGACGGGCCGCCTCGCTGAGGAGTCAACGAGGCGTCAGACCGATGACTTCTTCTTGCGGGCGCTGGCACGGTGCAGGTGCGCGGGGCCGATGTCGCCACCGCGAAGCAGCTCGAGGCGCTCGGTGAGGATGTCCTCGAGCTCCTTGATGGAGCGGCGCTCCAGCAGCATGTCCCAGTGCGTGCGGGCCGGCTTCACGTCCTTCACCTCGGGCTCGATGCCCGATGTGGCACGCCCCTCGGCACCGCAGCGTGGGCACTCCCACAGCGCCGGCACGTCGGCCTCGACCGACATGGTGATCTCGAACTCGTGCCCGTGGGCACAGCGGTAGCCGACCTGCTGACGAGCCGCGAACTCGATGCCGCGCTCATCCTCGAAGCTCTGACCCCCGAGTCGGGCTCCGCGTAGCGTGCGCTCTCCCATGAGAACCTCCAAAGTTCTGCACCCACGACCGGACGGGTCGCGAGATGTCGTACCCCTCATGCGTACCGTCATGGAGACGGTTCGGCAAGCCCGTCATGACGCGGTCCGAGGGGGTTCGTTGCCGG
Organism: Marmoricola sp.; assembly: GCF_025965085.1. Taxonomy (GTDB): domain Bacteria; phylum Actinomycetota; class Actinomycetes; order Propionibacteriales; family Nocardioidaceae; genus Marmoricola. The sequence goes on from NZ_JAOPXP010000194.1 coordinate 29,461, forward strand.
CGCCTCCGAGCGGCACCGGTCACTTGCTCAACGAGCATGAGGGGTCAAGGATTCCCGACCGGGTCGCGGTACGCCAATTGACCGACCGTGGCGCCGGTCACCTCCGGGGCCGCTCGAAGGTGGACCAACGGGGTCAGACGGTGGCCGGGACCCGGTTGCCGGCCTCGCGGATGCCGCGCTCGGCGTCGAGCCGCAGCAGGAAGAAGGCTCCTATCACGAAGAAGATGATCAGCGCGAGAATCGCGGGTCGGTAGGAGCCGGTGACCTGGAAGACCACGCCGAACAGCAGGGTGCCGAACCAGGACGTCCCACGTTCGGCGGCGCCGTAGAGGCTGAAGTACTCGCCCTCCCGGCCTCGCGGGATCAGGAGGCTGAAGAAGGAGCGGGACAGCGCCTGCGTGCCGCCCAGCACGATGCCGATCGCGATCGCCAGGGCGAGGAACAGGGCGACGTTCTTCTCCGGCAGGAACAGCGCGACGACCACGATCACCATCCACGCGAACGTGCCCCACAGGATCGACCGGTAGGCGCCGTACCTGCTGGCGAGGCGACCGAACCACAGCGCCCCACCGAAGGCGACGAACTGGATCAGCAGGATCGTCGCGATGAGCACGCTCTGGTCGAACTTGAGCTGCTTGGAGCCGTACGTCGAGGCGGCATAGATCACCGTCTGGATGCCGTCGTTGTAGAACAGGTAGGCCAGCAGGAACGTCATCGTCATGGGGTAGTTGCGCACCTCGCGGAGCGTGGCGAAGAGCTGGCCGAAGCTGCGCTCGAAGACCGTGCCCTGCTCGGCCACGACGTTGACGGGCGCGTAGTTGCGCAGGCGGACGACCGGGATGATCGTGAAGCCCGCCCACCACAGCGCAGCCGAGAGCAGCGAGAGCCGCACCGACATGCCCTCGTCGAGACCGAACGTGTCGTGCATCGTGTAGACGACCAGGTTGACCAGCAGCAGCAGCCCGCCGCCGAGATACCCCCAGGCCCACCCGCGCGAGCTGGCGCGGTCGCGCTCGTCCTCGGTCGAGATGTCGACGAGGATCGCGTAGTAGGCGACCAGGGAGCAGCCGCCCAGGATGCTGCTGAGCACGACGGCCAAGGCGCCGAGCTGCCAGCTCTCGCCCTGCAGGAAGAACAGCAGGGCGGCGAAGAAGGACCCGGCGAAGGCGTACCCCGCCATGTGCCATTTCTTGCGACCCGAGCGGTCCACGAGCGCACCGACGACGGGCAGGATGAAGGCGCTGGTGATGGTGGCGAAGCTGATCAGGTAGCTCGGCAGCGACCCGGCCGCGAGATGCAGCCCCAGGACGCTCACTGTCTTGCTGCAGGTCTCGTCCGGGTCTGCACAGCCTGCGGCCCTGCCGGCCACCGTGATCATGTACGGCGCGAACAGGACCGAGAGGACGGTGGTGTAGAAGGCCGAGTTCGCCCAGTCGTACCAGTTCCAGGCCTTCTGCTGCCGGAGCCGGTCGATGGGGGAGGTGTCGGCGATGCCGGCAGGTGCCTCGGCGGTCATGTTCTGTCCCTCCATTGTCCGCGCCTGATGAGCACGCGCTTGAGCAGGTCGGTGCGGTCGGTGATCAGGCCGTCGACGCCCATGTCGAGCAGCTCCTCCATCTCCGCCGGCTCGTCCACGGTCCAGACGTGGACGTGGGCGGATGCCGCGTGCGCCCGTCGTACGACCGAGGCCGTGACGACCGGGAGCGGCCCGCGGCGGTGGGGAACCTGGAGCGCCGCCACCCGACGACGGGCGAGGAACCTCCCTGCGAGCCCGGTGGGAAGTCCGAGGAACAGGGCCACCTCGGGAGGCGAGGCCGACGTCGCGACCCGCCCTGCGGTGGCCCGGCGGAACGCGTCGAGGCGCTGCTGGGAGAAGGAGCCGACGCAGACCCGGTCGAGGCTGCCGGTGCGGTGGAGCAGCTCGGCCAGGGGAGCGACCGCGCGGCGGGACTTGAGGTCGATGTTGAACCGGCAGTCCGGGAACTCCTCCAGGAGCTCGGCCATCGTGGGGACGGCGTGCTCGCCGCTGATGCGCGCCCAGGCGATCTCGGCCGCCGTCAGGTCGGCGAGGCGACCGCGGGTGTCGGTCACGCGGTCGAGCGCGGGGTCGTGGAAGGCGAGCAGCACGCCGTCGCTGGTCGCGTGGACGTCGGTCTCGAGGTAGTGGTAGCCCAGCGCCACGGCGTGCCGGAACGCGTGCAGCGTGTTCTCGAGGCCGGGGATCTCCGGGTGCAGGGCGCCGCCGCGGTGAGCCAGGGCCAGGACCGAGCCCGGCTGGTCGAGGACCGCGTCGAGAAAGGGATAGCCCGTCACGGTCACGCCCGAAGTATTCACCCGCACCCCCCGATGGTGCCTGCGAATCGCCGCCCAGGCATCCGCGTTCCTACTCAGGTGCCGGAGACGGAGGGGTACCGTGCAGAGCATGGAGATGAGCTGCCCCAAGTGCGACGGCACGATGGTGGAGCGGACGCACGGCAGGGTGAGGGTCCACCGGTGCGAGTCGTGTCAGGGAGTGTTCCTCGACCACGCCGACCTCGGCAGCCTCGTCGAGGCCGAGAACGACTGGCACGCCAACCGCTCCACCGACACCGCCCGACTGCCACGCATCACCCCCGACATGCCGGCGCCCGCGCCACCTTCCAAGGCTCGGTCCTACGTCGACGGCTTGTTCCAGGGCTGACCGTCCGGGGGGACGCGACCCTCAGAGGTCGTGGAACGTCTCGATCTGGGCGCCGATCTCGTTCAGCCGGTCGGCGAGGCCCTCGTAGCCACGGTGGATGACATACGTCGAGCGCAGCACCGACGTGCCCTTAGAGGCGAGCATCGCCAGCAGGATCACCACGGCCGGACGCAGCGCCGGCGGGCACACGACCTCTGCGCCCGACCATCGCGTAGGTCCCTCGATCATCACCCGGTGCGGGTCCATCAACGTGACCTTGCCGCCGAGCTTGTTGAGGTCGGTCAGGTAGATCGCCCGGTTCTCATAGACCCAGTCGTGGAGCATCGTCTGGCCCTGCGCGGTCGCCGCGATGATCGCGAAGAACGGCAGGTTGTCGATGTTGAGGCCCGGGAACGGCATCGGGTGAATCTTGTCGATGGGGGAGCGCAGGGTCGAGTGCAGGGTGCTGACATCCACCAGCCGGGTGTGCTTGTTCGCGGCCAGGTACTCCTCGGAGAGCCGGTAGCGGAAGCCCATCTCCTCGAGCACTGCGAGCTCGATCTCCAGGAACTCGATCGGCACCCGCTTCACGGTGATCTCGGAGTCGGTCACGATCGCCGCAGCCAGCAGCGACATGGCCTCGATCGGGTCCTCGCTCGGGGAGTAGTCGACGTCGACGTCGATCTCCGTGCAGCCGGTGACCACGAGCGTCGTGGTGCCGATGCCCTCGACGCGGACGCCGAGCTTCTGCAGGTAGAAGCACAGGTCCTGGACCATGTAGTTCGAGCTCGCGTTGCGGATGGTCGTCGTGCTGTCGCACAGCGCGGCCGCCATCAGCGCGTTCTCGGTGACGGTGTCGCCGCGCTCGATCAGCACGATGGGCCGGTTCGGCACGATGCCCGTCTGCACCAACGCGTGGTAGCTTCCCTCGGTCGCCTTCACCTGGAGGCCGAAGGGACGCAGTGCAGTCATGTGGGGTTCGACGGTGCGGCTGCCGAGGTCGCAGCCGCCGGCGTACGGCAGCTCGAAGTCGCTCATCCGGTGCATCAGCGGGCCGAGGAACATGATGATCGAGCGGGTACGGCGGGCCGCCTCCGCGTCGATCCTGCTCAGGTCGAGGTTCGGCGGCGGGATGATCTCGAGGTCGTTCTCGGCGTTGAGCCAACGGGCCCTCACGCCGATGCTCTCCAGCACCTCAAGAAGCCGGTTGACCTCCTCGATGCGCGCGACCCGGCGCAGCGTCGTACGCCCCCGGTTGAGGAGGGACGCGCACAGCAGCGCCACGCCGGCGTTCTTCGAGGTCTTGACCTCGATGGAGCCGCGGAGCGTGGTGGGTCCTGTGACGCGCAGGTGCGTGGGTCCCTGGCCGATGCTGACCAGCGGAGCCTCCAGCGCCTCGCCGATGCGCGCGAGCATGTCGAGGGAGAGGTTCTGGTGCCCGCGCTCGATGCGGTTCACCGCGCTCTGGCTGGTGCCGAGCACCTCGGCCAGCTGCTGCTGCGTCCATCCACGATGCTTGCGGGCGTCGCGGATCAGGTTGCCGATTCGTCCCAGATAGCCCTCAGTCACCGCGCGACTGTATCTCACATATGAGATAGGTCCCCGTCTGAGACAATGCGTGTCATGCGAGTCACCACCATCCACGGCACGCGCGACATCCGCCTCGAGGATCGACCCAAGCCCACGATCGACGCCCCGACGGACGCCGTCATCAAGGTCTCGGCCAGTTGCATCTGCGGCTCGGACCTGTGGCCCTACCGCGGCGAGAACACGATCACGCCCGGCGACACGATCGGACACGAGATGATCGGGATCGTCGAGGAGGTCGGGAACGACGTGCGGTCCTTCCGGCCGGGCGACTTCGTCATCGCGCCGTTCTGCCACAGCGACAACACCTGCCCGCACTGCCGGGCTGGGATGACGTCCGCCTGCGCGAACGGTGGCTTCACCACCGGGGGGCAGGGGGAGTACGCCAAGGTGACCCAGGCCGAGGGCAGCCTGGTGAAGACCGACGGCGTCCCCGACGCCTCACTCCTGCCCTCACTGCTCACTCTCTCCGACGTCTTCCCGACGGGGTGGCACTGTGCCGTCGCGGCCGGCGTCAAGCCCGGGTCGACCGTCGTGGTGGTCGGCGACGGGGCGGTCGGCCTCTGTGCCGTCCTCGCCGCTGCCCAGATGGGCGCCGAGCGGGTGGTGGCGATGTCACGGCACGAGGACCGCCAGAAGATCGCGCGGCAGTTCGGCGCGACCCACATCGTGGCCGAGCGTGGCAAGGAGGGCGCCGACCGCATCAAGGACCTGACGGACGGCGTCGGCGCCGACGCCGTTCTCGAGTGCGTCGGGACCCACGACTCCATGCTGCAGGCCTTCGGCTGCGCCCGACCCGGCTCGACCGTGGGCTTCGTGGGAGCGCCCCACGGCGTCGAGCTCCCGCTGCGCCGGATGTTCACCAAGAACATCGGGCTGGCCGGCGGCATGGCTCCCGTGCGCACCTACCTTCCTGAGCTGCTCGAGCTCGTCACCTCCGGCGCCGTCGACCCCGGGCTCGTGTTCGACGCCCGGATGCCGCTGGAGCAGGTCGCCGAGGGCTACCGCGCGATGGACGAGCGCCGAGCCATCAAGGTGTACCTCGAGGTCTAGGCGAAGAAACGGTTCTTAAGCGGCGGATCCGGGCAAACCGGCCCAACGGCACGCCCGGCGTCTCGGACCGTCTGCAGGAGTTCGCCGATATCATCGCGCCACAGCAGCCACAGTCGTAGAGTCGCAGCGCAGCGCCCCGGGCACGTCTCACGTCCGGTGTCAACAGCCCTGAGCCATGCATTCCGAACGATCCCAGGAAGCGACGATGACTTCGACCAGCCACATCGAGCAGCTCCTCGGGCTCGCCGGCGTCCTCGCGGCCGAGACCTCGCCCGACTCCGTCCTCGCTGCGGCTCTTCCCGTCCTGGTGGACATCGCCGATGCCGATGCCGGGATCGTCGTGCACCGCACCGCCGACGGCCTCCGCACGACGGGCGCGGGACCCGACCTCGAGCAGGAGGACCTCAGGGACCTCCACGACTCCGCCGGCGAGCGGCTCGGCGGCGTCCCTGTGCCTGCCTCCTGGCTGCGCGCGGGCATCACCCAGGTCGCCGCGCAGCGGTTGCCGTCCCGGGCCGGCGCGATCGTGCTGGCATGGCGGGCCGAGCACGACCTGACCGACGTCCTCACGCTCGCGCTCGCGCACCTGACCTCCAGCCTGGTCCGGGCCCAGACGGAGGAGTCGCTCTCCGACCTCGTCAGCCGGGTCGACAATGCCCAGCACCTCGCCCACATGGGCGACTACGACTGGCACATCCCCAGCGACAAGAACACGTGGTCCGACGAGCTGTTCCGGATCTACGGCCATGAGCCGCAGTCGTTCAACCCCTCCTACGAGACCTTCCTCTCGCTGGTGCACCCGGACGACCGGGAGCGCATCATCGCCGTGCACCAGCAGGCCTACGCCAGCGGCGAGCCCTACGAGATGATCGAGCGCATCGTGCGGCCAGGGGGAGAGGTGCGCTACCTCTCGTCCAACGGCGAGGTCATCAAGGACGAGTCCGGGCAGCCGCTGCGCTTCCGCGGGACGTGCGTGGACATCACCGAGCGCGTGCTCGCCGACCAGGAGCGCGAGCGGATCGCGGCCAGGTTCCAGGGCCTGGTCGACTCGGCGCCGGACGCCATCCTGGTGCTCGGCGAGGACCAGCGCGTGCTGGAGGCGAACCAGCGGGCTCGTGAGCTGTTGCGGGGAGACCCGCAGCACCACCGCATCGAGGAGTTCCTCCCGGGCTGGCCCCAGGGCGGGACCGCCGGGGTCGACGCCTACACGCTCGGCGGGAAGCTCCTTCAGCTCGACGTCATCACCACGGGCGTCAACCTTGCGGACGGCACCGACCCCGGCAGCCAGGCGCAGGTGGCCCTGTTCCTCCGTGACGCGCATCCCCGGCTCGAGGGCGAGGCGGTGGCCGCACGCCTCTGCGAGGCGCAGCTGAGGCGACGCCAGGCACTGGAGATCAACGACAACGTGGTCCAGGGCCTGGTCGCCGCGGTCTACGCGCTGGACCAGGGCCTGACGGACACCTCGATGTCCTACCTCGACCGCACGCTGTCGGCTGCCCGCGCCATGATGGACGACCTCCTCGACCCGCTCGACGGTGTCGGCCTGCAACCCGGCGACCTGGTGCGTACGTCGCCCGCGGTCCTCGGCACCCGGCCCCACGCGGTCCCGCAGCCCGAAGCGGTCACGCCGGTCCAGCGCACCCACAGCGTGCTCGTCGTCGATGATGCCGAGGACCTGCGCACCCTGCTCCGCCTGCGCATGGAGTCCTACCCCGGGCTGGCGGTGGTCGGGGAGGCCGCCGACGGCCTGGCAGCCGTGGAGCTCGCTGCCGAGCTCCAGCCGGACCTTGTCCTGCTGGACCTGGCCATGCCGCGCATGGACGGCCTGGAGGCGCTGCCGTTGATCCGGGCAGCGGTTCCGGGCGTACGGGTCATCGTGCTGTCCGGCTTCAACCAGAGCACGCTGGCGCAGAAGGCCCTCGAGGCAGGCGCCGACCACTACGTCGTCAAGGGTGGTCCGATGAGCCGGCTCCTCGAGCTCGTCGACTCGCTGCTCGAGCCCGCCTAGGGCGCGGCCGTGTGGGTGGGGCTACGGTCGAGCCATGAGCAACAGTGACCAGCTCCAGCCCGAGGACAGCCTGGACGACCGCGGCGTCGACGACGTGCTCGACGAGGGGTTCTCGCCGCCCGAGCGCGAGCCCGCACACCTGCGCCACCCCGAGGGCGGCGAGTCGCTCGACGAGCGGCTGGCCGAGGAGGAGCCCGAGGTCTGGGCGCAGGTCGACGCCGAGCAGGACGCCGACATCGTGGACGGCGACGTCGGCGGCGAGGTGGGCGACCGCCGCACCGGTCGCTTGATGGCGCCCGACGAAGGCACCGGGGAGGATGTCGAGCCGGAGATGATCGCCGAGGACGAGGGCATCGACGGCGCCGGCGCCAGCGCCGAGGAAGCCGCGATGCACACCATCGAGGACGACGAGGTCTGAGCAGCCCCGGGCGCAGGACGCGTCCGGGTTCGCCCGATCTCCCACACCGCGGGGTCGGCCGATGTCACGATGCACGGGACGCGGGCGCCACCGGGCTGTCCGCCCCCCACGCCAGGTGGTGACGGTGATCCCAGACATCTCCCTTCGCAACGTCCGCTGGTCACCGTTGAGGCTGGGGGCCGCGGGCGCCTCGGTGATGGTCGCAGTCACGTGCCTGCTGGCCTTCGGCCACTGGGCCGGCGAGACGGTGAGTGCGGCAGACGCCCTGAGCACGGTGTCCTCGTCGCTGGCAGCGGCGTGCTGCCTGTACGCAGCCACCAGGACCTCGGGGCGCTCCCGATGGTGCTGGTCCATGTTCGGCTCCACGATGGTCATGTGGACCGTCGGCGACCTCCTCTGGTTCGTGGACGGCTTCTTCGGCAGCTTCGGTCCGGTCATCGCGGTGGCCAACATCCTCTATCTCCTGGGCCTCGTCCCGGTGGTGGCCGGTCTGCTGCTGTTCCCGGTGGGGACCTGGGAGCGCGGAGCCGGGTTGAGACTCGTGCTCGACACCCTGGTGCTGGGGAGCGCACTCCTGCTGACCAGTCACCTGCTGGTGCTGCGCGAGGTCGTCGACCGGGTGGGGGAGAGCTGGGACGCGTTCCTGTACGCCGTCTATCCCGTCACCGACATCCTGCTGGCGGGATTGGCCGTCCTCCTGGTCCTCCGCAGTGTGGGGAAGCCCCGCCGCGACCTCGTCCTGCTCGGTCTCGCCTTCACCACCTGGACTGCTGCCGACAACGGCTACGCACTGTTCTCCGCACGCGGCGAGGACTACACGCAGACCGCTGTGGTGGTCGCCTACGTGGCGGCGCCGATGTTCCTGGGCCTCGCCGCGCTGAGCGCCTCCGCGGCGAGCACGCACGTCTCGACCCTGCAACGCAATGCCACCGGCACGCTGGCGGCACTGCTGCCCGACGCCACGGCCCTGTGTGCCGGTGCCCTGTGCGTCGCCCTCGGCCTGGACGGGCACCGGGACTGGGCGCTGGCGCTCCTGGCGCTGGTGCTCACTGCGGTACGCCAGGTCGTCCTCACCTCGGACAACCACGGCCTGCGCCAGTCGCTGGAGACCAAGGTCACCGACCGGACCGAGGAGCTGCGGCGGCTTGCCGAGCGTCACGAACGCATCCTCGAGTCGATGGGTGAGGGCATCTTCGGCATCGACGGACGCGGTCACATCTCCTTCGTCAACCCTGCGGCCGCTCGCCTGCTCGACTGGGAACCCGCGGAGCTGCTCGGCCGGAGCGCCTGCGCCACGTTGTGCGTCCAGGACCACGACGAGTGTCCGCTGGACATGGTGACGAAGCTGGGTGACATCGTGACGCAGTCAGAGACGGTCTACGCACGCCGCGGCGGCGACAGCCTGCCGGTCGAGATCACCGCTGCACCGATGCAGGGTCGCGACGCACGCCAGGGTGCGGTCGTCGTCTTCCGCGACATCACCGAGCGACTCGTCGTGGACCTGATGAAGCAGGAGTTCGTGAGCGCCGTCAGCCATGAGCTGCGCACGCCACTCACCGCCATCCGGGGCTCCTTGGAGCTGCTGGCTGACGGAGCCGCCGGGGAGCTCCCGGAAGCCGCGCACGAGATCGTCGCCATGGCGGAGCGCGGCAGCCAGCGCCTGACGCGACTCGTCAACGACATCATCGACATCGAGCGGCTCGAGGCAGGGTCGTTCAGCGTCAGACCGAAGCCGCAGCCCATCGAGCCGCTGGTCCAGTCGACGGTGCGCTCGTTGCTGGCTCTCGCCGAGCAGGGACACGTCCGGCTGCTGGTCGGCGAGGCGCACGGTCACGCGCTGTGCGATGCCGACCGGGTGGTGCAGGCCTTGGTCAACCTGGTGGGCAACGCCCTGAAGTTCACCGCCCCCGGCGGCGCGGTCCGGATCAACGCCGCCCCCGAGAACCACGAGATCGTCTTCTCCGTGCGTGACGAAGGCCGCGGGATTCCCCCCGAGGAGCTCGACTCGATCTTCGAGCGGTTCCACCAGGTCAGCAGCGCCGACGCCCGCGAGAAGGGTGGCACCGGCCTGGGACTGACCATCACCAAGTCCATCGTGGAACGTCACGGTGGTCGGATCTGGGTGGACAGCGAGATCGGGATCGGCTCGACGTTCTGGTTCACGCTGCCGCTCGCCCCGGACACGATCCCGGCACCAGCCCGCGCGCAGCGCGAGCCGAGTGCGCTGTCCCGACCAGGACCCGTCGTCACGGTCCGTTGCTGAGCGGAGTCTGACCCGGCGGCCGAGCGAGGTCTCTGCACGACAAATGTATCGCCGATAAGGTACATTATGTCAATCTGTACCTGTCGAACCCCGCCCACCCCTCTCCCGGGCACCGGCGCACCCGATGCATGTGCGCGCAGTCGGCCGGGCCTCCAGTCGTCCGGACGCTATGACCTGTCCGCAGCTCTCGCACCTGCCGTAGGTCCCGTCGCGCACGCGCACCAACGCTGCCTCGACCTCGAGAAGATGGCGTTCGGCCTGCTGCACCAGCGCGACCGTCTGGGAACGCTCGTAGGCGATCGTGTGCCCCTCGGGGTCGTGCTCGTCGTCGGAGTTGGCGTCACGGGTGGCGTCCACGACACCGGAGAAGTCGTCACGCAGCCGTGCGAGTCGCTGCTCGGTCTCCGCCCGTTCGGCGGCGAGCAGGTCACGGGGGTCCATCCGTACGACGCTACCGCCGCTCCGGGCGAGCCGGTCGGCCGGGAATGACTCTCGCGCCCGCCGCGTTGCGCCGGGCATGACGACGATCGGACTCATCGGCAGCGGACACATCGGCAGCACGCTCGCACGGCTGGCGGTCGCCGCCGGTCATGACGTGGTGCTGAGCAACAGTCGCGGACCGGAGACGCTCACCGACCTGGTCGACGAGCTCGGGCCGCAGGCCCGGGCAGCGACGCCGGCGGAGGCCGCGGCTGCCGGGGACATCGTGGTGGTGACGGTCCCCCTCAAGGCCTACCGGGAGGTTCCCGCCGAACCGCTGCGCGGCAAGGTGGTCATCGACACCAACAACTACTACCCGCAGCGTGACGGCCAGATCGCCGAGCTCGACGACGAGTCGACGACCGTCAGCGAGCTGCTCCAGGCGCACCTGCCGGAGTCGCGGGTCGTGAAGGCGTTCAACAACATCTACTTCGGCCACCTGGGCACGTTGCAGCGTCCCCACGGCGACCCGGAGCGGTCGGTGCTGGCCATCGCCGGCGACGACGCGGAGGCCAAGCAGTCGGTGACCGACCTCCTCGACGACCTGGGCTACGACGCGTACGACGTCGGCCCGCTCTCCGAGGGCTGGCGCTACCAGCGCGACACCCCGGCGTACGCGAGCCTCTACTCCCCCGAAGGCGCGGGCTGGCCGCCCCCGGCCGGTCGCCAGGTGACGGCGGACCTGTTGAAGGAGAAGCTCGACGCGGCCGTTCGCTACTCCGACATGTGA
>NZ_JAOPXP010000224.1 GCF_025965085.1 Marmoricola sp.
TACGACCCGTCGGTCAGCTCCGAGGCCGCACGTGCGGCCATCTCCTCACGCGTCCAGCTCATCGGGGGCGCACCGTCCTCTTCTCGATCCGCTTGTCCGCCGCCTGCTCGCGGGTCAACGCCACCACCCGCTGCACGAAGACTCCCGGCGTGTGCACGTCGTTGGGGTCGATCTCGCCGGGTTCCACCAGGTGCTCCACCTCGGCGATGGTCAGCTTCCCGCACATCGCGGCGAGCGGGTTGAAGTTGCGCGCTGAGTCGCGATAGACGAGGTTGCCGTGACGGTCGCCCTTCCAGGCCCGCACCAGTCCGAAGTCCGCGACGATCGCCTCCTCCAAGACGTACTCGCGGCCGCCGAAGTCGCGGGTCTCCTTGGGCGGGGAGGCCACGGTCACGTTTCCCTCGGTGTCGTAGCGCCACGGCAGGCCGCCCTCGGCCACCTGGGTGCCACCACCGGTCGCGGTGAAGAAGGCCGCGATCCCCGAACCGCCCGCACGCATCCGCTCCGCCAGCGTGCCCTGAGGGGTCAGCTCCACCTCGAGCTCACCGTGCAGGTACTGCCGCGCGAACTCCTTGTTCTCCCCCACGTAGGAGGCGACCATCCGCCGCAGCCGGTTCTCGGCCAGCAGCCGACCCAGCCCCCAGTCATCCACCCCGCAGTTGTTCGACACCGCCTCCAGGTCGGTCGTGCCTGCCTCCAGCAACGCCTCGATCAACACCGACGGGATCCCGCACAGCCCGAACCCACCCACCGACAGCCGCGCGCCGTCAGGAATGTCGCTGACCGCCTCGGCCGCACTCGCCACAACCTTGTCCACAGATGACACCTCCGGCTGTGATCCTGCCACGGGCGACGTGGCCGGGCGTGCTCCACGTCACTCCTGCCCGCGGGCGCCGCGCAGCTACCCTCGGCACATGTCCGCCCAGCACAACGAGTCGCCCTCACCCGGGCAGCCTCACTTTCCCGGCGTGCAGCTGCACATCGTCACCGGCAAGGGCGGCACGGGCAAGACCACGGTGGCCGCCGCACTCGCCCTGGCGCTGGCCTCCCGTGGCAAGACCGTGCTCCTGTGCGAGGTCGAGGGTCGCCAGGGGATCGCCCAGCTGTTCGACGTACCCCCGCTGCCCTACGAGGAGCGGCTGATCGCTCGGGGACCTGCCGGCTCCGGGGACGCCTACGCCCTGGCCATCGACGCGGAGTCGGCGCTGCTGGAGTACCTCGACATGTACTACCGCCTCGGCCGCGCCGGCAAGGCGCTCGACCGGTTCGGGGTCGTCGAGTTCGCGACCACCATCGCACCCGGTGTCCGCGACGTGCTGCTGACCGGCAAGGTCTACGAGGCGGCCAACCGCAACCGCCGCAACAAGGGAGCCCGGCACTACGACGCGATCGTGATGGACGCCCCCCCGACCGGCCGCATCGCGCAGTTCCTCAACGTCAACAACGAGCTGGCCGGCCTGGCCAAGGTCGGGCCGATCAAGTCCCAGGCCGACACCGTGACCACCCTTCTGCGCTCGCCCCGTACGGCGATCCACCTGGTCACCGTGCTCGAGGAGATGCCGGTGCAGGAGACGGGTGACGGCATCGCCGAGCTCCGCGGCGGCGGACTGCCTGTCGGCGGCGTCGTGGTCAACATGGTCCGGCCGCAGGACCTCGACGCCGACGAGCGCAAGCACCTGCTCGAGGACGACGTGGACCGGGGCGAGCTCGTGCACCGCCTGGAGCAGGCCGGTGTCCCCACCGACGAGCTCCTCGTCGAGGCCCTGGTCGAGGAGGGCCGGCACCACGCGGAGCGGCGCCGCCTCGAGGACAGCCAGCGCGAGCTGGTCGAGATGCTGGACGCCCCGAGCTACGAGCTGCCACGCCTGCCGGGCGGCGTCGACATGGCCGGCCTCTACGAGCTGGCCGAGGCCCTCGCCCAAGGAGGACTGGCATGAACGCGCCCCCGAGCCCCCGGTCCGCGACCCACCGGAGCAGCCGCGCGACTGCTCGCGTCGGCCCCCTGATCGCCACCCACGACCCGGCACTGGTGCTCGACGTCGACGCGCTGCTCGACGACCGCTCACGCGCGATCATCGTCTGCTGCGGCTCCGGTGGGGTCGGCAAGACGACCACCTCCGCCTCCCTGGCGCTGCGGGCGGCCGAGCGCGGCCGCAAGGTCGTCGTGCTCACCATCGATCCGGCGCGACGCCTGGCCCAGTCGATGGGTATCGAGGCCCTCGACAACACCCCGCGTCCGGTGCCCGGAGTCGACCCGGCTGCCGGCGGCTCGCTCGACGCGATGATGCTCGACATGAAGCGGACCTTCGACGAGGTGGTGCAGAGCCAGGCAAGCCCGGAGAAGGCCCGTCAGATCCTCGACAACCCGTTCTACATCGCCGTCTCGAGCTCCTTCGCGGGAACTCAGGAGTACATGGCGATGGAGAAGCTGGGCCAGCTCGACCAAGACGCCCGCGCCTCGGGGCGCTGGGACCTGATCGTGGTCGACACCCCTCCCTCTCGCAGCGCGCTCGACTTCCTCGACGCACCCGAGCGGCTCTCGAGCTTCCTCGACGGCCGGTTCATGAAGCTGCTGCTGGTCCCCGCTCGCGGCCCGGCGCGGCTGATGACCGCCGGCTTCGGGATGGTGACCAACGCGATCACCAAGATCATCGGCGCCCAGGTCCTGCAGGACATGAAGGCGTTCGTGGCGGCCTTCGACACCCTGTTCGGTGGTTTCCGCCAGCGGGCGCAGCGCACCTTCGAACTGCTCCAGGACCGGCGAACGGCGTTCCTCGTGATCGCCGCCCCCGAGCCCGACGCGCTGCGCGAGGCGGCGTACTTCGTGGAGCGGCTCCGAGAGGAGTCGATGCCACTGGCCGGGCTGGTGGTCAACCGCGCCAGCAGCGCCGCGGACGGAAGCCTGTCGAGCCACGCCGCCATGACCGGCGTGGAGAAGCTGCGCTCGGCGGGTCAGGGCGACGGCCTGGCAGTCGGGCTGCTGCGCCTCCACGCCGACCGGCTGGTCGTCGTGGAGCGCGAGAAGCGACTGACGCGGCGGTTCGCGACCAGCCATCCCGACGTACCCACTGCCGTGCTGCCCGCGCTGTCGACCGACGTGCACGACCTGGACGGCCTGCGTCGCATCGGCGACCTGCTGGGGGCCCAGATGGGCCACAGCAGCGACCAGCAGGGCGCCTAGGCTCCCCAGGCTCCCTGCTCACCGGCCTCGCGGCCGGTGAGGCGTCAGGCGGTCTCGATCTCCAGCGACTGCTCGTGCTCGTGCTTGGCGGTCTCGAGCAGCTGGCGCCACGAGGTCACGTTCGGCCGCTTGCGCAGCAGGGCACGACGCTCGCGCTCGGTGAGGCCTCCCCAGACGCCCCACTCGATCTCGTTGTCCAGGGCCTCAGCCAGGCACTCGGCGCGAACGGGGCACGCCCCGCACACCGCCTTCGCCTTGTGCTGCTCTGCTCCGCGGACGAAGAGCTCGTCCGGCGTCGACCTCTGGCACAGGGCTACATTCGCCCACATCTCGTTCCAGGACATGTCCCCTCCAAGTTTCAGGTCCTGGGCTTTTCCGGCTCGTCCCAATACGTCCGTTTTCAACCCATCTAGAGACTAAGGAGTGCATGAGTCTCGAAACAGACACGTGGGCGTCATTCTCGTATAGCCCGAAATGACTAGGTTCGGCGAGCCGAGCGGTCTGAAGATCCGGCGTTCGTCCGTAGACTTGTGCTATGTCACGTCGCCGCCCCCACCTCTCCTTCGGCAGGGTCCTCTCCCATCTGGGGGTTGTCATCGCCGTCTCGGCGGTGCTCGGGGTGCTCGTCGCGGCCCTGGCGGTCCCCTTCGTCGGAGCCCTCGGGTACGGCGCCACCGCGACCGCCACGTCGATGCAGAACCTGCCATCGGAGCTCAAGGCGGCCCCGCTCGCCCAGCGCACGCGCGTGATGGACCGGGACGGGAGGCTGCTCGCCACCTTCTACGACGAGAACCGGGTCAACGTCACCCTCGACAAGGTGGCTCCGGTCATGAGGCGCGCGATCATCGCGATCGAGGACTACCGCTTCTACGAGCACGGCGCGCTGGACCTCAAGGGCACCCTGCGCGCCTTCGTCAGCAACCAGACCTCCAGTGGCACCCAGGGTGGCTCCTCGATCACCCAGCAGATGGCGAAGATGACGCTGCTGGCCCAGGCGCGGACCGAGGCCGAGCGCAGGGCGGCCACGGCGAACACCTACCAACGCAAGATCCAGGAGCTCCGGCACGCGATCGCCTTCGAGCAGAACTACTCCAAGGACTGGATCCTCGAGCGCTACCTCAACCTCGCCTACTTCGGCGACGGCGCCTACGGCATCCAGGCCGCCTCCCGGCACTACTTCTCGGTCAACGCCAGCGAGCTCAACGTCCAGCAGGCGGCGACCCTGGCCGGGCTGGTGAAGAACCCCACCGGCTTCGACCCGACCCGCTTCAAGGACCGAGCGGTCGCGCGTCGCAACATCGTGCTCAACCGGATGGCGGAGCTCAACGTCATCGACCACGCCACCGCGTCGCGGCTGACCCGCCTCCCGCTGGGGCTGAAGGTCAGCGCGACTCGCAACGGGTGCCTGGGCACCCAGGCGGCGTTCTTCTGTGACTACGTACGCCGCTACCTGCTGGCCGACCCGGCCCTGGGCAAGACGGTCGCCGACCGGTCCCAGCTGCTCACCAGCGGTGGTCTCACCATCAAGACCACGCTCAACCTGGCCTACCAGCGCGCCGCGGACGCGGCGACGGCAACGGCCGTCAGCCCGCGCGACGAGGCCATCGGCGCGCTCGCCATGGTCCAGCCGGGCACCGGTGACGTCCTCGCCATCTCCCAGAGCCGACCCATGGGCCGCGAGCGCAAGAAGGGGCAGACGTTCCTCAACTACGTCGTGGACAGCAAGTACGGCGACTCCAACGGCTTCCAGGCCGGATCGACGTTCAAGGTGTTCGTGCTCGCCTCCGCCCTCGAGCAGGGGTTGCCCACCTCGACCCGGTTCAACTCACCTCAGACGATGAGCATCCCGCAGAACCAGTTCCAGTCCTGCGAGGGCGCCTACCCGGTGAGCTCCAGCTGGAACCTGGGCAACTCGACCGGGGCCGGCAGCTTCGACATGATCACCGGCACCCGCAAGTCGGTGAACACCTACTACGCCCAGCTGGAGAAGAAGACGGGGCTGTGCCAGCCCTACGCGCTCGCCAAGGCCATGGGCGTCGACCTCACCTCCCCCGGCACCGAGCGGGTGCCCTCCTTCGTCCTGGGGGTCGCAGCCGTCAGCCCCTTGGAGATGGCCGGCGCGTACGCGACGTTCGCGGCGCGGGGCAGGCACTGCGAGAACCGCCCGGTCTCCCAGATCCTCAACAGCGACGGGAAGATCTTCAAGAACTTCCCTCGCGCCTGCGAGCAGGTGATGCAGGAGTCCACCGCTGACACGGTCAACTCGATCCTGCGCGGTGTCCTCGAGCCCGGTGGCTTCGGACAGGCCCTGGCGCTGAACAAGCCCGCGGCCGGGAAGACCGGAACGATCAACAGCAACATGGCGGTGTGGTTCAACGGCTACACCCCCACGCTCGCCACCGCGGCGATGATCGCGGGCGCCAACTCCCAGGGCCAGCCGATCACCCTGAACGGCAGGACCGTCGGCGGTCGCACCATCGGGCAGGCCTTCGGCTCCACCGTGGCGGGACCCATGTGGGCTCAGGCCATGCGAGCCGTCCAGGACGACCTGCCCAACGCGGACTTCGCCGCGCCCCAGGGCCAGACCAGCCCAGGCGGGATCCAGCTCCCGATCCCGGACGTCAGCGGCATGTCGACACGTCGGGCGGCACAGGTCCTGGCCAATGACGGCTTCTACGTCAGCGCCGGCGAGCGTCGCAGCTCCAACCAGCCCAACGGCTCCGTCGCGGAGACCAGCCCGGCAGCCGGGGAGTCGGCGGCCCGCGGCTCCACGGTCATCCTCCACCCGTCGTCGGGCTGACCCTTCACGAGCGGCTGGGGTCGGTCGTGCTCCTGTGCCGGCGACCGGCTCAGGAACCGCCGAGCTGGGCGCGCACGGCGGCCGCGACGACGCCACCGTCGGCCCGGTCCCTGGTCCTGGACTGCAGGGCACCCATCACGCGTCCCATCGCCTTCATGCCGTCGGCACGGACACCCAGCTCGTCGATGGTGGCGGAGACCAGGGCGGTGATCTCGTCCTCGCTGAGCTGCTCGGGCAGGTAGCCGGCGATCACCTCGGCCTCCGCGCGCTCCTTGGCGGCCTGCTCGGTGCGGCCTGCGCCCGCGAACGCCTCGGCGGCCTCGCGTCGCTTCTTGGACTCGCTCGAGAGCACCCCGAGGACGTCCGCGTCGCTGAGCTCGCGGGACTCCTTGCCGGCCACCTCAGCGTTGGTGACGGCCGTCAGCACCATCCGGATGGTGGAGGAGCGGACCTTGTCGCCCGACTTGATCGAAGCGGTGAGGTCGTCGCGGAGCTGGTCCTTCAAGGCACTCATGCTCGCCATTGTGGCAGCCTTGCGTCATGGACCCCCACCCCCTTTCCCGCAGCCTGCGTGTCCTCGGGTGGGGCGTCGGGGCAGGCGCCGTGGCGGGTCTGGGCACGCTGGCGTACTCCGCGGGCGTCGAGGTGCGCAACTTCGTCGTACGCCGTGTGGAGGTGCCCGTGCTGCCGCCCGACCACCGGCCCCTCAAGGTGCTGCACGTCAGCGACCTGCACCTGACGCCGACGCAGGGAGTCAAGCGCCGCTGGCTCAGCTCCCTGGCAGACCTCGAGCCCGACCTGGTGGTCAACACCGGCGACAACCTGG
Source organism: Marmoricola sp. (assembly GCF_025965085.1). Classification (GTDB taxonomy): domain Bacteria; phylum Actinomycetota; class Actinomycetes; order Propionibacteriales; family Nocardioidaceae; genus Marmoricola. The sequence goes on from NZ_JAOPXP010000224.1 coordinate 6,808, forward strand.
CCCACCCGGACTCGGTGGAACCGCTGCTCGAGGGCTTCGGCCGGCTGCTCGACGTGCCCGGCGTGTTCGTCTTCGGGTCCAACGACTACTTCGCCCCGAAGGCGCGCAACCCCCTCTGGTACCTCTTCCCCGACGACGGGAAGCGCAACACCGCGACCCCCAAGCTGCCCTGGCGCGAGCTCCGAGCCGCCTTCGACGCACGCGGGTGGGTCGACCTGACCAACACCACCGCCCGGCTGGAGGTCGGGGGCACCTCGTTCGCGTTCGTCGGGGTCGACGACCCACACCTCACCTACGACGACCTCGACGCGGTCGCCGGGCCGGCCCCGGCCGACGTGGACCTCCGGGTGGGGGTGGCGCACGCGCCGTACCTGCGGGTGCTGGACCAGTACGCGCGCGACGGGTACGACATCACCTTCGCCGGCCACACCCACGGCGGTCAGGTCTGCCTGCCGGTCAAGGGCGCGATCGTCACCAACTGCGACCTCGACACCGGGCGCGCCAAGGGCCTGCACCGTCACCCGGCCGCATCGCGCCCCGGCGACCCGGGCAGCTCGTGGCTGCACGTGTCGGCAGGAGCCGGCACCTCGCCGTACGCCCCAGTCAGGCTGTGCTGCCGGCCCGAGGCGACCCTGCTGACGCTGGTGCCGAGGCCTGCGTGACCCCCTGCCGAACCCGGTACGAAGCACTCGATCTGCTCCGGTAGACTCACCACGCCTTCGGGGTGTGGCGCAGCTTGGTAGCGCGCGTCGTTCGGGACGACGAGGCCGCAGGTTCAAATCCTGTCACCCCGACCATGTGATGTCTCAGGACATCGGAAACCCCCGAACCCACGGATGTGGGTTCGGGGGTTCGTCATTTCCCGGGTTGCGGGTCGCCCACCGCGAACTACGGCCAGGGAGCCTGTCCACATGGGGGTGGCTCTCAGGCGCTGCCGGTCCCGGACGACCAGATCGGCCCCGATCGTCGCGTTGGGCCGGGGCATTCATGGCACTATGCGGGCATGGCTGACGAACCTGAGACGAGCGGTCAGGAGCCCGACCTCACACTGCCCTCGTTCCCCGGCTTCGGCCGCAGGAAGAAGGCACGCAAGGACGGCCCGGCGCCCAGTGAGACCGCACCCGCGCTGCGCCCCCCGGAGAGCACCGTCGAGGACACTCCCGGAGACACCGCAGACGACGCAGCCACGGCCCCGGACGACACGGACCCGCTCGCAGCCGACCCGGTTGCCGAGCCGCGCGGTGGGCTCACGTCTGTCGGCGAGCAGGCCGAGCGACTGCCCACGGGCCCGCCGCCGCCCGCCCCAGCAGCGGAGGAGACCCCGGCGGAGCGCACCCAGGTCATCGAGCCCGAGCCGGCGACCCGTACTCAGCTGACCCTGTCGGGCATCGACCCCCGCATCGCCACGGCCCTCACCGGCGCGCTGGTCGGCCTCCTCGGCGTAGTGCTGGCGTTCCTCACCAGCCGCGGCTGCGAGACCGTACGAGGCGTCGGCAGCTGCGGCGGGTTCGGCCTACTGGCCCTGCTCCTGATCGTGGCGATCGAGATCGTGCTCGGTGCAGCCCTGCTCAAGGCCTGGCGCATCCACGACCCGGTCAGCACCAGCCTCCTGGGTGTCGGACTCGTGGCCGTGTTCGTGCTGCTGTTCCTGCTGAGCTCCCTCGAGTCGGTCTGGACGGTCCTGGTCGTCCCGGTGGTCAGCGCGCTGGCGTTCGTGCTGTCGTGGTGGGTCACTCAGACGTTCGTCGAGGACTCGGGGACCTAGCTCGCCCTACGGACGAGCGGCCAGCAGCTCGGCGATCTGGACCGTGTTCAGGGCCGCGCCCTTGCGGAGGTTGTCGTTGCTGATGAACAGCGCCAGACCGCGCTCGTCGGGGACACCCGGGTCGTGGCGGAGCCGACCGACGTACGACGGGTCCTGGCCGGCTGCCTGCAGCGGGGTCGGGATGTCGCTCAGCTCGACGCCGGGGGCGCTGCCGAGGATCTCGCGGGCACGGGCGACCGGCATCGGCGAGGCGAACTCGGCGTTGACCGCGAGCGAGTGGCCCGTGAAGACCGGCACGCGGACGCAGATGCCCGAGACGAGCAGCTCGGGGATGCCGAGGATCTTGCGCGACTCGTTGCGGAGCTTCTTCTCCTCGTCGGTCTCGTTCAGCCCGTCGTCGACGATGGACCCGGCGAGCGGGAGCACGTTGTAGGCGATGGTGCGCGCGTACTTCACCGGGGCGGGGAAGTCGATCGCCGAGCCGTCGTAGGCAAGCTCACGGGCCTTGTCGCCCGCGGCCTCGACCTGACCTGCCAGCTCCTCCACACCGGCCACACCGGACCCGGAGACGGCCTGGTAGGTCGAGGCGACCAGGCGGGTGAGCCCGGCTGCGTCGTGCAGCGGCTTGAGCACCGGCATCGCTGCCATGGTCGTGCAATTGGGATTGGCAATGATCCGTCGCCCGGACAGCGCCAGGTCGATGGCCTCGGGGTTGACCTCGCTCACCACCAGGGGGACGTCGTCGTCCATCCGGAAGGCGGAGGAGTTGTCCACCACGATCACCCCGGCCTCTGCGAAGCGGGGTGCCTGCGCGCGCGAGGTCGTCGCGCCTGCGGAGAACAGCGCGATGTCCAGCCCGCTGGGATCGGCGGTCGCGGCGTCCTCGACGACGACCTGGCGGTCGCCGTACGGAAGCACCGTGCCGGCGGACCGTGCGGAGGCGAAGAAGCGGATCTCGTCGGCCGGGAAGTCACGCTCCAGCAGGATCTGGCGCATGGCCACGCCGACCTGGCCGGTGGCGCCGACGATGCCTAGACGAACACCCATGTCAGCGCCCGCTCCCGCCGTAGACCACGGCCTCGACCTCGTCGGAGTCCAGGTCGAACGCGGTGTGGGTCGCGGCCACTGCGGCATCGACGCCGGTCTCGTCGACGACGACGGAGATGCGGATCTCGGAGGTGGAGATCATACCGATGTTGACACCGGCCTCGGCGAGGGCGGTGAAGAACTTCGCCGTGACGCCCGGGTGCGAGCGCATGCCCGCACCGATCAGCGAGACCTTGCCGATCTTGTCGTCGTAGAGCAGCGAGTCGAACCCGATCTCCGTCTTGAGCGCGTCCAGCGCCTCCATCGCACTCTGGCCGTCGGTGCGGGGCAGGGTGAAGGAGATGTCGGTCAGGTTCGTGGCGGCTGCGGAGACGTTCTGCACGATCATGTCGAGGTTGATCTGCGCGCGTGCGAGGGCGTCGAAGATGCGGGCCGCCTCGCCCACCTTGTCGGGTACGCCGACCACGGTGATCTTGGCCTCGCTGCGGTCGTGGGCGACGCCGGAGATGATGGCTGCTTCCATGGTGGCCTCCTGATGGGCCTCGTCGTTGATGCTGCCGGCCACGATCGTGCCGGTCAGCTGGCTGAACGAGGAACGCACGTGGATGGGGATGTCGTAGCGGCGGGCGTACTCGACACACCGCAGGTGGAGGATCTTGGCGCCACCGGCAGCCAGCTCGAGCATCTCCTCGTAGGTGACGCGGTCGAGCTTGCGTGCGGTCGGCACGATGCGCGGGTCGGCGGTGAAGACGCCGTCGACGTCGGTGTAGATCTCACAGACGTCGGCGTGCAGCGCTGCCGCGAGCGCCACCGCGGTGGTGTCGGTGCCGCCACGGCCGAGCGTGGTGATCTCCTTGGTGTCCTGGCTGACCCCCTGGAACCCGGCGACGATGACGATGTGGCCGTCGTTGATCGCGTTGGAGATGCGGCCGGGCGTGACGTCGATGATCTTGGCCTTGCCGTGCACCGAGTCCGTGATCACGCCGGCCTGCGAGCCGGTGAAGGACCGGGCGGTGAAGCCGAGGTCGGAGATCGCCATGGCCACCAGGGCCATCGAGATCCGCTCACCAGCGGTCAGGAGCATGTCCAGCTCCCGGGCGGGCGGCAGCGGGCTCACGCCCTCGGCCAGCTCCAGCAGCTCGTCGGTGCTGTCACCCATGGCGGAGACGGCGACGACGACGTCGTTGCCGTCTCGCTTCGCCTCGACGATACGGCGGGCGACCCTCTTGATGGCTGCGGCGTCGGCGAGGGAGGAGCCGCCGTACTTCTGCACCACGATGCCCATGGCGATGTGCGCTCCTCGCTGCTGAGTGATGTCCGGTCCCGCGTATTCGCGGACCGGTGGAGAGACGCCGACGATTCTACGTGCGGTCAGATGCCGGTCACGTCACTGTCCAGCACTGCCTCGGCCGCAGCGATCTGGTCGCTCTCGCTCGCGAAGTCGGCGTCGAGCCGGTCGTGGGCGACCACGGACTGCAGGGCGCGCAGCACGGCGCTGGCGTTGTTGCCCCACGAGGCGACGTAGGAGAACTGCCACCACCACAGCGCCTCGGAGACGTCACCGGCCCGGAAGTGGCGCAGCCCGTTGGCGAGGTCGGTCGCGATGCTGGTCAGGTCGTCGGAGAGCTGGGCCTCCACGAGGTTCGGGACGTAGGGGTCGAAGTTGTAGGTGTAGGTGTCGACGCTGTCCAGGAGCCGGGCCAGGCGCAGGCGCATGGCGTCGAGGTCGGGGTCGGGACCGACGTCGGGCTGGTACTCCAGCGTCGGCGAGAAGTCGCGCTGCGCTCCCAACCGGGCGCCGGCGAAGAGGATCTGGCTGACCTCGACCAGCAGCAGGGGTACCACCGTCCCTGCGTTCTTCTCCCGTGACAACGCCTGCAGCGCGACGAGGTAGGACTCCACACCGTCGGCAATCTGCTGGGCGAACTCCTCCAGCTCGGGTCCCATGTCTGCCTCAGTCACCTGCGTTACGCCTTCCTGCGAATGCTCGTCCCAGCGTCACCTCGTCGGCGTACTCGAGATCCCCGCCAACAGGCAGTCCACTCGCCAGACGGGTCACACGCAAGTCCATGTCCTTCAAGAACCTGCTGAGGTACGCCGCGGTCGCGTCGCCCTCGATGTTGGGGTCGGTGGCCAGGATGACCTCCGTCACCGTCCCGTCAGCCAGGCGTCCCATCAGCTCGCGGATGCGCAGCTGCTCGGGGCCGATGCCCTCCAGGGGCGAGATGGCCCCTCCGAGCACGTGGTAGCGGCCCCGGAACTCACGGGTGCGCTCGATGGCGACGACATCCTTGGGCTCCTCGACCACACAGATCAGCGCCGGGTCGCGCCGTGGGTCGCGGCAGATCCGGCACAGCTCCTCCTCGGAGACGTTGCCGCACACCGAGCAGAACTTCGCCTTGGCCTTCATCTCGATGAGCGTGTCCGCGAGCCGGCGTACGTCGGCCGGGTCGGAGGCGAGAAGGTGGAAGGCGATGCGCTGGGCCCCCTTGGGACCCACTCCCGGGAGCCGGGCGAGCTCGTCGATGAGGTCCTGGAGGACACCCTCATACACCGGGGCTCCCGAGTCCCCCGGGTAGACCACCACCGAGGTCGTCCATGCCACCGCCGGCCAGCGGGCCCAGGGCGCGCGCGGCCAGGGCGTCGACCTGTGTCTTGGCGTCGCGGTAGGCGGCCACCACCAGGTCGCCGAGGTCGGCCAGGGAATCGACGTCCGTGCCGTCGAAGGAGCCGGGGGTGATGGTCACCCGTGCCAGGTCCCCGGTGCCGGTGACCGTGACGACGACACCGCCCGCCGATCCCTCGACCGTGGTCGCCGCGAGCTCCTCCTGGGCCGCGACGAGCTGCGACTGCATCTGCTGGGCCTGCTCGAGCATGGCCTGCAGGTCGAAGCCGCCGCTGCCGTCGTTCGAGAGGCTGCCGAAGGGGTTGTCCGTCATCTCGTCCGCTCCTGGATGGGTGGGTGCTGCATGGTCAGTCGTGGGGAATCTCTTCGATCACGGTCGCCCCCAGCTCGCGCTGGAGGAGCTCGGTGCTGTCGAGGGCGTTGTCCTCCGACGAGGGGTCGTCGCGGTGGGCGTCGGCGTCGAGGTCCGGGCCCGGCGGAGGTGGCACCGGCTCGCCCCCCTGTCGGGTGGGCGCGATCCTGGACCGGGCCTCCGCGGCAGCCGCCGGGCGAGAGCTCCTCTCCGGGGCGGGGGCGGCGTCACCCTCGTCGCCGGCCCAGCTGGGCGGGGCGCTCGGGCCAGCACCAGCGGCAGCGGACGGGGTCTGGCTGACCGCTGGAGGGGGTGACACGGCAGGGCGGATCACCCGCGGCGAGGTCGCCGAGCCGGGGTCGGCCGAAGGATCGACGGCGACCTCGATCTTCCAGTCGGCCCCGATCATGTCGATCGCGGCCTGCCGCAGGATCTCCTCGCTGCCTCCGCCCAGGAAGGAGTCCCGGGCACCGGCTGTCCTGAACCCGACGGTCAGGCTGGTCGCGTCGACCCCGATCACCTGGGCGTTCTGGCTCAGCAGGATCCAGGTGAACCGGCGCATCTTCTTGACCGCCTCGAGCAGGTCGGGCCAGATCCGGCGTACGTCTGCCAGGGACAGCACCGCACCGCCCGCCGTCCCGCCGCTCGGCTCTGCGGCTGCCGAGGCCGCAGGGGTGGGGTCGGCAGCGGTCGGTTGGGGGGCACGGGTCTGGGGGGCACGGGTCTGAGGCTCGTCGGGCTCGGCGACCGGCCGCGCTGCGGATGCGGGTGCGGGTGTGGCGGCTGCGGCTGTGGCGGCTGCGGCCATCTCGGGCGCGGGAACGGCGGCGGCGGGGAGGGCTGCGGCTGGGACGGCGGCCACGGAAGGGGCACCCGTCACGGCGACCCGCCGCTCCAGCCGATCCAGCCGGGCACCCAGGCCCAGCGAGTCGTGGTCGGCCCCCGGGAGCAGCAGCCGGGCACAGATCAGCTCCAGCAGCAGCCGCGGAGTGGTGGCGCCCCGCATCTCGGTCAGACCGCTCGCCACGATGTCCGCGGCGCGCACCAGCTCGGACTTGCCGAACCTCGCCGCCTGCGCCACCAGGCGCTCCGCCTGGTCGGCCGGCGCGTCGATGAGACCCGACGCAGCTGCATCCGGGACAGCGGCGACGATCACCAGGTCGCGGAGGCGCCGCAGCACGTCCTCGGTGAACCGGCGGGGGTCCTGGCCGGTCTCGATCACCTTGTCCACCACGCCGAAGACCCCGGCGCCGTCGACCGCGGCGAACGCGTCCACGACCTCGTCGAGGAGGTTGTCGGGCGTGTAGCCGAGCAGGCTGGTGGCGACCTCGTAGGTCACCCCGTCAGGTCCGGCACCACCCAGCAGCTGGTCGAGGACCGACAACGAGTCACGGGCGGAGCCGGCGCCGGCGCGCACCACGAGCGGCAGCGCGGCGGAGTCGATCCTGACCCCCTCCTTCTCGCACAACTCGGCGAGGTAGTCCGAGAGCGTGCGGGGCGGGATCAGCCGGAAAGGGTAGTGGTGGGTCCGCGAGCGGATGGTCGGGATGACCTTCTCCGGCTCGGTGGTGGCGAAGATGAACTTCAGGTGCTCCGGAGGCTCCTCGACCAGCTTGAGCAGGGCGTTGAAGCCCTGCGAGCTGACCATGTGGGCCTCGTCGATGATGTAGACCTTGAAACGGCTGCTCACCGGCGCGAAGAAGGCCCGCTCCCGCAGGTCGCGGGCGTCGTCCACGCCGCCGTGGCTGGCCGCGTCGATCTCGATCACGTCGATCGACCCGGGACCGCCGCGGGCGAGGTCCCGGCAGGACTGGCACTCGCCGCACGGGTCGGAGATCGGCGCCTTCTCGCAGTTGAGTGCCCGGGCCAGGATGCGGGCACTGGTGGTCTTGCCGCACCCGCGGGGGCCGGAGAAGAGATAGGCGTGGTTGACCCGGTTGTTGGCCAGCGCCGCCCGCAACGGCTCGGTGACGTGGTCCTGTCCGATGACCTCGGCGAACGTCTCCGGCCGGTAGCGGCGGTAGAGAGCGAGGGTGGGTTCCACACGTGAACCCTAGACGGCCTCGGTGACAGGCGGCGCAGCCTCCCCACCGCGACCCGGCCGCCTGCGCCCCGGGGTGGCGGTCCGACCACCTCGCGACACGCAAAGGCCCCCCATGCACCCGGAAGAGCTCACGTGCCCTTGCTGCCTTCCGGCCCTGGGGGATTCGGTGAGTTACCGCCGCATGGGGGGTTGGCGCAGAGTCTAGGAGGTCGATTTCACTACGGCCAATCGGGGCAGGTAGCCTTCCCGGCGGAGGATTCGCCTAGTGGCCTATGGCGCTCGCTTGGAAAGCGGGTTGGGTTAACGCCCTCAGGGGTTCGAATCCCCTATCCTCCGCCGATGGGAAAGCTGGTCCGACCAGCGCGAACGCCGGTTCCGCCTCGTGGTCCCCCCACGTGCTCGGGACCGGCGTTTCGGCTCCAGCCCCGGTTTGGTCTCACACCCGGGCGCCCGCTGTCGCGCAGAGCACCGTCACGGTGTGTCTCGTCTCGGCTCAGCTGGTCCGAAGAGCGTCGAATCGGCCTTATTTTCGAGCGTCGTCGACAGACCCATAGATCGTCCGCCTCTGCCGTCATCCGCGCGCGGCCATGCCGGTGAGCGGACGTTCATGTCGCCGGGCGAAACCCCTCCAGCAAAGTTTGGGCGGGCTGGCCTGGCTCCTGTCATAGTCGAGACGTGGGAGGGCGAAGGCGCAGATACGTTGCAGCGCTTGCGGCGCTGATACTGGCGTGCGTTTGCGTCCTGTCGGCACCCGCGCTGGCCCGGCAAGTCGTCCATCGCGCGGACGCACAAGCATTCGGGTCTTATGTCGAGAAGTATGTGGGTGGCTGGCGCAGCAGCCGCGACCCTGGCGGGTGGAGGCGCGACAAGGCGTGGGTGGCTGAGAATCCGGACGCGGTGCTGGCCGAGGGCGAGCGTGCGTGTCGATGGCTGTCGAGCCGTGAGGAGGCGCCGTCGGTAGATCCGAGCGGAAAGTCATCGAGCGACACGATGACGACGCGGTACGTCCACGAGGTCCCCGCCTCGACGGAACTCGGAGTCTCCCCCATGGGTCTGGGTCGAAGGACCATAGTGGCGGGAGCCTGGGAGTACCTCTGCTGGTGGGAACATAGGGACAAGACAGCACCGACATCGACAGACCCAGATTGAAAGCGTCCGCATCTGGCGATCTGCCGTCGTGAGCGTGGCATCAAAGAGCCCGACTATTGCAGTCAGCAAGTTGGCGGCGAAAACGAGCTACGCGGTGGTCATGACCCACCGGCAATGGCTCCCAGCTGTGGACCGGGGACTGGCCAAGGGATCATCAAGGTGATGCGTAAGCCTCACAGTGGTCACGGTTCCGCTTAGGTCTGTTGACCAATGAAACGGATCTGAGAGCGGAAGGCCCCCACCTGTGGTCAGGTCGCTCATGCCGCTGATCGGTCGTGCCGATGAGCGGGCGTTCGCCGTGTCGCCCTCAGGGCTGGCTTGGAAGCACGACCTGCGCCTGCTCAGCGAGGGGATTGCGACGGCCGCGGCTCGCTGCAGGAACGGTTGACGGGGGTGCGGTCGCTCCTGGGCGGCGGATCTGTGAATCCCGAGCTGTGCGACACCCATGGCCGCTTGATCGCGGACACAGTCGATGGACGGTGGAAGCTGGCCCCCGGCACTCTCATGCACTGGGGGGAGCGGTCGTCTTCCGGATCATGAGCGTCGCGGGAACCACTCCTGTCGGGGACGGCGCTGTGCCGCCTTCGAGCCGGTGTCGCAGGCGGTCCACTGCCAGTTGCCCGAGGCGGTCTGGGTCCTGCCGCACGGTGGTCAGGCCGACGTGCGCGTACCCAGCGGCAGCGATGTCGTCGAAGCCGGCGACGGACACCTCCTCGGGCACGTGGAGGCCGCGCCGGATGAGCGCGTGCATGAGCCCCAGCGCACATCGGTCGTTGAAGGCGGCGACGGCGGTTGGCCGATGCGCCGCGGTGTGCGCAAGGATCTGGTCGGCGGCCTTCGCTCCGGACTCCTCGGTGAGCCCGCCGACCAGCGAGGCCGGCTCCAGGCCCCATCTGTTCATGGCGGTCAGGTAGCCCCGTCGGCGCGGTGCAGCTCCCGGCGCGTTCCCTCCGTCCAGATGCACGATGCGCTCGTGGCCGAGCCCGTGGAGATGGTCGACCAGCTCCTCCAGCCCGGCGGCCTCATCCGTCCTGACGACGTCGACCGAAGGAACCCGCAGCTGGCGGAGCACCGAGACCGTGGGCAGTCGTCCGGCGAGCTCTGCGATGTCTCGCGAGGCGAGCTGCGTGCCGATCAACACCACTGCCTCACATCGCTCTGCCAGGACGGCGCGCACGGCGTCCGACTCTGTCCTCCTGGGACTGACCCCGCTGAGAACGACCTCGTACCCATGGTCACCAGCAGCGGCGTAGATGCCGTCGACGACCTCGGCGTGGAAGTCGTGGCCGAGCCCGAAGACCACCCCGAGCATCCGGGTCCTGGACCGCCCCAGTCTGCTGGCCCGACGATCGGGTTGGTAGCCGAGCTCCGCGGCCGCCGCCAGGACGTGTCGGCGCGTGCTCTCCGAGGCCCCGGGGACCTGTCGGAACACGATCGAGACGAGCGCGCGCGAGACTCCGGCACGAGCCGCTACGTCCTCCATGGTCGGACGATCCGAGTTCATGCGCGAAGACTACTAGAGCGCTCCAGTGAGAGCCTTGACGTATCGCGAGGGCGAGACGCAGACTTTGGGCACGCGCAACTAGCGCGCTCTAGTCCAAGGAGAGCCCATGACCACTCGCCGCCAGCGCCCGGTCCGGTTCGCGCTTATCGGCGCCGGTCGTATCGGCACCCACCACGCCACCGCCCTCGCCCGCCACGTGCCGGATGCCGAGCTGGTCGTCGTCGCAGACCCCTTCGGTGACGCAGCCGAACGCCTCGCCGGGCCGCTCGGCGCCGACTCCACCGCCGACATCGACGCAGCTCTCGGCGACGAACGCGTCGAAGCGGTCGCGATCACGTCGACCTCCACCGTCCATGCCGACCTGGTGCAGCGCGCCGCAGCGGCAGGCAAGGCGGTGTGGTGCGAGAAGCCGATGGCGATGAGCCTGGCGGAGGCCGACGCCGCCGTCGCGGCCTGCGAGCAAGCTGGCGTCCCGCTCCAGGTGGGATTCAACCGCCGCTTCTCCCCGGACTTCGCGGCCGCCCACGAGGTCGTCGCCGCGGGCGGCATCGGCACCCCGCAGCTGCTGCGCTCGCTCACCCGGGACCCTGGCCTGGCCAACCCGGGAACGGTTCCGCCCTGGACGATCTTCACCCAGACGCTGATCCACGACTTCGACATGCTGCTCTGGTTCAACACCGGCAGCCGCCCGGTCGAGGTGCACGCCTACGCAGACGCCCTCGTTGCTCCCGACTTCAAGGAAGCCGGACTCCTGGACACGGCGGTGGTGACCATCCGGTTCGACAACGGCGCCATCGCCACCGCCGAGGCAAGCTTCTCCGCGGCGTACGGCTACGACGTCCGTGGCGAGTTCTTCGGCTCGGCGGGCATGGTCACGGCCGGGACCCCCGCGCACCTGTCCACCACGCACTGGACAACGGCCGGCATGGCTCAGCCCACCTCCCGTCAGGACACCGAGCTCATGCGCGACTCCTACCGCGCTGAGCTGGAGGCGTTCTGCCGGGTCGTTCGCGCCGGTGAGCCGAGCCCGGTCACCGGCGCTGACGCGCGCGCGGCGCTCGAGGTCGCTCTGAGCGCAGTGGCCTCGGTGGAGCACGGCGCCCCGGTGCGTCTCGGTGCCCCGGAGGTGACCCATGCCTGAGGTGGCCACGACGCTGGCAACCGACCGGGGTCGGGTGGGCCCGTTCACTCTGGCCGTCTCCTCGGAGATGGTCTTCGTCGACCTGCCGGTCGCGGAGCGGGTGCGGCGCCTGACCGCGCTCGACGTCCAGGTGGAGATCTGGGACTGGACCCGCCACGACCTCGACACGCTGGAGAGGCTCCGCGACGAAGGGGCGGTCTACTCCTCGATGACCGGCTACGTCATCGGAGGACTCGTCGACCCCGACGCCGTCGGGGATCTTCTGGCCAGCGCAGCGCGCTCGGTCGAGGTGGCCAAGCGACTCGGCATCCCTCGGCTCAACCTGCACGGCACCGGGCTCGACTCACAAGGCCTGCCCGTGGTGCCGGTCGAGACTGTGACGGGCCCCATGTGGGTCGCGGCCGTCCGGACCCTGGAACGGATCGCGCAGCTGGGCGAGCAGCACGACGTCACCTTCGTGCTGGAGAACCTCAACACGGCCGTTGACCACCCAGGCGTGCCGTTTGCCCGCGCGGCGGACTGCCTCGGGCTGGTGCAGGCCGTGAACAAACCACACCTGCGGCTCATGCTCGACCTCTACCACGCCCAGATCGGGGAGGGGAACCTGATCGAGCTGTGTCGACGCGCGTTGCCGTGGATAGGCGAGATCCAGGTCGCCGACGTCCCCGGCCGCTGCGAGCCAGGCACCGGGGAGATCGCCTACCCGGCGGTCGCCAAGGCTCTCAACGAGATGGGATACGCCGGCACCGTCGGCCTGGAGGGATTCGCGAGCGATGACCCGGAACAGGCCGTCCGCCGTTTCCGAGACGTCTTCACCGTCTGACTCGGGCGCGATGCGTCAGTCACCCCGAATGGTGGTGTTCGAGCCGCCGCCCGCCATCTCGTGGAAGCCGAGCTATGTGTCACCGGAAACAGGCGAGCTGAAGTTCGACGGCTGGAGACTCGCGAGAGAGCGGACGTCGCTAGCTGGGAACAGCGTCTCCGCTACACATCTCGATCCGCACACACGCTTCTCAGCCCCGGAATCTGTGCACCTTGGAGCGGTGGAGCAACTCGGAGCCCGCTCGATCTGCCGCACGATGCCGTCTTGGTTCGACGAGTGCTAGGTCCGCGATCGATCGACTGGTGGACTAGCGCACCCGCGGGCAGCCTGTCCGGCGTTCAGTCGGGGACGCTTAGGCTGGGATGAGCGCCGCGGCCGACGCCCAGGACCCGCCCCGGGAGGAACGATGGGTGTGATCGAGGGACCCGCGCCAGGCTCAACCCGTTGGACTGCGAGAACGTCGAGATGAGCAGACCGACCAACCCATGGCGCGGAGCCACCCGGGTGAGGTGGGACGTCCAGGCGGTGACCAGCGGCCCGCTCATCCTGTTCGTGTCAGTCACTGGTCCCGCTGCCGACACGGTTGCCTCCAGCGGCCCGCTGAACCTGACCGTCGGCGGCCAGCGTGTGGTGGCGCCGGCGGGGTGGGGCCGTGGGTGACGTTGATGCCAGCCGGCGTGCTGGTCCTGCTCGGTGCCACGGCCCTTCGGTGGCGACGACACCGCTGAGAAGACAGGAGGTTGCAGATGCATCACGCAGGGAGGTCATGGGCGACGGCCGCCCTGCTCATGGTGGTGGCGAGCGCGTGCGGCGGCCAGTCGCGCACGGGCGAAAGCTCTGGTCCGGGGTCGGCCAGGTCCACGGCTGCCCAGGTGGCGGCCGAGGACTACGACTCCAGCAGGTTCGGCGACTCCGCGAAGGTCGACCACCGCTGGTACCCCCTGAAGCCGGGCACCCGGTACGACTACCGGGGCAGCTCCCTCGAGGATGACGAGCGTCTTCCCCACCGGGTGACGACCATCGTCACAGACCTCACCAAGGTGGTCGACGGAGTGGAGAACGTCGTGGTGTGGGAGCGCGACTACGCCGCCGGTGAGCTGGTCGAGACCGAGCTGGCGCTCTTCGCCCAGGACGAGGAGGGGAACGTCTGGCACATGGGCGAGTACCCCGAGGAGTGGGAGGGAGGGGAGTTCGTCAAGGCACCTGCCTGGGTGCACGGACTACGGGGGGCGACCGCTGGGGTCACCATCCCGGCCACGCCCGAGGTGGGCACTCGCGACTACGCAGAGGGGTACGCTCCGCCGCCCATCGACTGGGCAGACCGCGGCCGCGTGCACAAGACCGGCCAGAAGACCTGTGTACCCGCGGACTGCTACGCCGACGTGGTGGTCGTCGAGGAGTTCGAGCGCAACATCAAGGACGCGTTCCAGGACAAGTACTACGCACCGGGCGTCGGCGTCGTCCGGGTCGGCTGGCGGGGTGCCAACGACGACAGCAAGGAGGTCCTTAAGCTCGTCGACGTCCGGACCCTCTCGACGGTCGAGCTGGACGAGGCCCGCGCGGGCGCCCTGGCGCTCGAGAAGCGTGCGCTCCGGATCAGCAAGGACGTCTTCGGCAGGCTGCCGCGGTCCAAGGGCCCGGGCGACTGACGGGCGGCGGGATCGGCGACGGCGCCGATGGGGCGGTGCGCGCGGTCACCGGGACTCGCCACTGACGCCGGGCGGGGTTCGCAGGGAGCGCCGAAGCTCGCGGCGCTCGGACTCGGACAGGCCACCCAGCACGCCGTAGTCCTCACGGGCCTCCATGGCCCAGGCCAGGCAGTTCTCCCTGACCTCGCAGCGCAGGCACACGCGCTTGGCATCCCTGATCTGGTCGCGCGCAGGCCCGGCCTCACCGATGGGGAAGAAGAGTTCGGGGTCCTCCTGAAGACACGCGGACCGATCCAGCCAGTGCATGACAGGTGTGCTCCTCGGGCCCCGCTGCGGGGGCGATACCGCCCGATACCCGACGCGACTACCGGCAAACGCGCCCGAGTGCGGTTCTTCCGGGCGGGGTTCACCCGCACGACGCGTCGCGTTCGTCAGCGGTTTCGGCGGGCGATCGAGGCGTTCAGCGCCGTCGCGAACGCGCACCAGGCGGCGTACGGCGCGAGGGCGTCGTGGAGTCTGCCGTCGACGTGGCCGGAGCGACGGGCCAGGTCGAGCGAGCTCCCGGTGAGTACGGCGCACCAGGCGGTCGCGAGCCGGGGACTGCGGGCTCGCCAGAAGAGCACGGTCCAGCCGGCGTTGAGCACGAGGTTCACCGCGAGCGCCGTGCGGTAGGCGGAGACCTCGTCGTTGCGGCCCTCGCCCTCCAGGGTCGTCAGCGCCGCCGCGGAGACCGCAGCGAGGTCGGCGTACAGCGGCGTCCACACGAGCGGGAACGCGACCGGGGGCGGCTGCCAGGAGGGTTTGTCCAGGTGGGCGTACCAGCCGCTCCCGGGATCGGCGGCGAGGGCGCCGACGGTCGCGCAGGCGGTGGTCGCGAGACTGATGAGGGCCAGGTTCCTGCGCCCACGGGCGGTGCGCAGGCTGCCCCAGGGCCTGCTCACACTGGCTCCTCCGCCACGTCGGCACGGTCCCCCGGCGCCCGGTCGTCGAGCCCGGCCATCCCCCACCGCACCAGGGCCGTCGACAGGCCGCCGGCTCGCGAGGCGACCGCGATGCCGGGGCCGTAGACCGGAAGCCTGAGGGACCATCGGGCCCAGGCCGGCAGCAGCGCCACGCCGCCGGCAGCGATCAGCGCGTAGCCGGGTCGCGCCGCGAGCGGGACCGGCGGGTTGAGCAGCATGAAGCGGGTGGCCTCGCGGGCGGCTCGGGTGCTCGCGAGCTCGGGGCGGTAGCCGGCCATCACCTCGTCGAGCTCGCTGACGGTCTTCGGCAGGTCGGTCGCGCCCAGCAGCGTTGCGGCACGGGTGGTCTGCTCGACGTAGAGGTCCGCCTCCGCTGCGGTGAGCGGCTCGGCGGCGTAGGCCTGGAAGGCGGTGAGGAACGACCAGACCTCTGCGACGTGCACCCAGCGGAGGAGGTGCGGGTCGTCGGCGGCGTACGGCCGGCCCCGCTCGTCGGTGCCGCGCACGACCCGGTGCACCGACCGCACGTGGGCGATGGCCCTCTCGGCGTCGGCGATGGTGCCGAACGTGGTGACCGCGAGGTAGTGGCTGGTGCGCTGCAGCCGGCCCCACGGATCGCCCTTGTAACCGCTGTGCCCGGCGACCCCCGCCATCGCCGAGGGGTGCAGCGACTGGAGCAGCAGCGCCGAGATCCCACCCGGGAACATCGCCGCGTCGGCGTTCACGCGCCAGATCGGGTCGTCGCCGGTGAACCACCGTTCACCCTTGGCACCCCAGATGCGGGCGGCCCTTGCGGGAGCGTCGTCGCCGGCCACCCGGGACCGCAGTGCCAGGCCCACTCGGCGTTGCACGGCGTGCTCGGCAGCGGCGGGGAAGATGCGTGGTGAGGGCACGTTCCGACACTAGCCAGCCCGTTCAACGGGTGACGCGCCGTGCGCCGCCCGCCGGTCGAGCTGGTAGGAGGCCAGGTCCGCCGTCGAAATGCTCGCCGCACAGGTGCGCCCTGTGCCGATGGGCGATCCATCGGCCGGCGCCGGCCTCAGCGGCGGCGGCCGGTGCCGAACATCCCGCGCACGATCTCGCGGGCGGCGCTGCGTGCGACCTGGCGGAAGGTCGTCGAGGTGA
The DNA here is from genome assembly GCF_025965085.1 of Marmoricola sp. Taxonomy (GTDB): domain Bacteria; phylum Actinomycetota; class Actinomycetes; order Propionibacteriales; family Nocardioidaceae; genus Marmoricola. Next base: position 22,995 of record NZ_JAOPXP010000224.1, read on the forward strand.
TGACCTCCTCGACCATGGACTTCTCCCTGCGCGGGGAGCGCCGGGAAGCCCCTTCCGGCGGCCGGCTGCGCGAGACCCGGTCTGCCTCGCGCCGCAGCTTCTCCTCCGCCGTCGCCTGGTCCTTCGACTGCTGCTCCTGCCGTGCGCGCTCGGCCCCGCCCTCGAGCTTGGCGGCCAGCATCTCGCGGGCGGACTCGCGGTCGATGGCCGCGGCGTACTTCGGGAACAACGGCGAGTCCCTGACCGCCTGCTCCATGGCCGACGGCTCTGCGGGTCCCATCAACGACCCGGGTGCCCGGAGGCGGGTCCACGCGACCGGTGTCGGCGCTCCACGCTCGTTCATCACGGTCACGATCGCCTCGCCGATGCCGAGGGAGAGGATCACCTTCCCGAGGTCGTCGTAGGACGAGTGCGGGTAGGTGTTCACCGTCTGCCTCAACGCCTTGGCGTCGTTCGGGGTCGCCGCACGCAGCTGGTGCTGGACGCGCGAACCGAGCTGCGCCAGCACGGGGTCGGGCACGTCGGTCGGGGACTGGGTCACGAAGAAGACGCCGACGCCCT
>NZ_JAOPXP010000018.1 GCF_025965085.1 Marmoricola sp.
CCATCGGCATCACCACCGGTCGGTTGGTGGTGCCCAACAGCTGCTGGGTCAGGCGGTCGAAGTCACGGAACGGGTCGGTGTTGCGCAGCAGCATGATTCCTCCTGATCCTGGTTGCTGTTCTCTCCGCTCCTCGCGGCTCTCGCGAGAGGGAGTCAGCATCTGTATTGGCTGGTACAGGTTTTATATAGTCCTTGGAACAGTCAAGATCAAGTCCCGATACGAAGATCAAGATCAAGTCCCGAGGCACGGGAGAGGAGAGCGATGTCCGATCGCACCACCGGCCGCAGCACTGGCGTGTTCGCGATCTCGGTCGCTGCCGAGATGTTGTCGATGCAGGTGCAGAACCTGCGCGTCTACGAGCGCCGCGGGCTGGTCGACCCCGACCGTACGACGGGTGGCACCCGCCTCTACAGCCACGACGACCTGGACCAGCTCGCACGCATCCGGGACCTGCTCGCCGAGGGGCTCAACCTCGCAGGGATCGCCCGCGTGCTGGCGCTGGAGGCGAAGGTCCACGAGCTGGAGAAGGCGAACCAGCTCCTGCGAGCAGAGCAGCCCGAGGACTGAGAGCGCGAGAACGGCGCCCACCGAGGTGGGCGCCGCTCGTCGTTCCGGAGTCAGGTCAGGGCGCCCCGACTCAGGCAGCCGCTTCGAGTGCCTTGAACTCCTCGTCGGAGAGCTCGATGCTCGCCGCGGCGGTGTTCGACTCGAGGTGGTCGACGCTGGAGGTGCCCGGGATGGGCAGCATCACCGGCGAGCGCTGCAGCAGCCAGGCGAGCGCGAGCTGCGACGGGGTCGCGCCGTGGTCGCGTGCAGCGTCGGCGAGCGGGCCGTCGTCCTGGGACAGTGCGCCGGTCGCCAGTGGGAACCACGGGATGAAGGCGACGTTCTCCCGCGTGCAGTGGTCCAGCAGCTCCTCCGCGTCACGGTTCGCGAGGTTGTAGAGGTTCTGCACGGACACGATGTCCGCGGTCGTCTGGGCCTCCTGGAGCTGGGCGACACTGACCTCGGAGAGGCCGATGTGACGGATCTTGCCCTCGTCCTGCAGCGCCTTCAGCTCCCCGACCTGGTCGGCCAGCGGGTAGTTCTCGTCGACCCGGTGCAGCTGGAACAGGTCGATGCGCTCCAGGTCGAGCCGGCGCAGGCTCATCTCGACCTCCTGGCGAAGGTAGGCCGGCTGGCCCAGCGGCGTCCACGTGCCCGGACCCTGACGCGTGAGCCCGGCCTTGGTGGCGATCACCACGTCGTCGGCGTACGGGTGCAGGGCCTCTCGCAGCAGGTCCTCGGCGACGTAGGGGCCGTAGGAGTCGGCCGTGTCGAAGAAGGTCACGCCGATCTCGACGGCACGCCGCAGAACCCGCAGCGCCTCGTCGTGGTCCCTGGGCGGACCCCAGACGCCCTCGCCGGGCAGCTGCATGGTGCCGTAGCCGAGGCGTACGACGGGCAGGTCGCCGCCGAGGGAGAAGGTTCCGGAGGGTGCTGCGAGGTTCTCGGTGCTCATCAGGTGGATCCCTCTTTCACTCGTTGCAGGGTCCTTGTCACAAGTCACTGCCGGGGCAGGGCATTCCCTGCCGGCGTGCGTGCGACCCGGGTCAGGCGCGGTGGTCGATGCGCAGGAGTACGCCGCGGTCACCGAAGTCACGGCTCTCCCCGGCACGTATCCTCGTGCCCTCCAGGAGGCCGGCGACGGCCGCGACCTGGTCGCCCGGGCCGAGCTGCAGCAGCGCCACGCCCGCGGGGGCAAGGTGGGTCTCGATGGCGGTGAGGCACTCGCGGACGACGGTGAGCCCGTCCACACCCCCGTCGATCGCGAGCAGGGGGTCCTCGGGGAAGCGCTGGGTCTGGGACCGGGGGACCCACGGCGGGTCGGCGATGATCAGTGGGAACCGCTCGTGGGGGGAGAGGACCTCGCCGATCAGTCCCTCCCGCATCTCGACCTGCTCCGAGAGGTCGGCCGCTGCCGCGTTCGCCGTGGTGAGCTCGGCGGCGACGGGGTTGACGTCGACGCAGACGAGCCGTCGGCCGGAGCCGGCCACCGCGAGCAGGCCGATCTGGCCAGCGCCGGAGCACAGCTCGAGGACCTGCCCGTCGGGAAGGTGCGGCAGGAGCTCGGCGGCCCAGCGGGACTGGTTCTCGGTCCAGGTGCGGGGGCGCAGTACCCGGTCGTCGAAGGCGATCTGCAGGCCACCGAAGACGATGGTCCGGCGCAGCAGGTCGGTCATCGGATCGACTTGTGGGTGCTGTCGCACCAGGGCTTGCGGGAGGACTTCCCGCAGGCGCAGACCGCGACCACGGGGCGGGTGACGGCGTGCTCGCTGCCGTCCTCGTCCATCACGGTGTCTGCGCCGCGCACCAGGAGCGGGCCGTCGGGACAGGCCCTGACGACAACGCCAGCGTCGTTCTTCGTCGCACCCAGGGAGAACTGGCTCATGACGCCTGCTCCAGGCCGGAGGTCCACCGCTCCAGGAGCTCGCCGCCGGAGAGGGCGTCGAGGAGGAGGCAGCTGGCCGCACCGAAGAGCACGTCGTCGCGCAGGGACGGGTCGTCGGCGACCATGGCGCCGCAGATGTCGCTGGAGGCGAGGTGCTCGTGGACGGCATCCGCCTCGACGTGCTCGTGGAAGTACGCCGCGACGGCGTCGGGGAAGCCCACGCGCTCCATGCCCGCGGCGATCTTGCGCGACGGGACCGAGCTCGACGCCTCGAAGGCCGCCAGGTGCCCCATGGCGGCGCCCCGGAGCCGCCGGTTGAGCCCGAACATCGTCATCGCGTTGGCGCAGGCGAGGCTGAGCGCCGACACGTCGTCGATGTACGCGCCGTAGGTCCGGTCGAGGCCGGCCGCGTCGAGCGCGTCGGCGTACAGGGTGGCGTGCAGGCGCTCCGGACGGCCGCCGCCGTACTCGTCGTACTGGAGCTCGGCCAGCGCCGCCTTCGCCGGCCCGTCCAGACGGGGAAGCACGAAGGACTGGGCGTCGGACTCCTTGAGCTGCTGCACGCTGCGCTCGCGGAGGTAGTCGAGCAGCTGCTCGCGCGATGCCCTGCGCTGCAGGAACGCCGCAGGGGAGGGGCTGTCGTCGGCGGCGACCAGGTCCATGAGCTGGCGACCGATGTCCCCGTCGGAGGGGACGACGACCAGCCGGTCCCGGGTGCCGTCGCGGAGCTCTCGCTCGAAGCGGGCCTCGATGTCACGCCGCAGCGTCAGCAGTCCGAGGTCCCACTCGCGGTCGGCGGGGATCCCGTCGAACCCGCGGTAGTGCAGCTCGTAGATCGTCCACAGCGCCAGCTGGGTGTCGGCGTCGTCGACCACGGCGCCCGTTCCCAGCGCGAGGGGTGAAGCCTGCTCCTCGCCGTTGGCGAGGGTGGCGATGACGTGCCTGCTGATCGGCCCGCGTTCGAGGGGCAGCTGCATGGGGAGAACCTCCGGAATCGTGACTCTTCTGGGAGTACCCACGAACCACCCCCGAGCAACGCCGGCGGGTGTGAGCAACATCTCCCGGGGCGTGGGGACGTCTCAGGCAGTGGCGAAGTCCGCGAGGTCCAGCTCGTCGCAGCGCCGCTGGTACTCCTTGACCAGCCCCGGCCAGTTGGTGGAGATGCGGCCGCCGTCCTCGTGGTACCAGTTGTGGCAGCTCGCCCAGACGCTGTCGGCGAGTCGGCCCTGGATCTCCTCGTCGTAGCGCCGCTCCGCCTCGGGTCGCACGACGACCGAGCTCGCACCCTGGGTGTCCGTGTGGCGCAGGAGCGTCACGATGGCACGGGAGGCCGCCTCGAGCATGTTGATGATCGAGCTGCCGCCGAGGTTCGTGTTCGGGCCGTAGACGACGAAGAGGTTGGGGAAGTCCGGAACGCACATGCCGAGGTACGCGTGGGCGCCCTCCTTCCACGCGTTGTGCAGGTCGGCGCCGCCGAGGCCCGTGACCTGGATCGGCGCCAGGAACTCGGTGGCGGCGAAGCCGGTGCCGTAGATGATCACGTCGACCTCGTGCACCTGCCCGTCGCCGCTGCGGACTCCCTCGGGCAGGACCTCCACGACCGGTTCGGTGACGACGTCGACATTGGCTTGGGCGAGGGCGGGATACCAGTCGTTGGAGAACAGCACCCGCTTGCACCCGAAGGCGTAGTCGGGCACCAGCTTCGCGCGCAGCTCCCGGTCGCGCACCTGCTTGTGGAGCTGGACGCGCCAGCCCAGCTCGACGGCCTTCTTCAGCGGATTTCCGGTGATCAGCGCCCTGTTGAACTGCTCGGTGCACAGCCAGGTCAGCTCGCGGCCGAGCGCCTGGGCGCGGGGGAGGCGGCGGAAGACCAGGTGGTGCAGCGAGGTGTACGCCCGGTCGGGCTTGGGGGCGACGTACGGGGCCGAACGCTGGAAGACGGTCACGTGGCCGGCGTCGGGCTGGATGCCGGGCACGAACTGGATCGCGCTCGCGCCCGTGCCGAGAACGGCGATCCGCTTGCCGGTCAGGTCGACGTCGTGCTCCCACTCGGCCGAGTGGAAGGCGGGGCCGGCGAAGGTGTCGAGACCGGGCAGCTCGGGGATCGAGGGCCGGGAGAGCTGGCCCACGGCGCTGACGAGGACGTCGGTGTCGATCTGCTCGCCGGCGGTGGTGGTCAGCTGCCAGGAGCGCGTGCTCTCGTCGTACGCCGCAGCGGCTACCTCCACACCGGTGCGCACCTGCTCGAGCACGCCCTCCAGGGCGGCCGTCCGCTCGATGTAGGCGAGGATCTCGTCCTGGCGCGAGTAGCGGTGCGGCCACGCGGGATTGGGCGCGAACGACCATGAGTACAGCGACGAGGGCACGTCGCACGCCGCGTTCGGATAGGTGTTCTCGCGCCAGACGCCGCCGACGCCGTCGGCCTTCTCGAGCACGGTGACGTCCGCGTAGCCGGCGCGCTTGAGCTCGATGGCCGTGCCGAGTCCGCCGAAACCGGCGCCGATGATCGTGATCGAGGGCTGGGGCATGCCCGCACCCTAGGTGATCTGACAGGGAGGTCTGTCAGGCAGTGTCACTGGGTGTGTCCCTATTGCATGGATGGAGCGCGTCGTCACCGTACGAGGCATGTCGGTACCCAAGTGATCTGACCGATGACCAGTGGGCGCAGGCCCTGACGGTCCTGCACGCGGCCGCCCGCGAGGCGTACGAGCGGGCAGAGGAGACGACTGCGATGGTCGTCATCGACACCCACCTGGCCCGCGGCGCCTCGAACGGCGGCTTCACCTTCCACGACCGCGGCGGACCCTACGGCCGAACCAAGGGCTCCAAGCGCGTCGTGGCCGTCGACGTGACCGGCCTGCCGGTGGGCGCGCTGGTCGTGCCAGCCTCAACCCACGAGAACCGTGCCAGCGAGCTGATGCTGGAACACCTCACCGCTCGGGGCGTCACCGGCCGCCTGGCGTTGGTCCTGGTAGACCGTGGCGTGACCGCGGCCGCCGCTCGCACGCTCGGTCGAGACCACGGGTTCGAGGTGCGCCGGGTACGTGAGACGGGACCCGGGATTCTGCGACGGCTACCCGGCCTCGATGCGCATGTCCACGTTGTCGGGCAGGTTCTCGAAGGCGTCAAGGTCGGCGGTGGTGATCTCGCCCATCTTGGTCAGGGTCGGGACTGAGCTGGTCTCTTCGTAGATGATCGTGATGCTGTCGAGCGGGTTGTAGTAGACGAGGTCGCCGGGCTGGACGTCGGTGTAGAAGGGACCGCTCTCGGTCAGCGGGGCGTCGAGCTCGGTGATGTACTCGATGTCGGCGTTGCGGAACCACGGCAGGGTGACCGGGAGCATCTCGGCGAAGTCCTGGGCGACCTTGGTCTTGTTCAGCGTCGCCTTGAAGGTCTGATCGCCCGCGGTGATCGTGATCGGTGTGCGGGCGTTCGACGACGCGGAGGTCTTGGAGGCTGGGTCCTTGGCCTTTGCTGACGGCGACCCAGTGGAGTCGATGCCTGCTGCGGTCGAGCCGGAGTCGTCGTTGGAGTTGGCGGAGCAGGCCGCGAGGGCGAGCATCATCGCTGCGCCGGTCAGCATGACTGCTGCTTTCGTCCGGCGTCCGGTTCGGGTTTGGGTTCGGGTTCGATCGACGGTGTCTTGGGGGCGGGTGGTCAGTAGTGCGCGCTTCATGTGGTTCTCCTGTGTTCGGTGCGCGGGTGTGTGGGGTGAACGGTGTGGCCTGGGTTTGGGGCTTAGGCGTCGTCGTGGGCGAGGCTGGAGGAGAGCTCGCGGTGGGCGTTGGCCTGGTCGAGCAGGGTCTGTGCCTTGCGCTCGAAGACCTCGACGGCGTCTGCGCCTGCGGCGAACCGCGCGGGAGGCTCCTCGAGGGCGACGACCTGGACGAGGGCGTCGGCGAGCTTGGCCGGGTCGCCGCCCTGCTTGCCGTCCATGCTCCGCCAACCATCGACGGTCGACTGAGTGCGCTCTGCGTAGTCCTCGATGGAGGCCTCGGCGAACTGCGTGGACTGCGGGGTGAGGAGCTCGGTGCGGAAGAACCCGGGCTCGACGAGCAGGGTGCGGATGCCGAAGGGCGCGACCTCGGGGGCCAGGCCTTCCATGAAGCCCTCGACGCCGAACTTCGACGCGGCGTAGGCGGTCAGGAAGTCACCCTCGGACGCGATGCCGGCGGTCGAGGAGATGGTGACCACGAGGCCCGAGCGCTGGGCACGCAGCTGCGGAAGCGCGGCGCGGGTGACGTTGACCGGGCCGAACAGGGTCGTCTCGATCTGAGCACGCCAGTCCTCGGGGCTCATCTCCTCGAAGAACCCTGCCTTGAAGCTGCCCGCGTTGTTCACCAGCACATCGAGGCGACCGAACCGCTGCACGGCTGCTTGGACCGCGGCGTCGGCGGCAGCAGTGTCCGTGACGTCGAGAGCGACGGCCAGGAGGTCGTCGTGCTCTCCGAGCGCCTCGGTGACGCTCTCGGTCTTGCGGGCGGTCGCGACCACGGCGTGGCCGGCGGCGAGGGCTGCCTTGGCGATGTCGACGCCGAGGCCCCGTCCTGCGCCGGTCACGAGCCATACCTGCTTCGCGGTCATCTGGATGCACTTCCTTCTGCTTGATCGTGTGGAGCACCGCCGTCCGGTGGTGCTGACCTCGAGGTAACCAGCGCGGGAGAGAACGTGGCAGTCCTGCTCGTGAGGGTCACTGAGAGGGACCCCCACGGAGCCGGCGGCGCTCGTAGGGTGGGTGACGTGACAGCCGACGACCAGCCCCGGGACCCCCGCGAGGAGGTGCGCGCGGAGATTCGGGAGTTCCTCTCCACCCGGCGTGCCCGGATCACCTCTGAGCAGGCAGGTCTGCCCACCTACGGCCATGAACGACGCCGCGTCGCCGGCCTGCGCCGCGAGGAAGTCGCCCTGCTGGCAGGTGTCTCGCCGCAGTACTACGTCCGGCTCGAACGCGGCGACGCGACCGGGATCTCCGAAAGCATCATCGACGGCATCACCCACGCCCTCCAGCTCGACGAGGCCGAACGCGCTCACCTGGTGCACCTGCTCCGGACCGCGGGCACACCGAGACGCACCCGACGGCGTACACCCGCGGCTGCCAAGCCGGTCCGTCCGTCCATCCAGCGTCTGATGGATTCCATGCACGGCACACCCGCGGTGGTGCTCAACGGACGTCTCGAGATCCTCGCCGCCAACGCTCTTGGACGGGCGCTGTTCTCACCCGTCTATGCCGACCCCGAGGGCACTCCCAGCAACGCCCGGTTCGTCTTCCTGGACCCGCAAGCCACGACGTTCTTCCGCGACTGGGACACGGTCGCCAATGACACTGTCGCCATCCTCCGCGCCGAAGCCGGCCGCGACCCCCACGACCGCGACCTCTCCGACCTCGTCGGACAGCTCTCCACCCGCAGCGACGACTTCCGCCTCCGGTGGGCCGCCCACAACGTCCGCATCCACTCCACTGGCGTCAAGCTCTTCCACCACCCCGTTGTCGGCGACCTCGACCTGCCTTACGAATCCCTGCCCCTGGCACCCGGATCGACCACGAGCCTGGTCGGCTACACCCCCGAACCCGACTCCGCTGCCCACGATGCCCTGGCCCTGCTCGCCAGCTGGGCCGCCAGCGAAGCCGGCGCAGATCGGCGCGCGCACGCCCCGCAGACCAAAGCGCACCGAGCCACCCCGACGCCACCCGACCCAACCTGAGGACGAAACGGGCCAACCGTTTTCCCTCGCTCAGTTACGGGCTTCCGAGGTGGCCCCAACCTCCGGATCTCGGCATGACAGTGCGCTTGTGCCCGAATAGGGACACACCCAGTCAGACCTTCGGATCCGTGTCGGTCATCGTGGCCAGGAGGTCACGCCCCTGCTGGGCGAACTTGTGCTCGACCAGGACCTCGTAGCGGGTGGCGACGACCTGGGTCACCGAGGTGAAGTCGCGCCGTCCCCGGGTGGCCAGGTAGCCCGCCATCGCGAACACCAGCCCGAAGACGGCCCCGAACAGCATGGTCGACACGATGATCGCCAGGGTGCTTCCCGTGCCGAAGAGCGAGAGCACCAGGCCGACGAACAGCCCCATCCACAGCCCGGAGGCCAGCCCGCCGGCGGCGACCTTGCCGTTGGTCAGGCGACCGGTGACGCGCTCGACCTGCTTGAGGTCGGTGCCGACGATCACGCAGTTCTGCACCGGGAACTCGTTGTCGGAGAGGAAGTCGACCGCCCGCTGTGCCTGCTCGTAGCGGTCGTAGACGCCGAGCGACATGGGGTACTCGAGGGTGAGTGACGAGGTGGGGATCCGGAAGCTCTGCTGCTGGCTCATGCCTCCAGTGTCGCAAAGAACCGGGTGCCGCGCGCCTCGCTGCGACCGTCGGCGCAGGTGGGTGCGACATAGGCGCAGAAGCCGGACACTCCCCAGCGTCGGGAACGGGAGGGCCGACATGTCGTCAGGTGATCGTCATCCCGCCGTCGACGGGAAGGGTCTGCCCGGTGATGTAGCCGGCGGCTTCGGAGGCAAGGAAGATCGCCGTGGCGGCGAGCTCGCGCGGGTCGCCCTTGCGGCCGACGGGGATGCGCCCCTGCTGGCTCTCGAGGTATCCCTCGGGGTAGGTGTCGGTCATCTCGGAGGCGAAGAAGCCGGGCGCGATCGCGTTGACCCGGATGCCCTTGCGGCCGGTCCACTGCTGGGCGAGGTCGCGGGTGAGCCCGATCAGGCCGGCCTTGGACGCGGCGTACGCCGCCTGGGGAAGACCGGCGGTGGTGAGGCCCAGGACGGAGGAGATGTTGATGATCGAGGAGCCGGGCTGCATCACGCGCCCGCACGCCTGCGCCATCCAGTAGCAGCCGTTGAGGTTCACGTCGATCACCTGGCGGAACTGCTCCGGGGTCTCGCGTGTGGCGGGGACGGCGGTGCCGACGCCCGCGTTGTTGATGAGTACGTCGACCCGCCCGAACTCGGCCATCGCCGCCTGCACGAGGTCGGTGCACGCCTGCGGGGAGGCGACGTCGGTCGCGACGCTGACAGCGCGACGGCCCGCGGCTTCCACGAGCCCGGCCGTCTTGCCGAGGCGGTCGACGCGCCGGGCGCCGAGGGCGACATCGGCACCGGCCTCCGCGAAGGCCTGTGCGAACGCGACGCCGAGGCCGGAGGAGGCGCCCGTGATGACGGCGACCTTGCCGTCGAGGGAGAAGAGGTCGGTGATGCTGCCGGGAGTCGTCATGGGGCGATCATGCCGCAGGGTGGGGTCAAGGCGCCCGACCACCGGAGAGGCGGCCGGTGGTCTCGAGACCCACACCGGCGCCCGCTCCTCAACCACCGGGACTCGCCGGCTCCTCGGCCGCCGGTGCGCGCTCAGCTGTCGGCGTGATGAGCGGTGCGGGCCTGCCAGGCCGATCGCACCATGTCCTCGAGGGTGTGGCGGTTGGCCCAGTCGAGGTCGCGGGCCGCCAGCTCGCCGGTGGCGACGATGCGGTCCGGGTCGCCGGGGCGGCGGGGACCGATCTCGGGGGTGAAGTCGATGCCGGTCACGGTGCGGATGGCGTCCATGATCTCGCGCACCGACGAGCCCGTGCCGCTGCCGAGGTTGTAGACCGGCTGGAGCGACTCGCCTGCGGACAGGCGCTGGGCTGCCACCACGTGGGCCGACGCGAGGTCGGCGACGTGCACGTAGTCGCGCACGTTCGTCCCGTCGGGGGTGTCGTAGTCGGCCCCGTTGATCCGCGGGGTCTTCCCGGCGAGCAACGTCTCGAACACGATCGGGAACAGGTTGTGCGGACTCGTGTCGAAGAGGTCACTGCTACCGGACCCCACCACGTTGAAGTAGCGCAACGAGGTGTGCCTCAGGCCGGTGGCGCGCGCCTGGTCGCGGATCACCCATTCGCCGACCAGCTTGCTCTCGCCGTACGGCGACTCCGGCCTCGTCGGCGTCTCCTCGGTGACCAGCTCGGTGTGGGGGGTGCCGAACGTGGCGGCGCTGGAGGAGAACACGATCGACTGCACCCCGGTGCGCTCCATCGCGTCGAGCAGGTTCACCGTCCCGGTGACGTTCTGGGTGTAAGTGTGCAGCGGACGGCTGACGGAGACACCGGCGTACTTGAACCCCGCCAGGTGTACGACGCCCTCGACGTCGTGCTGCTCCATGGTGCGCACCAGCACGTCGGTGTCGACGACGGAGCCTTCGACGAACGGCACGTCGGGTTGCACGAAGCCACGGTGCCCGCTGGAGAGGTCGTCGACCACGACCGCGTCGAGCCCGACCCCCTGGAACGCACGTACGACGTGCGCGCCGATGTAGCCCGCTCCACCCGTGACGAGCCACGACATGAAAACCTCCTGAAAGGGGAACAAGAACTTGACCGGGAACACGCCGATCGGGGAGTAACGTGCTATTCGGTCCTAGGCGATCCAACTCCGGGAGGCTCGATGGTACTGGCAGCTGACGCGCAGCTACGGCTCGACGCGAACTGGGTGGACTACCTCATCGTCGCCCTCTACTTCGCGTTCGTCATCGGCATCGGGGTCATGGCGAAACGCTCGGTCTCCACGAGCATCGACTTCTTCCTCTCCGGGCGCTCGCTGCCCGCGTGGGTGACCGGTCTGGCGTTCATCTCCGCCAATCTCGGCGCGGTCGAGATCATGGGCATGTCCGCCAACGGCGCCCAGTTCGGCATCCCGACGGTGCACTACTTCTGGGTCGGGGCCGTCCCCGCCATGCTGTTCCTCGGCGTGGTGATGATGCCGTTCTACTACGGCTCCAAGGTGCGCTCGGTCCCCGAGTTCATGCGCAAGCGGTTCGGCACCGGTGCCCACCTCGTCAACGCGATCAGCTTCGCCGTCGCGCAGCTGCTGATTGCGGGCATCAACCTGTTCCTGCTCGCCAAGATCGTCAACATCCTGCTGGGGTGGAACCTCTACATCTCGCTCGTCGTCGCGGCTGTCATCGTGCTGTCCTACATCACCCTCGGTGGTCTCTCGGCGGCGATCTACAACGAGGTGCTCCAGTTCTTCGTGATCGTCGCGGCGCTGCTGCCGCTGACCCTGGTGGGGCTGCACAAGGTCGGCGGCTACGGCGGCCTCAAGGACAAGATCATGGCCGCGGGCAACGGCGACGCCCAGCTGAACTCCTGGCCGGGCACCAACCTGACGGCGATCGACAACCCGGTCCTCTCGGTCATCGGCATCGTCTTCGGCCTCGGCTTCGTGCTCTCCTTCGGCTACTGGACCACCAACTTCGTCGAGGTCCAGCGGGCGATGGCATCGAGCTCGATCTCCGCGGCCCAGCGGTCACCGATCATCGGCGCCTTCCCCAAGATGTTCGTCCCGTTCATCGTGATCTTCCCCGGCATGATCGCGGCGGTCGTGGCCTCCGAGGTCGCTCAGGCGAAGTCGTCGGGTGACAAGACGTTCGACTACAACAACTCCCTGCTCTACCTGATCCGCGACCTGCTGCCCAACGGCATGCTGGGCATCGCGATCGCCGGCCTGCTGGCTTCGTTCATGGCGGGCATGGCGGCCAACATCTCGGCCTTCAACACCGTGTTCTCCTACGACCTGTGGCAGACCTACCTCGTCAAGGACCGCAACGACGAGTACTACCTGCGCATCGGCCGATTCGCGACGGTGGCCGCAACCGTGGTGGCGCTCGGCACGGCGCTGATCGCGCGGAACTACCAGAACATCATGGACTACCTGCAGACGTTGTTCGGGTTCTTCAACGCGCCGCTGTTCGCGACGTTCATCCTCGGTATGTTCTGGAAACGCATGACACCCACCGCCGGCTGGGCCGGTCTGGTCAGCGGCACCCTGGCGGCCGTCCTCGTCGGGGTCATCAGCACCGACGTGCTCGGCGGGGCGTCGATCGGCCTGATCGGCCTGACCGGCCAGGGGGCCAGCTTCGTCGCCGCCGGAGCGGCCTTCGTGGTCGACATGCTCGTCAGTGTCGTGGTCACCATGGTGACCAGCCCCAAGCCCGAGTCCGAGCTGCGTGGTCTGGTCTACTCGCTCACCCCCAGGGCCGACTTCCACGACGAGAACGAAGGTGCGCTCGCCTGGTACCAGCAGCCGACCAAGCTCGCCGGCGTCGGGTTCGTGCTGGTCGTCATCCTCAACATCGTCTTCTGGTAAGGAGTCCCACCATGGCTGAGAACCAGGCGCCGCGCCGCGCGGGTCTGTTCGACATCCGGTTCATCATCGGGGCTCTGATCGGGCTCTACGGCCTGATCATCCTCATCACGGGGTTCTTCACCTCCGACGCGCAGGTGCAGAAGTCGGACGGCCTGAACATCAACATCTGGGCCGGCATCGGCATGCTCGTGGTCGGTGTGGGCTTCGTGGCGTGGGCACAGCTCCGGCCGATCGTCGTACCCGCGGAGCCCGTGCACCACGACGCGGACCGGCCCCCCGCCCACTGACCGCACCGGCAGGACCGGATCGACGTGCGGTCGCCGCTGAGCCCGCTCGCACCAGCGCGCCGACGACTCGTGCTGATCGTGCTCGCGTGCGTCGTCGTCGCGATCGTCGCGGTGGTGGGCATCCTGGTCGTGCACCGGCTCGCCGGTGCCGGCATCGCCGAGCAGTCACGGCCGGGCCCGGTGCTGCTCGTCCCGGGGTACGGCGGCGACGTCGACTCCCTGGACCCATGGGTCAAGGAGCTGCGCAGCGAAGGACGTGACGTCGTCGTCCTCCAACCCACCGGCGGCGGCACCGGAGACCTCTGGGCGCAGGCGGCCCGCCTCGGAGACCTCGCGGAGCGGACCCTGGAGCGGACCGGCGCGCCGTCGGTCGACCTCGTCGGGTACTCCGCCGGCGGCGTCGTGCTGCGGATCTACCTGCGTGACGGGGGCGGGGCGTCCGTCGTACGCCGGGTGCTCACCGTCGGGTCCCCGCACCACGGCACCGAGGTGGCGACGATCGCCGAGGAGGCAGCTGGGGGATGCCCGAAGGCGTGCGAGCAGCTCGCCACCGGCAGTGAGCTGCTGCGTCGTCTCGCCGCGGGCGACGAGACCCCGACCGGCCCACGATGGGCCACCGTGCGCACCGCCGAGGACGAGACCGTGACGCCCGTCGACTCCGCCGAGCTCGAGGGCGCGCTGAACGTGGAGGTGCAGGACCTCTGCCCGGCTGCGACCACCTCGCACGGGGCCCTCCCGGGCGACCCGGTGGTGCTGGCCATGCTGCGCAGCGTCTTGGGACGTGCCGCGCCGACGGTCCCGGAGGACGTCACCTGTTGACGTCGCGGGTGGCGAAGTTGGCCCAGGCCGCGCCCGCGAACACGACGAGGTAGGCGAGCTGGGCGAGCACGCCGTGCGTGACGTCGCGCCACCGGATGGGGTCGCGGAACAGGTCGATGAACGCCAACCAGTAGCGCGTCACCAGGTAGGGCTTGAGGGCCTCGGCGGCATCGAGGCCCAGCAGCACCGTGGAGGCGACCAGGAACCCGATCGTGCCCAGCGCGGCCGCCACAGCGGAGTCGGTCATGGTGCTCAGCATCAGGGCAATGGCGGCGACGCCGAGCATCGCGAGGACGACGTAGACGAAGGCCATGGCCGACCGCTCGAGCATCTGGGTCTGCGTGAGCGTCGAGCCGGAGACGCTCACGACGGTGCCACCGGGCGTCGGCGGCGCCTTCCCGAGCAGCAGTCTGCCCTCGACGTACGCCACCACTGCGACGACCAGCGTCGCGAGGAACACGAAGGTGATGACGCTGACCAGCTTGGCGACCAGCAGCCGCAACCGGGAGACCGGACGGACCAGCAGGTAGCGCAACGTGTCGCTCTGCACCTCCCCGGCGATCGCGTCGCCGCCGACGACGGCCACGGCGACAGGAAGGAACAGGGGCAGCACGATCCCCAGCGCGGCCAGCGGGAAGAGGCTGCCGTCGGTGAGCACCGCGGACAGGAACGGCGGTCCCGTGCCGGGGCGCGGACCGAGGTCGGTGAGGGCCAGCAGCACCGCGACCAGGGTGGGCAGCGCGTTCAGTGCGGCGATGGTCACCCACGTCAACGGGCGACGCAGCATCTTGGACAGCTCGACCCGGATCATCCGGACGCGCCCGCCGGGGTCGAGGTCGCCGCGAGGACGATCTCCTCCAGACCGCGCCGCAGCGGAGCCATCTCCACGACCCGCACCCCTTCGGAGACGAGGCGGTGGTTCAGCGTCGCCGGATCGTCGGCCCTGACGAGGACGACGTCGGCGTCGCGGTGCGCCACGCGGCCGTCCAGCAGCGCGATCGTGGCGTCGACGTCGGGGGTGCGCACCCGGACGAGGCCGGTGTCCTGCTGCAGCGCGGACATGTCCTCCTGGAGCACGAGCCGACCGCGATCGAGGACGCCGACCCGGGTCGACATCTGCTCGATCTCGGCGAGCAGGTGGCTGGAGAGGAAGATCGTGGTGCCCGCACGGTTCAGGCCGAGCAACAGCTCGCGGATGTCGCGGATCCCCTGCGGATCGAGGCCGTTGGTGGGCTCGTCGAGGACGAGCAGCGGCGGGCGTCGCATCAGGGCGCCGGCGAGGCCGAGGCGCTGGCGCATCCCCAAGGAGTAGGCCTTGGTGGGGCGTTCGTCGCCGGGGTCGAGGCCGACCTGCTCGAGCACCTCGCGGACGCGCCTGCGGCGCGCCGGCCGGCGCACCCGGGGACCGGCGGCGGCGTCGAAGAGGGTGAGGTTGGCGTGCCCGGAGAGGTGCGGGTAGGCACCCGGCCCCTCGACCAGGGCGCCGATCCTGGGCAGCACCGACCTGGCGGCCCGCGGCATCGCCTCGCCCAGCACCCATGCGCTGCCCTCGGTGGCCAGGACCAGACCCAGGAGCATCCTCACGGTGGTGGTCTTCCCGGACCCGTTGGCGCCGAGGAAGCCGTAGACGTCGCCCTCTCGGACGTCGAGGTCGATGCCGTCGACGGCACGGACCCGGCCATAGCTCTTGGTGAGCCCTCGCGTTCGGATCATTCGGTCGTCACCCCTCCTGCCGTGAGGTATCCGGAATCAGCATCCAGGGTCTTCGCCGTCACCGAGCCGACGAGCAGGAAGTTGCCCGTCCTCTAGTGCTGCAGGAGCACCGAGAGGGGACCGACCTCCATCGCCACCCCGG
>NZ_JAOPXP010000019.1 GCF_025965085.1 Marmoricola sp.
CGACCCGCTCTGGTAGCGTGACGTCGCAATGAGCCCGGTGCCGTTGCACCCGGGCTCTTGTCGTTCCCGGGGCCCCGGACCGGTCTCGAGACGCTTCGACACCCGCTGATGGAGGGGTGCACATGCCTGCGATCGTCGTGCTCGGAGCCCAGTGGGGCGACGAGGGCAAGGGCAAGGCCACCGACCTGCTGACCACCGATGACGCCATCGACTACTGCGTCCGGACCAGCGGCGGCCACAACGCCGGCCACACCATCGTGGTCAATGGCGAGAGGTTCGCGACCCACCTGTTGCCCAGCGGCATCCTGACCCCCGACTGCACCTCGGTCATCGCCAACGGGGTGGTCGTCTCCCCGGAGGCCCTCTTCCGCGAGCTCGACGCGCTGGAGGCGCGCAACGTCGACATGGGCCGGCTCGTGGTCAGCGCCAACGCGCACGTGATCGCGTCGTACCACTCCACGGTCGACAAGGTCACCGAGCGGTTCCTGGGCAAGAACAAGATCGGCACCACCGGTCGCGGCATCGGCCCGGCGTACGCCGACAAGATCAACCGCGTCGGCATCCGGATCGCCGACCTCTTCGACGAGCAGATCCTGCACGAGAAGGTCGAGGCGGCGCTCGAGCTGAAGAACCACCTGCTGACCAAGGTCTACAACCGCCGCGCGATCACCGTCGACGAGGTCGTCGAGGAGCTCCGTGGCTATGCCGACCGCCTCGAGCCGATGGTCGCCGACACCTCCCTGCTGCTCAACCAGGCGCTCGACGAGGGCAGGACCGTCCTGTTCGAAGGGGCCCAGGCGACCATGCTCGACGTCGACCACGGCACCTACCCGTTCGTCACGAGCAGCAGCCCCGTCGCCGGCGGGGTCTGCGTCGGCGCCGGCATCGGACCCACGCGCATCGACCGCGTCATCGGCGTGATCAAGGCCTACACCACCCGCGTCGGATCGGGCCCTTTCCCCACCGAGCTCTTCGACGACGACGGCGCGAAGCTGTGGGAGATCGGCGGGGAGGTCGGGGTCTCCACCGGCCGCGACCGCCGGTGTGGCTGGTACGACGCCGTGGTCGCCCGCTACGCCTCCCGCGTGAACGGACTCACCGAGTTCTTCATGACCAAGCTCGACGTGCTCAGCTCCTGGGAGCAGATCCCCGTCTGCGTGGCCTACGAGATCGACGGGGAGCGGCACGACGAGATGCCGATGACCCAGTCGATGTTCCACCGCGCGAAGCCCGTCTACGAGCACCTCGACGGCTGGGGCGACGACATCTCCGGCTGCAGGACCTTCGAGGAGCTGCCCAAGAACGCCCAGCGCTACGTGCGCGCGCTCGAGGAGATGTCGGGTTCCCGTTTCTGGGCCGTCGGCGTCGGCCCGGGCCGGGAGCAGACGCTCGTCGTCAGCTGAGCCGAGCTGCCCGCAGCCGGACGTGCGGCTCAGGGTCGGCGACTGAGGGAGACGAACAGGTCGCTCGCGGTCTCGGTCAGCTGCTCGGCGCTCAGCTCGACCTCGCCGGTCAGCCAGGAGGCGACCAGCTCGGCGAACCCGGCGATGTAGACGAGCCCCTGGAGCCGGGCCCGCTCGGCGGGCCACGCGTCCGGGCCGTACAGCACGGCCGCCTCGGCGGCCACCAGGTCGGCGAAGGTGCCGATCAGCTCGTGCCGCCGGGCGCGCAGGGTCGGGGTGGCACTCGAGTGCACGACCGCGACCAGGCCCACCGAGGGCTGCCGGCTCACGAGGTCGACGAACGACGCCATCACGGCGTGCACGCGCTGTTCGGGAGAGCCCGAGGTCTGTTCGAGGACGCCCACCGCGGCCGCGGCGATCTGGCTGCACACCTGGTCGAGCGCCGCGAGGAGGGCGTCCTCGCGATGGGCGAAGCTCTCGTAGAAGTAGCGCTCGGTCAGCGCGGCCCGTGCGCAGATCGCGGTCATCGTCGTGCCGGACTCGCCGTGCTCGGCCAGCAGGGCGACCGTCGCCTCCACCAGGCGGTGACGGCGGTCGGTCGTGCGCTCCTCCGCTGACCTGCCGCCGTAGCTGCGGACCGAAGTACTCACGTCTGCATCTTGACGTGCCGCCGCTCGTCGCACAAACTGACAGGAGTCCCTGTCAGATCAAGTGGAGGTCGGATGCCGGCACGACGAGAGGCCCCCGTGGCCGCTGCACGACCCGCGCCGAGACGGCGCGGCCTGCCGATCGTCGGTGCCACGCTGGACTACGTCCGCGACCCGCTGCGGATGATGCGCGCGCAGTACGACGGCTTCGGTCCGGTCTCCGAGATCGACTTCATCGGGGGCCGGTGGACCGTGCTGCTGGGCCCCGATGCCTGCGGTGAGGGCCTGCAGAACGCCGACAAGGCGTTCGCCAGCGGGCCGGGATGGGGCAGCCTCGTCGGACCGTTCTTCGACCGGGGCCTGATGCTGCTCGACTTCGACGAGCACCGCCGGCACCGCCGGCTGATGCTGGAGGCCTTCACCCGGCCCAGGCTGGCCGGCTACACCGCGGCGCTGGGCCCGGCGGTCGCGGCCGGGCTCGACGTCTGGGAGCCGGGCCCGGGGTTCCGGGTCTACCCGGCGCTCAAGGAGCTCACCCTCGACCTCGCGACGCAGGTCTTCATGGGCGGTGCCGACCTGGCCTCACCGGACGAGCTGGACGAGGTGAACCGGGCGTTCGTCGCCTGCGTCCAGGCAGCCACCGCGCTCGTGCGACTGCCGATCCCCGGCACCCGTTGGGGCAGGGCCCTGGCCGGACGCCGGCTGCTCGAGGACTTCTTCGGCCGTCATCTCGCGAGCAAGCGTGCCCGCCCGGGCGACGACCTGTTCTCCGTGCTGTGCGGCCTGCGTGACGAGGACGGGACCGGGCTCAGCGACGAGGACGTGGTCAACCACATGATCTTCCTGCTGATGGCCGCCCACGACACCTCGACGATCACGGTCACCTCGATGATGCGGCACCTCGGTGCGCATCCGGAGTGGCGCGAACGGCTCCGGGAGGAGGCGGCCGGGCTGCCCGACTGCCCCGATCTCGACGAGCTCGACCGGCTCGAGTCCTTCGACCTCGTGATGAAGGAGTGCCTGCGGCTGCTGCCGCCGGTCCCGGTCGTGGCGCGCCGTACGGTCAAGGAGACCGAGGTGCTCGGCGTCCACATCCCGGCCGACCGGCTCGTCGCCGTGATGCTGCACCTCGGGCACCACATGCCGGAGTACTGGCCCGACCCCGAGCGCTTCGACCCGGAGCGCTTCGCCGCCGACCGCCGCGAGGACAAGGTCCACCGCCATGCGTGGGAGCCGTTCGGCGGCGGGGTGCACAAGTGCCTGGGCATGGCCTTCGCGGGCGCCGAGGTGAAGCTGATCGTGCACCAGCTGCTGCGACGCTTCGACTGGACCGTGGACGCGGACTACCGCGATCGGTTGAACTACCACTCGCTCCCGTTCCCGGCAGACGGCCAACCGGTCGACCTGCGCCCCCGTGAAAGGACTGCCGCACCATGAGCAAGAAGGACATCTCCGGCCTCACCATCGTGGTCACGGGGGCGGGCCGCGGGATCGGCAGGGCGACCGTCGAGCTGCTGGCCGCCGAGGGCGCCACCGTGGCGCTCGGTGACCTCGACGAGGCGCTGGTGCGGGCGGTCGCGGACAGCGTCGGACACGGCGCCGTCGCTGCCCGCCTCGACGTCACCAGTGCGGAGTCGTGGAGCGAGTTCCTCTCCGCCGTGAGCGGGGTCGGGCCCGTCGACGTACTCGTGAACAACGCCGGGATCATGCCGCTGGGCTCGGTGCTCAAGGAGCCCGACGCCGTGGCGAAGGCCATCATCGACGTGAACGTCCACGGCATCATCAACGGCACCAAGGCCGTTGCGCCCGGCATGGTCGACCGCGGGCACGGTCACATCGTCAACGTGGCCTCCGCAGTGGGCCGTATCGCGGTCGCGGACGGTGCCACCTACTCCGCCTCGAAGTTCGCAGCCGTCGGGTTCAGCGAGGCCACCCGGGCAGAGCTCAAGCCGCTCGGTGTCGACGTCAGCGTCGTACTGCCCACGGTCGTGCAGACCGAGCTGGCCGCGGGTGTCCCCGCGGCGCGGGGCGTCAAGCCTGTGACGGCGCAGGACGTTGCCGCCGTGATCGCCTCGGCCATCCGCCGACCACGCGCGGAGCTGTGGGTGCCCCGGTGGGTGCAGGCCATGACGCGTACGACGAGCCTGCTGCCCCGGCCGCTGCAGGAGGCGATCGCCAAGGCGTTCAAGGCCGACTCGGTGCTCTCCGACGCCGACCAGACCGCGCGTTCGGCCTACGAGGCACGGGTGCGGCCACCCGCCAGCTGAGCGCGCCCGACGACCCGCCCGCGCCCGTCGATAGGATGCGCGAACGTGAAGACCCTCGTCATCGGCACAGGTGGGCGCGAACACGCCCTCGCGCTTGCCCTCTCCCGCGATCCCTCGGTCACCGAGGTGCATGCCGCACCCGGAAACCCGGGGATCGGCGACGTCGCCACCCTGCACGACGTCGACGCCATGGACGGCGCGGCGGTGGCCGAGCTCGCCGTGTCCCTGGGTGCCGACCTGGTGGTCATCGGACCGGAGGCGCCTCTCGTCGCCGGTGTCGGCGACGCGGTGCGCGAGCGTGGCATCAGCTGCTTCGGCCCGTCCCGGCTCGCGGCCGAGCTGGAGGGTTCCAAGGCCTTCGCCAAGGACGTGATGGCCGCCGCAGGGGTTCCGACGGCCATGGCCCATGTCTGCGCGACGCCCGAGGAGGTCTCCTCGGCGCTGGACGCGTTCGGGCCCCCCTACGTCGTCAAGGACGACGGTCTGGCCGCGGGCAAGGGCGTCGTGGTGACCGACGACCGCGACGAGGCCGTTGCCCATGCCGCTCAGTGCGGCCGGGTCGTGATCGAGGAGTTCCTCGACGGACCCGAGGTCTCGCTGTTCGCCATCACGGACGGGACGACCGTCTATCCGTTGCAGCCGGCGCAGGACTTCAAGCGGATCTTCGACGGAGACCAGGGGCCCAACACCGGCGGCATGGGCGCCTACACGCCGCTGCCCTGGGCGCCGGACGGGCTCGTCGCCGAGGTGCTGGAGCGGGTGCTGCAGCCGACCGTGGACGAGATGGGCCGGCGTGGCGCCCTCTTCGCCGGGCTGCTGTACGCCGGTCTCGCACTCACCTCGACCGGCCTGCGCGTGGTGGAGTTCAACGCGCGGTTCGGCGACCCCGAGACCCAGCCGCTGATGGCGCTGCTCGACTCACCGCTGGCCGCCCTGCTCAAGGGGGCGGCGGACGGCAACCTGCACGAGGTCGACCCGCCGCGGTGGAAGGACGGTGCCGCCGTCGCTGTCGTGATGGCCAGCGCCGGCTACCCGGAGAGCTCCAGCAAGGGCGACGTGATCAGCGGCACCGAGACCCTGGCCGAGGAGGCCGACGTCGACGTCATCCACGCGGGGACCGCCGAGCAGGACGGCGCCCTCGTCACGGCAGGTGGTCGCGTCCTGGCGGTCACGGCGGTCGGCAGCGACCTCGCCGGCGCGCGCGCCAGGGCCTATGAGGGAATCTCCTCGATCAGCTTCGACGGCGCCCAGTGGCGCACGGACATCGCCGCTTCGGCGGCCGGAGATGGAGGGCCCCTCGGGACGCTCGCTTCGCCTGCTGCTCAGGAACCACCGCTGGGTGGCGCTCGCTCCGCAACCACCGAGCAGGGAGAACCCTCATGACCGTGCCCAACGTGCTGGCCACCCGGTACGCCGGCGCCGACCTGGCCGAGATCTGGTCGCCCGAGCACAAGATCGTCCTGGAGCGGCAGCTCTGGATCGCGGTCCTCAGGGCGCAGCGCGACCTCGGGGTCGACGTGCCCGACGGCGTCCTGGAGGACTACGAGGCGGTGGTCGACCGGGTCGACCTCGACAGCATCGCCGTCCGCGAGCGGGTGACGCGGCACGACGTGAAGGCTCGCATCGAGGAGTTCTCCGCGCTGGCCGGGCACGAGCACATCCACAAGGGCATGACCTCGCGCGACCTCACCGAGAACGTCGAGCAGCTCCAGATCCGCGCCTCGCTCGGCCTCATCCGCCAGCGTGTGCTCGCCACCCTCGCCCGTCTGGCCAGGGTGGCCGCCGAGCACGAGTCGCTGGTGATGGCCGGCCGCTCGCACAACGTCGCGGCGCAGGCGACCACCATGGGCAAGCGGTTCGCCACCGTGGCCGACGAGATGCTGGTGGCGCTCGGCCGCCTCGACGACCTCCTGGCCCGTTACCCGCTCCGGGGGATCAAGGGCCCGATGGGCACGTCGCAGGACATGCTCGACCTGCTCGGCGGGTCGGACGCCGACCTGGCCGATCTCGAGGAGCGCGTCGCCCGGCACCTCGGCTTCGACCAGGTGCTCACCAGCGTGGGCCAGGTCTACCCCCGCTCGCTCGACTTCGACGTGGTCTCCGCCCTCGTCCAGATCGTCGCCGGTCCCTCCAACCTGGCCACCACGATCCGGCTGATGGCCGGCATCGAGCTGGTCACCGAGGGGTTCAAGGAGGGGCAGGTCGGCTCCTCGGCGATGCCGCACAAGATGAACACCCGTTCGTGCGAGCGGGTCAACGGCCTCGCCGTCGTGCTCCGTGGCCAGCTGTCCATGGTGGGCGAGCTCGCCGGCGACCAGTGGAACGAGGGCGATGTCTCGTGCTCCGTCGTACGCCGCGTGGCGCTGCCCGACGCCTTCTTCGCCGCCGACGGCCTGTTCCAGACCTTCCTCACCGTCCTCGACGAGTTCGGGGTGTTCCCGGCGGTCGTGCAGCGCGAGCTGGACCGCTACCTGCCGTTCCTGACCACCACCAAGGTGCTGATGGCCGCGGTGCGCAACGGAGTGGGTCGCGAGGCCGCCCACGAGGCGATCAAGGAGCACGCGGTCGCGGTGGCCCTCGAGATGCGCCAGGGACGGGCCGTCAACGACCTCTTCGAACGGCTCGCGGCCGATCCGCGGCTGGGGCTGGACCGAGCCCAGATCGAGTCGCTGGTCGCGGACCCGATCGAGTTCACCGGTGCCGCGCGAGCCCAGGTCGCCGCCGTCGTACGCCGGGTCGAGGCTGCCCTGGCCACGGATCCCGACGCGGTGGCGTACACGCCGGGGGACATTCTCTGAGGCTGGGGTCGTCTCCTGACCACCAGTGCGGCGTGAGCAGAGTCGCCTGATCCACGCGCACCGGAAATCCGGTGCGCGCTGTGCATTATCGGTGCCTATATGCCCGTTATATACAAAATGCCGTTATTGTCCTAGGATAAAGCCATGACACCGAACCGGCGGGGTTCGGTATTAGTGGAGGGAATCCCAGCATGAACTTCAGGACTCGCATCACCCGTGGCGCACTTCTCGCGATCACCGTGGCCCTGGCCGTCTCGGCCGTGCCGGCTGCCGGTGGCACCGCGGACGCGGCCAAGCCGCCGGCGAAGAACGCCATCCTCAAGGCCATTCTCTGACCCAGGGCCTCCAGGTGGGGTGTGTCGGCGATCGCCGACACACCCCACTGCCATGTCCGGCACCCAGGCCCCTCAGGTCACGCGAGAGGCCAGGTGTGCGGGTGCGTTTGTAGGGTGTCGACGTGCAGAACATCCCCGAGGCCCCGCCGATCCTGGGCGCGACCCACCTCCACTCCGGCAAGGTCCGCGATCTCTACCGGCTCGAGGACGGCGGCCTCCTCATGGTGGCGAGCGACCGGATCTCGGCGTTCGACTTCGTGCTCGAGAGCACGATCCCCGACAAGGGAGAGATCCTCACCCGGATGTCCCTGTGGTGGTTCGACCAGCTCGCCGACCTCGTGCCCAACCACGTCCTCTCCACGGACGTCCCCGAAGTGGTCAAGGGTCGCGCGATCGTGTGCGAGGAGCTGGCGATGTACCCCGTGGAGTGCGTGGCGCGCGGCTATCTCACCGGCTCCGGTCTGCTGGACTACCAGTCGACGGGAGAGGTCTGCGGCATCGCGCTGCCTAAGGGCCTGCAGGACGGGAGCCGCCTGCCGTCCCCCATCTTCACGCCGGCCACCAAGGCGGCGCTGGGCGACCACGACCAGAACGTCTCCTACGACAGCGTGGTCGGTGACATCGGTGCAGCCGCCGCCGCTGAGCTGCGCGACCTGACCCTGGCCGTCTATGCGCGCGCCGAGGGCCTCGCCCGGGAGCGGGGCATCATCCTCGCCGACACCAAGCTCGAGTTCGGCTCCCGGCGGGGCGCGGGTCCCGGCGACGCTGCGGGGAGCCGCGCCACCGTCCTCGCCGACGAGGTGCTCACCCCCGACTCGAGCCGGTACTGGCCGGCGGACGAGTGGACACCCGGCCGGCCGCAGAAGTCCTACGACAAGCAGATCGTGCGGAACTGGCTGCTTTCCGAGGAGAGCGGGTGGGACCGGTCGTCGGGTGCCGCGCCGCCGCCGCTGCCCGCCGAGGTCGTCGACCGCACCCGGGCGCGCTACGTGGAGGCCTTCGAGCTGCTCACGGGCGAGAGGTTCTGATGCCCCGAGGCGAGCTCACCACCGCTGTCGAGTACGACGTACCGGTGCACGTGGCCTTCGCCTACCTGGCCGACCCCCGCAACCGACCGGAGTGGCAGTCGTCGTTGCGGGCGGTGGAGGTGCTGGACGGGGGGCCTCCCCGGGTGGGGATGCGCTGGCGAGACCTCACCTCGGCCAGGATCGTGCCCGACATGATGATCACCGAGTTGGAGAACGACGTGCTGTGGGCCGAGACCGGTGCCTGGAAGGCGATCGAGGCCGACCTGACCCTGGGTTTCTCGCCCCGCGACGGCGGTTGCACGGTGTCGGCCGCGTTCGGCGTCCGCGCTCGGGGGCTGCTGCGTCCCCTCGGCTGGGCCGCCACCGGCGCCGGGCTGCTCGCGGTCCGCGGCGACCTGCGCAATGCTGCCCGGATCCTGGCCTCGAGGAGCAGCTGATGGGACGCGTCGTCGTACTGGTGCTGAGCGCGCTGATGATCGCGGTCGGCCTGCTGTGGACCCTGCAGGGGCTGGACGTGGTCACGGGCAGCGCGATGAGCGGCGTGGAGTTCTGGGCCGTCATCGGGCCGGCCGTCGCCGGCTTCGGGCTGGCTCTGGGCTACGTCGTACTCCGTGGCCGGCGCTGACGCCCGGCTTTCTCACAGCAACTCCCAGCCTCCCGACAGGTTCCGCACACCTTGATCCCAGCACCTCTGCGCACCGTGGGGGCACGTCCGGCGGCTGACTGCCAGGCGCCCGAGTGATGGAGGTTTGCAGATGAACGACGACGACGGCACCGCGTCGGCGGCAGCGCCCCGGAAGAAGGCCCTGGCGGTGGCTGCCGCGGTGGGGGTGGCCGCCCTGGTGGCCGGTGGGCTCGCGGCGGGGGTCCTGTCCTCCGCCTCGGCCGAGAGCAGCGGCGGCAACGCCGGCCGAAGCGCCTACGGCGGAGCCGGCGGGTACGGCGGCGCGTCCGACGGGAACCCCCACCCGTCGAGGCCGATGCGCGGCGACGAGAAGCTGCTCACCGGCACGACGAGGACGCGAGTGCTCGCCGCGGTGAAGGCGAAGTACCCCGACGCCACCGTGGAGCGAGTGGAGACCGACTCCGAGGGCGTCTACGAGGCGCACATCGTCAACGGCGGCGCTCCGCTGACCGTCAAGGTCGGCAAGGACTTCACCATCACCGGCACCGACGAGGGACACGGCGGCGGACGAGGCGGCCCCGGTGACCACGACCGAGGTGACCACGACCGCGGCGGCCACGCCGGGCGGCCCGGTGGTGCGCCCCCGACCGAGAGCTCGAGCCTCCGGACCTCCTGAGGCCAGCTCGGGACGCCGCACACCAACGAGCCGGCCAGCCCCCGGGTCCCCGCCGGCGGCCCGACGGCGGCTCGTTAGACTGCAACGGCCCGTCCATCCGAGCGAAAGGGGCCTCCCGTGGCCCGTGTCGTCGTCGACGTCATGCCCAAGCCCGAGATCCTCGATCCCCAGGGCAAGGCTGTCCAGGGGGCGCTGCCGCGTCTGGGCTTCCAGGGCGTGAGCGAGGTCCGGCAGGGCAAGCGGTTCGAGCTCGAGCTCGAGGGCGAGGCCACCGAGGAGCGGATGGCCCAGGTGCACGAGATGGCGGCGACGCTGCTCTCGAACCCGGTCATCGAGGACTACGACGTGCGCGTGGTCCAGTGAGGATCGGGGTCGTCACCTTCCCCGGCTCGCTCGACGACGTGGACGCGCGCCGCGCCGTACGCCTCGCCGGCGCCGAGCCCGTGGCGCTCTGGCACGGCGACCACGACCTCAAGGGCGTCGACGCGGTCGTGCTGCCGGGCGGCTTCTCCTACGGCGACTACCTGCGGGCCGGTGCGATCGCCAGGTTCGCGCCCGTCATGACCGAGGTGAGTGACGCCGCCCGGGGTGGCCTGCCGGTGCTCGGCATCTGCAACGGCTTCCAGATCCTGTGCGAGTCGCACCTCCTGCCCGGTGCGCTGATCCGCAACGACCACCGCAAGTTCGCCTGCCTGGACCAGGTCGTCCGGATCGAGAACAACGCGACCCCCTGGACCTCGGCGTACGCCGCCGGGCAGGAGGTTACCATCGTGCTGAAGAACGGCGAGGGTGCCTACGTCGCCGACCAGCACACGCTGGACCTGCTCGAGGGTGAGGGCCGAGTCGTCGCCCGCTACCTCAACGGCAACCCCAACGGCTCGCAGCGTGCGATCGCCGGCATCAGCAACGAGGCCGGCAACGTGGTCGGCCTCATGCCCCACCCCGAGCATGCGGTCGAGGACCTGTGCGGCCCCGGCACCGACGGGCTCGGCTTCTTCACCAGCGCCATCGCCGCCCTCCAGAACGCCTGAGAATTCTGGTAGTCCCTGACGTTCTGGCCGCCCATCGTGGGACGTGAGGGGCCAGAACGTCAGGGACTATCCGCCCCCCTCCACGAGGCTCAGCGACGGCCCACGCCCAGCGCGCCCCACGTCTGTGCCGCGACGACCCTGGTCCTGGCGAGGTGGACCCGGCGCTGGTAGGCGCCCACGGCCTTCGCGGTGCGCCTGGTGTAGATGCCGTTGACCGTGAGCCGCGGGGACCCCGCGGCGTTGAGCGCGCGCTGCACGCGGATGACGTCGGCCCCGGTGTCGCCGCGCTTGAGGACCCTGCCGCCGTTGCCGGCGACGAGGAGACTCACCCAGTCCGACCGGCTCACGTAGCTGCGCGCGGTGTTGCCGACGCGCTTCTGGAAGGCGTGGACCGCAGCGGTGGTCTGCGCGTTCCAGGTGCCCGTGACCTCATAGGGGTAGAAGAGTCGCTGCTTGAGCAGGCACTGCAGCGGCACCACCAGCGTGGTGTTCATCGTCGGGTTGATCGTCACGTACGACGCCCGGCTGATCGTGGCCGGCGTGCACTTCGGGTCGGAGAGTGTCGTGCCCGTGTAACGCGGTCCCGCCGGTGCCGGTGCCGGGACGGGCGTCGCCGTGCCCGGGAGCCTCGGCGTACGCAGGTCGAGGTAGTTGCGGTCGATGTTGATGCGTACGCCGCCCCAGGTCTCGTCGTGCCCGCCCTGGTACTGGTGGGCCCGCGCGTAGGGGTGCCAGCCGTCGCTGCGGATGTAGGAGGAGTGGGTGTCGGCCCTTCCGTTCCAGTCGGCGACCCAGATCTGGTCGGGCATCGCGATCTGGTTGCCGGGGCGCACTCGTGCGTCGTCGATCATCTTGATGCCCGAGGCGGCACTCGAGTAGAGACCCGAGGCGTAGGAGTAGCGGTGCAGCTCCTGGGTCCACGCACTGAGGAACCACAGCGCCGACCAGGTGCACGCCGTGGACTGGGAGGTGTTGAACGCCTCCAGGTCGTAGAAGAGCGTGCTGCCCGGGACGATGCCGAGGTTGCGCGCCGCCTGGACCGCGCGGCGGGCCTCCAGGGCGCCCTGGGCGCGGGCGGCCGAGTAGGTGCCGGTGGTGCTCGCGTTGATCGTCGGGTCGATGTTCTTGCCGTAGCGGGGGTAGCGCGTCGAGCACGACGCCTGCGGACCGAGCGTGATCGGCATCAGGTGCCAGCCGGCGGCGAGCTGGTTGCTGACCCACGTGGCCGAGAGGTTGCTCTGCCGCTGGCAGGCTCGCGAGGCTCCGGAGATGTAGATGCCGGCCGCGCGGAAGGGCGACTTCTTGATCCAGGTGCTCATCGCGGCCTGGCTCGGGGCCTCGCACTGGTCGAAGCCCAGCCCCGTGAAGTTGCCGGGGGTGACCGGATTGGCGGCGTACGCCGGGGCGCTGAGCAGGGTGGCACCTAGGGTGAGCGCAATGGCCCCGGCGAGCACCCCTGCCAGTCCTCTGCGGCCCCGGGTGACGGTGCTCTGGAACGTGGATCGGGGAAGCATCGCAAATCTCCTGAATGTCGGAAAACTGCGTCACCCTAACCCCGCTGGTCACACCAGTAACAGACGATTGAATGAATTACAGATATGTAATTAGGCGAGCGGGTAATTGGCTGGGAAAGCGTCCGGGCGGCTTCCGGGCGCGACGACCGCTCAGGGGCTCAGGACGCCCTCGGTTCGGCTGCCCCCGCCGGCCGGGCCATCCGACCGTGTCCTGGGAGCGGCGGGCGCGCCGGTAGATTGGGCACGTGCCCGAGACGACCCTCCCCGCCAAGCCGCTGCTCGACACCGTCGCCGCCGCAGGCACTGATCCCGACCGTGACCAGCCGTGGGCGGAGCTCGGCCTCAAGGCCGACGAGTACGCCCGGATCCGCGAGATCCTCGGGCGCCGTCCGACGAGCTCCGAGTTGGCGATGTACTCGGTGATGTGGAGCGAGCACTGCTCCTACAAGTCCTCCAAGGTGCACCTCAAGCAGTTCTCCGAGATCCCCCAGGAGACCCGCGCCGGCAAGATGCTCGCGGGCATCGGCGAGAACGCCGGCGTCATCGACATCGGCCAGGGCTACGCGGTCACGTTCAAGGTCGAGAGCCACAACCACCCGTCGTACGTCGAGCCCTACCAGGGTGCGGCCACCGGCGTGGGCGGCATCGTCCGCGACATCCTCGCGATGGGTGCCCGTCCGGTGGCGGTGATGGACCCCTTGCGATTCGGTCCGCTGGACGCCCCCGACACCCACCGCGTCCTCCCCGGGATCGTGGCCGGCGTAGGTGGCTACGGCAACTGCCTGGGCCTGCCCAACATCGGTGGCGAGGTGGTCTTCGACGCGTCGTACGCCGGCAACCCGCTGGTCAACGCGCTCTGCGTCGGCGTGCTGCGGCACGAGGACCTGCACCTCGCGAAGGCCAGCGGGGCCGGCAACCAGGTCATCCTCTACGGTGCGAAGACCGGTGGCGACGGCATCGGCGGGGTGAGCGTGCTCGCCAGTGAGACCTTTGAGTCGACCGGGCCGGCGAAGCGCCCCAGCGTCCAGGTCGGCGACCCCTTCCAGGAGAAGCTGCTCATCGAGTGCACCCTCGAGCTGTTCGCGGCGGGCATCGTCGCCGGGATCCAGGACCTCGGTGGTGCGGGCCTGTCGTGCGCCACCAGCGAGCTCGCCAGTGCCGGCGACGGCGGCATGCACGTCGAGCTGGACCGGGTGCCGCTGCGTGACTCCTCGCTGGCGCCCGAGGAGATCTTGATGAGTGAGTCACAGGAACGGATGATGGCGGTCGTCGAGCCCGACGACGTCGAGAGGTTCCTGGCGATCTGTGCCAAGTGGGACGTCGACGCCACCGTCGTCGGTGAGGTCACCGACGGTGACCGGCTGCAGATCGACTGGCACGGCGAGCGGGTGGTCGACGTGCCGCCGCGCTCGGTGGCCCACGACGGGCCGACGTACCACCGCCCCTTCTCGCGCCCCGACTCCCAAGACGTCCTGCAGGCCGACGGCGCGGAGAAGCTGGCGCGGCCGTCCTCCGGTAAGGAGCTCGCGGAGACGCTGCTGCGCCTGGTCGCGAGCCCCAACCTGTGCGACAAGTCCTGGATCACCGACCAGTACGACCGCTACGTCCAGGGCAACACCGTGCTCGCGCAGCCCAGTGACAGCGGCATGGTCCGCGTCGACAAGGACAGCAACCTCGGCGTCGCCGTCTCCACCGACTGCAACGGCCGGTTCGCGCGCCTCGACCCGTACGCCGGGGCGCAGCTCGCGCTCGTCGAGTCCTACCGCAACGTCTCGACCGGCGGTGCGACCCCGATGGCGATCAGTGACTGCCTCAACTTCGGCTCGCCGGAGGACCCGGCCGTGATGTGGCAGCTCGCCGAGGCCTGCCGCGGGCTCAAGGACGCCTGCGTCGAGCTGGGGATCCCGGTCACCGGCGGCAACGTCAGCCTCTACAACCAGACCGGCGAGACGGCCATCCTGCCGACACCGGTGGTCGCCGTTCTCGGTGTGATCGAGGATGTCACGCGTCGTACGCCGAGCGGGTTCGGCGACCTCGGCCACCGGGTGCTGCTGCTCGGCGAGACCCGCGAGGAGCTCTCCGGCTCGGAGTGGGCGCACGTCGTCCACGGCCACCTCGGGGGCCTTCCTCCCCGCGTCGACCTGGCGGCGGAACGTGCGCTCAGCGAGCTGCTCGTCGCCGCGACCGGCGTGCTCTCCTCCGCGCACGACGTGTCGGACGGTGGACTGGCCCAGACCCTGGTGGAGTCCGGCCTGCGCCACGGCATCGGTGCCCGGGTGGATCTCGCGCCGGTCGCGGGCGGGGACCCGTTCGTCGCACTCTTCAGTGAGTCCGCGGCCCGCGTGGTCGTGACGGTGTCGCCCGAGGACGAGGAGCGGCTCTTCGAGCTGGCCGCCGAGCACGGCGTACCCATCACGTCGCTGGGGGAGACCCGCGGTGACTCGCTGGCCGTGGCGGGGGCGTTCGACGTACCCCTCGAGGAGCTGCGCACCGCCTGGCGGCTGACGCTGCCGGCCGCCCTGGCCTGAGCGGACTGG
>NZ_JAOPXP010000020.1 GCF_025965085.1 Marmoricola sp.
GGCGAGCATCGCCTCCAACATCGCCTCCAACTACAAGGAAGGCACGCCGGCCAAGGTCAACGTCCTCATCGCCACCGGCCTGGTGCTCTTCCTGGTGACCTTCCTGGTCAACTTCGCCGCCCGCTGGATCGTGGGCCGCTCCGAGCGAAAGCTGAACCGATGAGCACCGCCACCGTCACGCCGCCCGAGGTGCCGCAGTCGATCCCGCTCACGCTGAAGAGGCCCCGGCTCCCCCGATGGGCGCCGATCCTGGTGGGTGTCGGCGCTCTCGCGTTCGGCCTGCTGCTGGGACTCAGCCTGGCCTGGAACGTCCCGGGCATCCTGGTCGCGGCGGCGCTGTTCTACGTGGTTGCGCTGCCTGCCTGGTCGCTCGTGGTCGAGAACCGCAGGGCCGCCGTCGACCGGCTGATGACCTCCTTGGTGTGGCTGGCCTTCGTCGTCGCCCTGGTCCCGCTGACCTCTCTGATCTGGACGGTCATCGACCGCGGTGCACCCCAGATCAACAGCACGTTCCTGACGTACTCGATGTTCCGCACCAGCCTCGACCAGCCGACCGGCATCTACCACGCGCTCATCGGAACCTTGCTGATCACGGTGTTCGCGGCGCTGATCGCGGTGCCCATCGGGATCTTCGCGGCGATCTACCTGATCGAGTACGGCAAGGGCAACCGGCTCGCGGGCGGCATCACCTTCCTCGTGGACGTGATGACCGGCATCCCCTCCATCGTCGCCGGCCTGTTCGCGTTCTCGCTGTGGATTCTCCTCTTCGGGCCGTCGGCCCGTGCAGGGCTCGGGGGCTCGATCGCCCTGGCGCTGCTGATGATCCCCATCGTGGTCCGCTCCACCGAGGAGATGCTCCGCCTCGTGCCGGACGACCTGCGCGAGGCGTCGTACGCTCTGGGGGTGCCGAAGTGGCGCACGATCGTCAAGGTCGTGCTTCCGACCGCGCTCGGCGGCATCGTGACCGGCGTGCCGCTCGCGATCGCGCGCGTCGTCGGGGAGACTGCGCCGCTGCTGCTGATCGCGGGTCTGACGACCCGTACCAACTTCAACGTCTTCTCGGACCGGATGACCACGTTGCCGGTCCTGATCTTCACCCAGAACGCCAACCCCGGCATCCCGCCGGCCGGCGGGGGCATGGCACCCGGAGTCGCGACCGCCTGGGGCGGCGCGTTCGTCCTGATCGTGATCGTGATGGTGCTCAACCTCGCGGCCCGCGTCATCGGCAGGATCTTTGCCCCCAAGACCGGCCACTGAGCCCGGCCGAGAGAAGGAAGCAACAGACATGGCCAAGAGCATCGATGTCTCGGACCTGAACATCTACTACGGCGACTTCCTCGCCGTGGAGGGTGTCAACATGACCATCCCCGCACGATCGGTCACCGCACTGATCGGGCCCTCGGGCTGCGGCAAGTCGACCTTCCTGCGCTCGCTGAACCGGATGCACGAGGTGCTCCCGGGCGCCCACGTCGACGGCAAGGTCCTGATAGACGGGCAGTCGCTCTACGACCCCAGCGTCGACCCGGTCGAGGTCCGCCGCATGGTCGGCATGGTCTTCCAGCGCCCGAACCCGTTCCCGACGATGTCGATCTACGAGAACGTGCTGGCCGGCATGCGCCTGAACCACCAGAAGATCAAGAAGGCCGCGGCCGACGACATCGTCGAGCGGGCACTCAAGGCCGCGAACCTCTGGAAGGAGGTCAGCGACCGCCTCGGCAAGCCGGGGATGGGTCTGTCCGGTGGCCAGCAGCAGCGCCTCTGCATCGCCCGCGCCATCGCCGTACAGCCGCAGGTGCTGCTGATGGATGAGCCCTGCTCGGCGCTCGACCCGATCTCCACCTCGGCGATCGAGGACCTGATCCACGAGCTGAAGACCGACTACACGATCGTGATCGTCACCCACAACATGCAGCAGGCCGCCCGCGTCTCCGAGGACACCGCCTTCTTCAACATCGCGGGGGCCGGCAAGCCGGGGAAGCTGATCGAGATGAACTCGACGAAGAAGATCTTCAGCGTGCCCGACGAGCCCGCGACCGAGGCCTACATCTCGGGCCGGTTCGGCTGAGGGGTCGTCCTTCCCGGCTCGACCGCCCACCCAATTCTCGACCGACCGACCGCCCAATTCTCGATAGTCCCTGACGTTCTGGCCCCCGGTTGTCCGGTTTGGGCGGCCAATTCGTCAGGGACTATCGCGTGTCCGGAACTGCCTGAACCCACCTCCCATCGCCCGTACGACGTGCCCTGTGGATTGCGGGAGCACGATCGGCAATCCCTCGGCACTCTGCCGCCATGGGTACACCCACCTCTGGTCCCAGCCCCTTCCACCCGCGCAGGGCCGCCCTGGTCGCGCCCGTCAGGGTGGACCCGCGCGGCATCGCCGGCCCGAGCCGTCGGCAGGCGCGCGGGCCGGGGTGGCGTCGTACGAGCCGGGGCTTCTACGTGCCGAGCACGACGGGCTCCAGCCCCGAGCAGCGCATCGTCGAGGCAGCCGCACCTTTGCCCCCGGCCGGCGCGGTCACGGGTTGGGCCGCCCTGCGATGGGTGGGCGGCGTCTGGTTCGACGGGTGCTCCCCCGACGGGCGGGACCAGCTACCGGTGACCCTGGCGAGCTGCCAGGACGACATCCGCGCCCAAGCGGGAACGGCGCTGTGCCAGGAACGCCTGAACCCCTCGGAGATCGTCACCGTCGACGGTCTGCGCGTCACGGTTCCGGAGCGGTCCGTCTGCTTCGAGATGCGGTACGCCGAGGACGAGCGCGAGGCCGTCGTACACCTCGACATGGCCGCCTACTCGGACCTGGTCTCGATCAGCGAGGAAGTGGCCTACGCGACCGCCCATCCCGGGTGGACGGGCATTCCCCAGGCGCGCACGGCCATCACGCTGGCGGACGAGAACAGCTGGTCGCCGTGGGAGACCCGCATGCGGCTGACCTGGGTCCTGGACGCCGGCTTCCCACCGCCGTTGTGCAACCGCCCCATCTTCGACAGGTGGGGGCGACACCTCGGGACCCCTGACTTCGTCGATCCCGAGACGGGCACCGTCGGGGAGTACGACGGCGCCCTGCACCTCAGCGGACGGCGGCGCTCCCAGGACCTGCGCCGGGAGGGGATCTTCCGCAGGCACGACCTCGAGTACTTCACCGTCCTGGCAGGTGACATGTCCCGTCGCGAGCTGGTGGTCGAGCGGATGGCGGACGCTCGTGCCCGAGCCGCGAGGGTGGCCCCATCGCGGCGGTCGTGGACGCTTACCCCGCCTTCGTGGTGGGTGCAGAGCCACTCGGTGGAGCGGCGCAGAGCCCTGACGGGACGCGAGCGGGAGGTCGTACTCCGCCATCGCCGCAGGGTGGCGTGACCGCCCGCCCGGGGATAGTCCCTGACGTTCTGGCCCCTCGATGCCCGGTTTGGGCGGCCAGAACGTCAGGGACTATCGCATCCGTCCGGCCCCGCGCCCTGTCCACCACCCCACCCGACCACCTAGGTTGGCGACAACCAGCCACGGGAGGCAGACCATGGGGATCTTGAGCGATATCCGGGTGCGGCAGCCGGCCAAGGGGGACCTGGTGGGGCGAGAGTTCACCGTCGCGGGGATCGGGAACGGCTTCGAGGCGACGATCGGCATCCGGCTGCTCAACAAGGCCGGGAAGGTCCTCGCGACCGGCTCTGCGCAGTCCACAGGCGGGATGGCGGCGATCGGGGAGTTCGCGACGAGGCTGCGGGTCACGAGCCCACCGCGTGCCGGTACGCCGCTCACGCTGCAGGTGTTCGGGGACAACCCGGGGCCGGGCCCCGGACCGGGATCGGACCTCCGCGAGGTCGCGGTCGTGATGTACCCCGACCTGACCGGCTGGCTGCTCTACCGCGTCGAGAGTGGCGACACCCTGACCGGCATCGTCCGGAAGGCTCGCGACTTCGGCAGGACGACGGTGCCGCAGATCCTCGCGGCGAACGATCAGATCACGGACCCCGACAAGATCCAGACCGGCTGGAGGCTGCGGATCCCCCTCAGCTGAGGACCAGACGAATCAGGGCAGCTGCAGGACGAACTTCAAGATCAGGTACGTCAGCGCGGCGACGGCGCCGGCGGCCGGGAAGGTCAGGACCCAGCCGACAAGGATCGAACGGGCGACCCCCCAGCGAACCGCCGAGAGCCGCTTGGTGGCCCCCACGCCCATGACTGCGCTGGTGATCGTGTGCGTGGTGGAGATCGGGGCCTGGAAGACGTACGCCGTGGTGTAGAGCACCGAGGCGGCCACGGACTCGGCCGCGAACCCCTGCGGCGGGTCGAGGTGGATGATCCGGCGACCCAGGGTTCGCATGATGCGCCAACCACCGGAGTACGTGCCCAGCGAGATCGCGGTGGCCGCCGCGATGATCACCCACAGGGGCAGCGGGTCGTCCGCCGCGACGTACCCGCCGGTCAGCAAGGCCAGGAAGATCACGCCCATGGTCTTCTGCGCGTCCTGGAGTCCGTGGCCCAGCGCCATGGCTGCGGCCGAGAGGGACTGCGCGAGCCGAAAGCCCCTACCGACCTTGGCCGGCGACTGGTTGCGGAACAGCCACATGATGAGCAGCATCGCCGCGAAACCGAGGGAGAACGCGACCAGCGGCGAAAGCACCATCGGGATCACGACCTTCTCGATCACCGTCGCCCAGTTGACGAACACGCCGGCGGTGAGGGCCGCGCCGACCAGGCCGCCGATCAGCGCGTGCGAGGAGGAGGACGGCAACCCGAAGTACCAGGTGATCAGGTTCCAGGTGATGGCGCCCACCAGACCGGCCATCACGATGACCAGCCCGTGGCTCCCTGACCCGGGTCTGATCGTCTCGCTGACGGTGCCGGCGACCTTCTGGCCGAGGAACGCACCCACGAAGTTCATCACCGCGGCCATCAACAGCGCCACGCGCGGAGTCAGTGCCCGGGTCGAGACCGAGGTCGCGATGGCGTTCGCCGCGTCGTGGAAACCGTTGGTGTAGTCGAAGACCAGGGCAACCGCGACTACCGCGACGATGATCGCGAGCTCCACCGCTCAGGACTCCTTGGCGTAGATCTGCTCGATGATGTTCGCGACCTTCTCGAACGCGTCGACGGCGTCCTCGAGGGAGTCGACGATGTCCTTGAGCTTGAGCACCTCGAGGGCTTCGTACTGACCGCTGAAGAGCTTGGCGAGGATACGGCGGTAGCTCTTGTCGCCGGTGTTCTCGAGCCGGTTGATCTCGATCCAGTACTCCTCGAGACCCTTCATCGAACGCAGCTGCGGCATGGCCTCGGCCGTCAGCTCGGCGCAACGCTGGAGTACTTCGACCTGCTCGGCGAGCTCTGCCGGGAGGGCCACCACCTCGTAGAGCACCGTGAGATCCACGGCCTCCTCCATGAAGTCCATGATGTCGTCGAGGCCGGAGGCCAGCGCGTAGATGTCCTCGCGGTCGAACGGTGTGACGAAGGTCGAGTTCACCCGCTTGGCGATCTCGTGCGTCGTCTCGTCGGCCTGGTGCTCGGCGTCCCGCATGCGTGCGGCGATTGCCTCACGGTCGGGCGACTCCCCCAGCATCTCCGCCAGGATCCGGGCGCCCTCGACGAGGTGCGTCGCTGACTCGGTGAAGAGTTCGTAGAAGACGTTGTCCACAGGCTTGAACTTCAAGGCCACGAGTAACTCCTGATGAGGAGGGTCAGAACGCTGCACATGCTAGGACGTGCGTGCCCCTGACGCGTAACTCGGGCATGCGACGCACGTCTAGTGAACTACAAGGGACCGTTCGGCGTCGGACGGGGGAGCCCAGCGGGGGCGCGCCTACGTGTCCCTGCCGTCGCGAGGTTGCGGGACCACCCCGAGGATCTGGTCGATCTCGGTGATGGACAGGGGTGCCTCGGACTGGTTCGCGGCCACGATCAGGTTGGCCGTCAACTCCACTTCATCGAGCAGCTCGCTGTCTTCGAGGCGCACATCAAAGGGATCCACGGGCGCCGAGTCCCTTCCCTAGGTCTTTCACAACACTTGCTTCTTACCCGGTGGCGGCTGGGTGAAACCAGCATGTGGACAGCGGGCCGCCAATTTCTGATACCCCGCCGTAGCCGGTGACGCGTGTATACACGAGAAGCCCCGACCGTTCCCGGTCGGGGCTTCCCTGGTGTCAAGCGTGCGTCAGATGGCGCGGACGTTCTCAGCCTGCGGACCCTTGGGGCCCTGCGTGACGTCGAACTCGACCTTCTGGTTCTCGTCGAGGGACTTGTAGCCCTGCGACTGGATCGCGGAGTAGTGAACGAAGACGTCGTCGCCGCCGTTCTCCTGGGCAATGAAGCCGAAACCCTTCTCGGCGTTGAACCACTTCACGGTGCCTTGTGCCATGTCTCTAATTCTCCTGTTACTGATGGCTTGAGTCCGCCACTTCGGCGGCCTCTGCAGAGTGCGGGTGATACGCCGTCCCGCCTCGCAAGCCATGTAGCAAAGAGAAGAAACGCCGTTGGACCACAAACTCCAACAAGCGTTGTGTGACCGCTGGAACTTGCACCCTGCACGACGAGCCTACCAAGGTTGTGGGCAAACGCCACCCCGGGCCGGAGGTTCCTCCCTCGGGCGTGTCTGCAGCGGCCTCAGCCGGGCGTCGGCGCGAGGAGCAACCGGCCCG
Source organism: Marmoricola sp. (assembly GCF_025965085.1). Taxonomy (GTDB): domain Bacteria; phylum Actinomycetota; class Actinomycetes; order Propionibacteriales; family Nocardioidaceae; genus Marmoricola. The sequence goes on from NZ_JAOPXP010000020.1 coordinate 6,624, forward strand.
AGTAGACACCACGGAAGGTGCGGCTGGCGACGAGGACCCAGGCGACCACGAGCCCCGCGAACAGCACGCCCGCCGCGACCTGGAGCACGACGAGACCGGTGGCGCTCGCCAGGCCGGAGGTCCCGGTCACGAAGGTGCCGACCGGGAAGGTGAACGACCACCAGGACAGGCTGAACGGCATTCCGTCCCGAGCGGTCCGCGCGGTCAGCATCGCCGCGATCGCGATCCACAGGAGCCCGAAGCCCCAGACGGGCACGCCGTAGACGAGGGCCAGCGACCCGAAGGCGCGTCCGTAGGGGGCCGGCAGCACGTCAGGGGCCAACAGTCCGAGGTGGTGGACCGCGGTGATCGACTGGCCGAGCGGTCCGAGGACGATCCACAGCGTCGGGACCGCTCCGGCGGCGCCGGGCCCGTGACGCAGCAGCCGGTTCCAGATGATCGTCACCACGACGAAGCTCGTGACCAGCGCCAGCCCGAAGCACAGGTAGCAGAACAGCAGCATCGTCTCGCGCGCCTGCCCGGCGGGCAGGCGCGGGACGAGCAGCGCCCCGGTGGCGGCGCTGACCATCGGCGGTACGACAGGCATCAGCCACCCCCCGAACGCCGAGTCCTCGCGTACGTCGTGGCGGGTGAACGCCCTGTAGGGAACGAGCACGGACGTCACCAGCCCCAGGGCGGTGCCGGCCGTCCAGAGGACGACGTCCGCGGCGAGCGCCGGTCCGGCTCCGACCACCCGGTGCCCCACGAGCAGGGTGCCGGCGCCCACGGTCAGCAGGGCCATCGCGGGCGCCCCGTAGGAGTGGGCCATCACGGGGTCGTCCAGGTGTCCCCTGGCCGTGGAGGGGTGCAGGCGCACGTGCGCGGCGGTCGCGAGCGTGATGGCCGCGAGGAGCGTCGCGGACAGGAACCAGAAGAGGAGTGCGGCATCGTCCTGCCCGGGGAACCGGAAGGGCAGACCGACCAGCGCCACCGCGATGATCCCCGTGCCCATGACGGGGGTGAACCAGTTGGGTCCGACGAAGCCGAGAACCGGCGCCCCCTCGAGCTCGGCGAGGAACGCCGACGGTGTCGCGTCTGCGTGGACGGTGAGCGGCGGGGCCATGCCTCCAGCATCCGAGGTCGGCCGCGTCGCAGGTAGCCGCCTCGCGACTGTGCCGTCACAGGCAGTCCCTGTGACGCCGTACGCTTCCCGCATGCACCCGCTGCCCGAGCTCTCGTCGCTCCGCCTGCTGGCCGACGTCGCCCGGCTCGGCAGCATCGGTGCCGCCGGGCGCACCGCCGGCATCTCACAGCAGTCGGCCTCCGAACGCCTGCGCGCGATGGAGACCCGGACGGGCCTCGTGCTGGTGCAGCGGGCGACCAGTGGTTCGACCCTGACACCAGCAGGGCGCCTGCTCGTCGAGTGGAGCAGCGGGCTGCTGGAGCAGGCCGACGAGGTCGAGGCGGCACTGCGCACCCTCCGCGAGGACCGCTCCGAGGAGCTGCACGTCTTCGCAAGCATGACCACGGCGGAGTACCTCCTCCCCCGGTGGCTGGTCCGCCTCCGGCGGGAGCGGGCGATCGCTGCGAGCCTGCATGCCACCAACTCCGAGGCGGTGCTGGAGGCGGTGCGGTCCGGAGAGGCCGACCTCGGTTTCGTGGAGGGTCCGGCAGAGCTGAGGGGGCTCTCCTCGCGGGTGGTCGGCACCGACGTGCTCGCCCTGGTCGCGGAGCCCGACGACCCGTGGTCGCGGCGGCGTACGCCCCTTGATGCCGCCACCGTCGCGCGCCGTTCGCTCACCAGCCGCGAGAGCGGTTCAGGCACCCGTCGGGTGGTGGAAGAGGCACTGGAACGGGCAGGCCATCCCGCCGCGCCGCCGGAGGTCGAGCTCACCACGACCTCCGCGGTGCTCGCCTCCGTCCGGGCGGGCAGCCCACCCGCGTTCGTGAGCAGGCGCGCCGTCTCCCGGGAGATCGAGTCCGGCCAGCTCGTCGAGGTCGCCACCCGGGACCTCGACCTCCGGCGCGTCTTCACGGCCGTCTGGGTGGGTGGTCCGCGCCCGCCCGCCGGCGCCGTACGCGACCTCCTCGCGATCGCGGCGCGGCTTCCGGCGGACTGACGACTCGCGGGGCCCCGCGGCGAGGTCCCGCCGACGTACCCTCGGCCCTGTCGTCGCAGCACCCTCTCGAGGAAGTGGTCGTCCAACGTGGCAGAGGAAGTCGGTGGGGTCCGGGACCACCTGGCCAACGAGCGCACCCAGCTCGCGTGGCTCAGGACCGGCGCCAACGTGATGGTGGTCGGGCTGGCGGTGGCACGGTTCGCCGACCAAGGCTCGGTCACGATCGCCAGCCTCCTCGCCGGCGGACTCCTCATCGGAGCCGGAGCAGTTGCCGTGGGCTACGGGACGTTGCGCTACCGCCGCCTGGCGCAGGAGCTCCGCCGCGGTACGGCGATCTCGGCGTCGTCGTCGAACGGACCCAGCATCGCCGCCGCCGTACTGGTCGTCGCCATGGTCGCGGCGACCGCCATCCTGCTGCTCGCCGCGTGAGCTGACTCCACGACCGAGCTGGTCTCGTCTGCGACGAAGGTCTCCCCCGTGGGCTGCGTGCGGAACCTCAGCCCGGGTACGGAGCAGCGGTGACCAACGACCCGAGCGACAGCTTCGTCCACGTCCGGGGAGCCACCGAGCACAACCTGCGAGACGTCGACGTCGACCTCCCGCGCGACGCGTTGGTCGCCTTCAC
>NZ_JAOPXP010000031.1 GCF_025965085.1 Marmoricola sp.
ACGAAGACCCGGTCGCGGATGGTGACGTGGCCGGCCACGGCTACCTGCGGGGTCAACGTCACGTAGTCGCCGACCGTGGCGTCGTGCCCGATGGAGCTGTTCGGGTTCACGTGGACGTGTCTGCCCAGTTTGACGTTGCTGGTGATCGTTGAGTTCGCGCACACGATGGTTCCCGGGCCGAGCTCCACCGATCTGCGTCCGATGACTGCTGTGGGGTGGACCAGAACGGGCGTCGTGCGCCCCCAGGAGCGGCACTTCTCGTCGATCGCCTGGCGCGGTGTACAGGCGCCGATGCCGATGAGGTACCCGATGTCCGCTTCCATGTCTCGTAAAGCGTCAGTGTCACCGAGGTGACTGGTCCCGAGCCGGGCCAAGAGACCTGTCTCGGGTGTGCCGTCGTCCAGCACGCCGACCACCTCGATGGTGGGGGAGTCGGTGGCCGCGTTGATATCCGCAATGAGCTCCAGGACCTCACGACCGAATCCGCCACCACCGATGACGACAAGGCGTTGAGTCACCCGAGCACTATCGCAGGCGCGCGACGCACTCGCGCTTCCCCACGGAAATCGTCACTATGTCGACCCACCTGCGCGGCTCAGTACAGTCAGTTCATGAAGGTGCTGGTCACGGGTGGCGCGGGGTACATCGGCTCGACGACCGCACTCGCCCTGGAGCACGCGGGGCACGTCCCGGTCATCCTCGACTCCCTGCTCTCCGGGCCACGCGAGTTCGTGGGCGATCGCATCTTCTATGAGGGGGACATCGCCGATCGCGCGCTGATCCGGCGAGTGGTTGCGGAGCATCCCGACATCGAGGCGACGATCCACATGGCCGCGCGGATTGTCGTGCCGGAGTCGGTGGAGCATCCCTATGAGTACTACCGAGACAATGTGGCGAAATCGCTCGAGCTCTTCGACGAGCTGGTGGCGCTGCACAAGCCCCGGGTGCTCTTCTCGTCGTCCGCCTCGCTCTACGCGTTCACCGACGACTTCGAGGTGGACGAGACCTCGGCGCTGGAGCCGGCCTCGCCGTACGCGCGGACCAAGCTGATGATGGAGATGGCGCTCCAGGACATGGCCCACGCCACGGAGCTGCGTGCAGTGATCCTGCGCTACTTCAATCCGATCGGCTCCGACCCACAGCTGCAGTCCGGAGTTCACGTCCGCGAGCCGTCGCACGTCCTGGGCCAGTTGGTCATGGCCGCTAGAGGGTTGAAGGATGCCTTCGTGATCACCGGCACCGAGCATCCGACGCGGGACGGTACGGGCCTGCGGGACTACATCCATGTCTGGGATCTTGCGCAGGCTCACGTGGCCGCGGTCGAGCAGTTCGACGAGGTCCTGGAACGGGCCGGTGAGCCGAGCGTCGTGATGAATGTCGGCACGGGCGAGGGCGTCACCGTTCGTGAGCTCGTTGCCGCCTTCGAGCGGGTGTTCGGTGCGTCCGTTCCGGTCAAGAAGGCGCCTCCTCGGGAAGGAGACGCGATCGGGGCGTTCGCCAACGTCGAACGGATCCGTGAGCTCATCGGCTGGTCGGCGTCATTGTCGCTGGACGAGGCGATCACATCGGCGCTTGCGTGGTCGGCGAAGAGGCGCGAGGTGCTGGGCTACGAGTAGGCGTCCGGCGTCCGGCGTACGTGGTTCGAGACACTCGCTGGCGGTCGTTCCTCCACCCCTAACGGAAACTGACCTCGACCCGAGGGGGCGAGGTCAGCGTCCGTCGTTGCGGAGGGATCAGTAGGCGCCGCGGCTGCGGAAGACGGCGCCGAAGGTGCGGGCGAGGATGGTGAGGTCCTGGACCATGGACCAGTTGTCGACGTAGTAGAGGTCGAGGCGGATGGCTTCGGACCAGGAGAGGTCGGAGCGGCCGGAGACCTGCCACAGGCCGGTCATGCCGGGGCGCACGCGCAGGCGGCGGGCCATGGCGTCGTCGTACTGGGCGACCTCGTGCTGCAGCGGGGGGCGGGGGCCGACCAGGGACATGTCGCCGGTGAGGACGTTGAGGAGCTGGGGGAGCTCGTCGATGGAGAAGCGGCGCAGCCACTTGCCGGGGCCGGTGATGCGGGGGTCGTTCTCCATCTTGAACAGGCCGCCGGAGTAGCCCTGCTGGGCGTGCAGGTCGGCCAGCAGCTCCTCGGCGTTGGTGACCATGGTGCGGAATTTCCAGCAGTGGAAGGACGCGCCGTCGCGGCCCACGCGGGTCTGGCGGAACAGGACCGGGCCGCGGTCGAAGGACCAGATGCGGAAGGCGCTGAGCGCGAAGACCGGGGCGAACAGGAGCAGCAGGATGACGGTGCCGACGATGTCGAAGGTGCGCTTGGCGCGACGTACGGCCTCCTGGGAGCGGGGCTTCTCCAGATGGATCAGCGGCAGCCCGCCGACGGGGCGGACGCTGATGCGTTCGCTGGCGACGTCGGTGACGCTGGGGGCGATGACCACCGCGATGTCCTCGTGCTCGAGGTCCCAGGCCAGGCGGCGCATCTCGACCGAGGAGTTGAAGGCGCCACCGGCGAGGAAGACCACGTCGGCCTCGGCGTCGACCGCGACCTGGGCGATGGAGTGGGAGGAGCCCAGCAGCGGGATCCCGGAGTGGGTGGCGGGGCGGCTGCCGGGCTCGGGGGTGAGCGCGCCCACGACGTGGTAGCCCAGCCAGGTCTCGCGGCCCAGGACGGCGGCGATCTCGTCGACGTGGCCCTCGGCGCCGGCGATGACCACGCGGTGCTGGAGCGAGCCGAGCCGGCGGGCGCGGTGGACCATGCGACGCAGCATGAACCGGCCCAGGACCAGCATCGGGATGCCGAACGCGAAGGCCAGCACGAAGAAGCCACGGGAGAGCTGGAAGCGCAGCAGGAAGCAGCCGATGCCCACAGCCGCGGCGGTGAGCAGCGAGGCGTTGATTACGCTCTTGTACTCGTCGACACCGGCGCCGAAGACCACCCGGCGGTAGCCACCGAGGACGAAGATCGCGGCCACCCAGCCGAGGATCATCACCGGTCCTGCCACGTCGAGGGCATGGCCCACGTCGCGGCTAGGGATGTCGAGCGGGAACCGCAGCGACTCGCGGCCCAGGATGGCGGCGACGACACTCAAGGCGATGAGCGCCAAGTCCGTGCCGAACGCAACCAGTGGAATGTAGGCGAGTCCGCCGCGTGACGGCGCGCTCACCCGTGTCGCTTGAACGACGGACGTAGCCATTGGAATCCCCCGATTTCAATCGATATCCCCTGTGGGGCACCGACCACCCCACCTTAGATACGAGTGGGGCAATCAGGGGTCACGCGATACCCAGATGCGGACCAGCGGTCTAGTCCGGAAGGCGCCAGGCTGCCGCGTTGTTGTCGAAGGCTGGTAGTCCGCGGTGCTGCCGGATGAAGCCCCACGCGAGGGGCCCCAGCAGCAGCAGGCCGGCGCCGATGATGCCCACCCACTCGGGAGGCACTCCGAGCATCTTCAGGCCGGTCAGGCTGAGCACGATGACGATGCCCCGGCGGATCACCGACTGTGAGACCCACGCTGCCATCCGGGCGCCGAGGAACGTGCCGGGCGTACCCCCGAGGACGAGGGGGATCAGCACGGCCCACGTGACGCCCTCGTTGAACACGTGCCCGATGGCGGCGGCCAGCACGAGCGGAACTGCCTGCACGAGGTCGGTGCCCACGAGGCGTACGGCGGACAGCGTCGGGTAGATCAGCAGCAGGGCCACCATGATCAGCGAGCCGGAGCCCACGGACGTGATCCCGACGAGCAGCCCACCGATGGCCCCGACGAGAACGGTCGGGAGGACCCTGACCTTCGGGTCGTCCTCACTGATGATGTTGCCGGCGGTGACGTGGCGGAGCTGGAGGTACATCCGCAGTGCGTAGGTCAGCGCCGTGAACAGCAGTGCGAAGCCGATCGCCGTGGTCAGGAAGTCCTGCTGCTCCTTGGCGGCGCCGATGCTGTTGACGATGAAGCCGCCGGCGAAGGCGAACGGCACCGAGCCGAGCATCAGCAGCCCGGCCAGGCGCAGGTTGGGCGAGCCACGGCGCCAGTGCACACCTGCGCCGACGGACTTGTTGATGCTCGCAGCGACGAGGTCGTTGGCCACGGCCGCCACCGGGTTGACCCCCAGGAAGATCAGCGCCGGAGTCATCAGCGCCCCGCCGCCCATTCCCGTCAGGCCGACGACGATGCCGACCCCGAAGCTGACGAGGAGGACGGAGAGCGCCGAGAGGGTGAGGAGGTCGCTCATGTCAGGTCAGGTCCTTGTGGAAGGGGAGGTGGGGCATCAGGTCGCCGAGGGCGTCTTCGATTGTTCTGCCGGTGGTGTCGATGCGGACCGTGGCGTCCTCGGGCTCCTCGTAGGGGCTCGAGATCCCCGTGAACTCCGGGATCTCGCCGGCCCGTGCCCGGGCGTAGAGGCCCTTGCGGTCCCGCCGCTCGCACTCCTCCAGCGGGGTGGTGACGTGGACGAGCACGAACTCGGCGCCCGCATCCTCCACCATCTGCCGGACCTGCTTGCGGGTCTCGTCGAAAGGGGCGATCGGCGAGCAGATGGCGATGCCGCGGTGGCGGCCGATCTCCGCGGCCACCCAGCCGATGCGCCGGATGTTGGTCTCGCGGTCGGCCCTGGAGAAGGTCAGGCCCGCGCTGAGGTTCCGTCGTACGACGTCACCGTCGAGGCTGGTCACGGTGCGACGGCCGTCCTCCAGGATCAGGTCGTGCAGGGCGCGTGCCAGGGTCGACTTGCCGCTGCCGGAGAGCCCCGTGAAGAAGACCACGAAGCCACGTTGGTCCTCCGCGGGCTGGTCCTGGTCGACGATGGCGGCGATCTCGTCGGGCCACTCGCCGTCGCCGGGCACGCCGAGCACGTCGCCGGTCGCGTAGTTGGCCACCACGTGCTGGCCGAGCGCGTGGTCGGTCGCCGGATCGCCGTGGGAGGGCAGGGGGACGGTGACGACATGCGCTGTCGGTTCGAGCAGTTCCGCGGCCGCGAGGGTGGCACGGACGAGGCCGACCGGGGAGAGGTCCTGGGGGGTTCCGGTGCCGTTCAGCGCGAGGAGCACGACGTCTCGGCCGGCCGCCTTCTCGGCGATCAGCGACAGGTCGCCGTCGGTGAGCGGGCCGGCGACGGGGACGGTCAGGGCCCCGGCGTACTGCTCACGCACCTGGACCGGCGTGAGCTGCAGCCGGCGGAAGGGCCCGTAGGCGGGGGTGGAGAGCGCGGTCAGGGTGCGTGGTCTCGAGAGGGTCGCTGAGGCTCCCTCCTCCGCCACCGGGCTCCAGAGCTGCGCGAGGGGGAGGCCCTCGGGGTCGACCAGCTCGATCTCGGGGGCGTCCCGGAGCTCGGGCGGGAGCGTCAGGGTGACGGGGCCGAGACCCGGGTCGTCGAAGGTGGTCTGGGGGGCCAGCGCGCCGGAGAGGAGCAGCTCGAGGTCGTCCAGCTCGCGCGGGCTCGGGCTGTACTGCGGTCCGGGCACCGGGCAATGGTGCCAGACGAACCGGCCGATAACGTCGACGCATGGTTGCCCCCGTCGTGATTGCAGAGATCGTCCGCTCCGGCTTCGTCGAAGGACATCACTACGGCTCCTGGGTGGCACTCGACGCCGACGGCTCGGTGCGGGCCTCCGCTGGTGACGTCGATGGACCGATGCTGCCCCGCTCGTGCAACAAGCCGGTCCAGGCGCTCGGGATGCTCGAGGCGGGGCTGGCACTGGAGGGGGAGCTGCTCGCGCTGGCGTGTGCGTCGCACTCGGGGGAGGCCTTCCACGTCGAGGGGGTACGCCGCATCCTTGCCTCCGCAGGGCTCTCCGAGAGCGCGCTCCAGACGCCGCCGGACTGGCCGCTCGACGACGCCGTCCGCGAGGCACTGATCCGCTCCGGCGGCTCGAAGGCGTCCATCCTGATGAACTGCTCGGGCAAGCACGCGGCGATGCTCGCCACCTGCGTCGCCAACGGCTGGCCGACCTCCACCTACCTCTCCGTGGACCACCCGCTGCAGCAGCAGCTCCTCGCGACCTTCCAGCGGATGACCGGCGAGCCGGCCCAGGTGGCGGTCGACGGGTGCGGTGCGCCCCTGCTGTCCGCCTCACTGACGGGGCTGGCCCGCGCGTTCTCGCGGATCGCCACCCGCTCGGGGCACGAGGCGCGGATCGCCGAGGCGATCCGCACCTATCCGGAGCACGTCTCCGGCACGCACCGAGACGAGCTGACCCTGCTCCGGGCCGTCCCCGGAGCGATCGGCAAGGCAGGGGCCGAGTCGTGCTACGTCGTGGCTCTTCCGGACGGCCGCGCGTTCGCCACCAAGACCGACGACGGGGGAGCCCGCGCGCG
>NZ_JAOPXP010000129.1 GCF_025965085.1 Marmoricola sp.
GCCGCGACCAGACTGCCGACGGCCAACCGGCGGGCGCCCGAGCCGCGCCGCCGGAACGCGATGACCACGAGCGGCCAGACCAGGTAGAAGTACCACTCGACGGCCAGGGACCACGTCTGGGCGAACGGATGCAGCCCCGGCAGCCAGAGACTCCCGCTCTGCCCGGCTGCCCAGATGGCCGAGGTCTGGGCGAGGGCGAGGAGGCCGCGGCGGGCGACCTCGCCGGCCTCCAGCGGGGCGAACGGAGCCACCGCGTAGAGCAGGACCGTTCCCACCACCAGCCCCAGCAGGGCCGGGTAGAGCCGCAGCACCCGACGGCGGACGAACGACCACCAGCCCCCGAACAGGGTCACGTGTCCGCCGGCGCGCCACAGCACGGTGGTGATGATGAACCCGCTCAGCACGAAGAAGACGTCGACGCCGATGGACCCGCCGTGGAAGAACGGCACGTACCACGCGAGCCAGTGCAGCGACAGGACCGCGCCGATCGCCAGGGCGCGCAGGCCGTCGAGATAGTCATACCGACCGGTGCCTGCCGTCACGATCCCCCCCAGTGCGCACCATCTCAACGAGCCTGCGCGGAAATGGTTAGGCCGGAACCCGGTATGTCCCGGACGGTGAGAGAAAGGGAGCCAGCACCCGAGACGATGCCGCTTCGACGCCTGGAAACCGACCGGTCCTTCCATACTCGTCGGCATGCGAAAGTCTGCGCTCGTCCTGGTCATGTGTCTCGGGGTGCTGGTCGTCTCCACCGAGGCGCCCAAGCGCCACTCGAAGGACGCCAGCGCCGCTGAGCCCGCCCCCATCGCACCTCTCGCGGCCATCCCCGCCGACTCGCTGGTCGACAGCTACGGAGTCGGCATCCACCTCGCCTTCCTCGACACGCCGTACGCCGACGCGACCGCCGTGGCCGACAAGCTCAGCGAGCTGGGTGTCCGGCACGTCCGCGACGACCTCTTCATGAACAACCCCCGGCAGTACGCCGGCATCAGGACCGTCGCCGACAGGGGCATCCGCTTCAACCTGATCATGGGGAGGCCGACCAGCCCCGCCACCCCCGCGCAGTACGTCGACACGGTGGCGACCCAGCTTCCGGCCGGCTCGGTGGAGAGCGTGGAGGGCACGAACGAGTGGGACCTGTCCGGTCGTCCCGAGTGGGTCGCGGAGATGCAGACGCGGCAGCGGGACCTCTACCTCGCCTCGAAGGCCAACCCCGCGACAGCCAGCCTGCCGGTGCTCGCCCCCGCGCTGGCGTACCGGTGGAACTACGTCCCGGCCGGCGACATGTCGCAGTACGCCGACGTGGCCAACGGTCACATGTACCCGGGTGGCTACCAGCCGAGCAACCAGGTCAGCCAGATCACCACGGCGATCCGCGGGTCCATCCCCTCGACCAAGCCCCTGGTCACCACCGAGGCCGGCTACCACAACGCCCTGAACACGACCAACGGCCATCTGCCGGTGCCCGAGGACGTGGCAGGGGTCTACACGCCTCGGGTCCTGCTCGAGCACTTCGTCCGCGGCGAGCAGCGGGTCTACACCTACGAGCTCATCGACGAGTTCGACGATCCCGGCCTGACCAACCCCGAGGCCCACTTCGGGCTGCTGCGCCGGGACCTGACCCCGAAGCCGGCGTACGCCGCGATGAAGACGCTGCTCGGGCTCGCGTCCGACCCCGGGACGGCGTTCACGCCTGCGCCACTTCCGGTCAAGGTGGAGGGCTACCCCAGCGACGGGCGCTACGTGCTGACGCACAAGCGCAACGGCCAGTACGTGCTGTTCCTGTGGCGCGACGTCGCCGTCTACGACCCGGTCCTCCAGCAGCCGACCACGGTGACCCCGACCAACGTGACGCTGCGACTGGTTAAGGACAAGGACCTCAAGGTCTATCGCCCCTCGCAGGGGTCGACGCCCGTCACCCAGGTCCAGGGCAGCTCGCTGCCGCTGCAGATGGACGGCCAGGTCACCGCCATCACGATCGACCCGATCCCCGCTCCCAGTCCCCAGTCGGTCTCGGCCGCGCCCGGCAACGCCGAGGCCACGGTGAGCTGGACCATGCCGCCGACCCAGGCCGACGTCACCGGTTTCGAGGTCGTCCGGCAGCCGGGGGCCAAGGTCCTGTCGGTCCCCGCCACCTCACGGTCGGTGACCGACACGGGGCTCGTCAACGGCACGAGCTACAGCCACACCGTCCGGGCGCTGTCCCCGGACGGAAGCTCCGACGCGGTCGCCGCCGCGCCGGTGGTTCCCGCGACCGTGCCCTCCGCCCCGGTCATCTCCGCGGCAACGGCGGGACGGGGCAGTGTCACGCTGACCTGGAAGAAGCCCAACGACCGGGGCCGGGCGATCACGGGCTACCGGCTGGTCAGTGGCACCCGCTCACTCCTGGTCGGGCCGACGGTGCCCAAGGCGACGCTCTCCGGTCTGGCCAAGGGGGTGAACGTGACCGTGGGGGTCCAGGCGCGCAACGCGCTCGGCTACGGCGCGCTCACCCAGCGCACGATCAAGACCCTCAAGTAGGTGCGCCATGACAGGAATCAGTGGTCTCGCCTGATGCGCGAGCGACGATTCGGGGTGCGGCCGCACCAGATGGTGGTGCTGGTCGCCGGACTGGTGGTCGCCCTCTACGCGGTCTGGGTGATCCGGCACGTCGGTTCGTCGCCTCCCGCAGGCGCGGCCGTGCCCGCTCCTCGCGCGACGCCCACGGCGACTGCGCGTGCCACAGCCGCACCGAAGGCGCCCCCGAGTCTCCGGACCTTCCGCACCGCCGTCGCGGACGCCCGCACCATCCTGGTCATCGGCGACTCCACCGGTGACGGCCCGGGGGAGTGGGTCGACCTGTGGGCGCAGGACCTCGGGGGTTCGCGTGAGGTGACCCTTCACAACTGGGAGGTCGGGGCCCAGGATTTCTCGGCCTCTCCCCTCGTCTACGGCTTCGGGCAGGCGCTCGACCTCTGGAACTTGAGCTCCCCAGACATCGGGGCGGACCCTGCCCAGCAACTCGGCAGTGTCCCGACGACGCCGGGAGCGGTGATCCTGAACGTCGGGCACGACCGTGACCCGAGCTCCCTGCGCCGCACGATCCGTACGACGACCGCCGCGATCGCCGACCGGTGGGGC
>NZ_JAOPXP010000234.1 GCF_025965085.1 Marmoricola sp.
CCAGCGGGCGGCGAAGTTGACCAGGAAGGTCACCAGGAAGAGCACCAGGCCGGTGGCGATGAGGACGTTGACCTTGGCCGGCGTGCCTTCCTTGTAGTTGGAGGCGATGTTGGAGGCGATGCTCGCCGGGTTGGTCGAGGAGATGAGGTTGAGGCTGATCCCGCCTCCGACCGAGAGCACCATCGCCACGGCCATGGTCTCACCGAGCGCACGACCGAGTCCCAGCATCGTGGCGGAGACCATGCCGGAACGGGCGTAGGGGAACACGGCGAGGCGGATCATCTCCCAGCGCGTCGCGCCGAGCGCCAGCGCAGCCTCCTGGTGGAGGCGCGGGGTCTGGGCGAAGACCTCGCGGGAGATCGCGGTGATGATCGGCAGGATCATGATCGCCAGCACGATGCCCGCGGTGAGGATCGTGCGCCCGGTCGCCGAGGGCGGCCCGGTGAACAGCGGGATCCATCCCAGGTGGGCGTGCAGCCACTCGTAGACCGGGGTGATCTTCAGCGCCAGCACGCTGATCCCCCAGAGGCCGAAGACGACGCTGGGGACGGCGGCCAGCAGGTCGACCAGGTACGCCGCGGGGGCGGCGATCGACTTGGGGGCGTAGTGGCTGATCACCAGGGCGATGCCGAAGGCGAGCGGGGCCGCGATGACCACCGCGATGGTGGCGGCGAGGACGGTGCCGAACAGCAGGGGCACGACGTAGCCCAGGAAGCTGCTGGCCCGCGGGCCGTAGAGGGGACCGGGCTGGGTCAGGCCCGGGAGACCCTCGATGAGCAGGAACACGAAGACCCCGGCCAGCGCGACCAGGATGGTGATGCCGGCCGTGAGGGAGATCCCGGAGAAGATGCGGTCCCCCACGCGGCGGATGGTGCGTCGCGCCGGGGGTGCTTCGGTGTCGATCACGATGTTCCTCTGGTCGGTTCGTGAAATCGTCGTAGATGGCGTACGACCGGCCGGCCGGCCCGTCGTACGCCATCTCACGCGCCTTGGGATCAGGCCGTGGCCTTGATCTTCTCCAGGATGCCCTTGGCCTTGTCGGAGACCTTGGTGTCGAGGGGAGCCGAGCCCGCGTTCTTCGCGGCTGCGGCCTGGCCCTCGCTGGAGACTGCGTACTCGAGGTAGGCCTTGACCAGCGCCGCCTCGTTGGAGTCGGGGTAGGACTGGCAGGCGATCAGGTAGGACAGCAGCACGACCGGGTAGGCGCCGGCCTCGGTGGTGGTGCGGTCCAGGTCGACGGCCATGTCCACGGCGGGACGGCCCTTGGCGGGCGGCGAGATCGCCACCACCTTGGCGGCACCCTCGGCGGACGGTGCGACGTACGCGCTGCCGACCTTCACCTTCACCTTGCCCAGCGAGCCGGCCTGGCTCTCGTCGGCGTAGCCGATGGTGCCCTTGCCGTTGGTCACGGCCGAGATCACGCCGGACGTGCCCTCGGCTGCCTCGCCCTTGACGGGGAAGGCGTCGGCGGCGGGGTACTTCCAGGCGCCTCCGCTGGCCTTGTTGAGGTAGTCGGTGAAGTTCTTGGTGGTGCCCGAGTCGTCGGAGCGGTGGACGGGGGTGATAGCCGTGCTGGGGAGCTTCGCGCCCGGGTTCTCCGCCGCGATGGCCGGGTCGTCCCACGTGGTGATCTTGCCGTCGAAGATCCCGGCGATGGTCTTCGCCGACATCTGCAGGGAGTCGACGCCCGGGAGGTTGTAGACGACCGCGATGGGGGAGACGTACGCCGGGACCTCGATCGGGTCCGTGCCGCCACAACGCTTCTTGGCCGCGGTGAGCTCGCCCTCGTCGTCGTTGAGGTAGGAGTCGCTGCCCGCGAAGCTCACGCCCTTGGCGATGAACTGCTTGCGGCCGTCGCCCGAACCCACCGGGTCATAGGTGACGGTCACGCCGCTGTGGAGACCCTGGAAGCCGGTGGCCCAGGCCTCCTGGGCCTTCTCCTGGGAGGAGGCGCCGGCGCCGGCCAGCTTGCCGGACAGGTCCTGGCTGCTGGTGGACGAGGAGCTGGTCGAGGTCTCGTTGGCGGCGCCACAGGCAGAGAGGGTCATGCCGATGGCGAGGGCCGCGATGCCGGGAGCGGCGACGCGGCGAAGGGAAGTGCGGATCACTTCGGTCTCCTGAAGTCACAGTTGGAAGTCACAGGTGTGTGGACGCTGTGAAACCTAGGAAGGGAAGGTGACCGGGTCCGTCTGTGCGGGTGAACGAGAGATGAACGGTGCCCGCCCATCCGAAGCCGTCGTGTGCCGAACGCGGCAGATACGGGGTGAACAACCGCAGGTCAGTGGTCCGGTGGCGTGACGGAGTGCCGCTCGGTGGCGAGCACCTCGCCCTTGCGGTGGTGGCACACGATCAGGTCCGAGGGCGAGAGGGGTTCCTCGGTGATGCCGAGCAGAGCGAAGAGCTCGGGCAGGACCGGGCGGTGGCTGCACAGCACGCTCGGACCGGGGGTTGCCAGCAGCTCGTCGAGCAGCTTGCGCGCGGCGGCCTCGTCGTACCCCTCCTCGGAGAGCGCCGCGACCTCCACCACCGGCAGCGACTGCTCGGAGGCGTAGGGCTGCACGGTCTGGATGCAGCGAGTGCTCGGCGAGCTCAGCACGCGCGAGACCCCGTAGGCGTTCAGAATCGGCACCAGTGCCTGCGCCTGGTGCTCACCGCGCTCATTCAACGGTCGCTCCGGGTCGGGGCCGTCCCAGCTGCCACGCTTGTGCGCCTTGGCATGGCGTACGACGACCAGGGTCGAGGTGGACTTCCGCTGGTGGCGGTACTGCTCGAGCAGGTCCATGTCGTCGAGATAGGTCAGCCGTTCCGCCGCAGACGCGGTCGAGAACCAGCCGAGGTCGTCCACCTCCGGATTGGTGACGTACGACGACACGTCGGCGTCGCCCACCACGTGGCCGACCCAGTAGTGCACCGTCTTGGTCCGCCCGCCGCTCACCGTGTACAGCTGGGGACGCAGCGGCAGTCCGAGCCGGATCTCGACGCCGGTCTCCTCGAACACCTCACGCACGGCCGTGGCCGTGACGTGCTCGCCCGGGTCCTGCTTGCCCTTGGGGAACGACCAGTCGTCGTACTTCGGCCGATGGACGAGGAGCACCTCGCGACCCTCGGGGCCCTTGCGGGTGACCACGGCTCCGGCGGCGACGACGTCCGGGCCTGTCGCCGCTGGCGGCTGCGTGGGGGCCATGCCGCAAATCCTGACATGGAGCCGTCCCCGAGCAAACGGCTACTCTCGCCCGGGGACCGACCGCGCCGGTGGTCGACCGCTCCTGACGACGGAAGGTGGGTGGGCGTGTGGCAGCCGGACGATCCCGCCCGCGCACGCTCCTGGTCGCCGGTCTCGCGCTCGTCCTCGTCGCCGGTCTGGCCGTCGTCGGCACCCTGCTGTGGAAGCGGTCCCACCGCACCCCCCTCGAGGAGGCGCTCGGGCTGGTCCCCGAGAGCTCCCTGCGGGTGGGCTTCACCGACTGGGCCGTCGTACGCAGCAGGCTGCACGCCGACCTCGGGGACACCCCCGACCGGGACGCGGTCGAGGCGTTCATCGCCAAGGCCTACGACAGCGACTACGGGGCCGCGTCGAGCATCGACGAGTCGGCGGCCGCGCTCCAGGAGAACTTCGGCTTCAGCCCCGCCACGGCACAGTGGGAGGTCTTCGCCCAGGGGCATGAGGGGGCCACGATGGTGCTCAAGGTCCCTGATGGCACCGACTTCGACGTGCTGAGAGGCAACCTGGCGGCGGCCGGCTACGGCGAGCCGAAGGCGGACGACGGAGTCTGGGACGGCGGCGCCGACCTGGTCGCCGGGATCGACCCGACGATCACGCCCGAGCTGCAGTACGTCTCGCTCCTCGAGGACCGCGGGCTGGTGGTCTCCAGCGACAACGCCCGCTACGCGGCGCGCGCGACCAAGGTGGCGGAGGGCGACGCGGGGTCGTTCGCGGGCGTCGCGG
>NZ_JAOPXP010000057.1 GCF_025965085.1 Marmoricola sp.
CCCGACTTCTTCGTGCTGCACGGTGCCAACGACTCGCTCGTCGACGTACGGCAGGCGCGCGCGTTCGTGGAGAAGCTGAAGGCCGAGTCGAAGGCGACCGTGACCTACGCGGAGCTCGCCGGCACACAGCACGCGTTCGAGGTGTTCGGCTCGATCCGCAGCCACCACGTGGTCCGCGCGGTCGAGCGCTGGCTGCTCCACCACCGCACGCGGTGGCTCGCCACCGAACGCGAACACGACGCGGCCGTCTCAGGCTGAGCGCATGGAGCGCGTGACGCGGCACGCCGACCCTGCTCAGTGGGCCCGGTTCCGCGATCCCTCCGGCCCGGACATCTTCGCAGTGACCGGCTGGTGGGCGGTCGCGCTGCTCCTCGCGTCCCTGGTGCTCTAGGGCCGGGACGTCATCCCCCGCCTGCACGAGGCAGAGGCCGAGCTCGCGGCCCGCGGGGCCTCGCCCGCGGGGTGGGACCCGACACCTAGGCTGCGCGGGTGACCCGGATGCCCGACGACCTCCTCACCCACGCCCGCGACGCCAAGGGGTTCATGCCCGAGGACGAGGGCGACTTCCTGTACGCCACTGCAGTGCAGCACCTCGCTGACGGGCCGGCGCTGGAGATCGGTACCTACTGCGGCAAGTCCGCGATCTACCTGGGTGCGGCGGCGCTTGCGACCGGGAGCGTGGCGTTCACGCTGGACCACCACCGGGGCTCCGAGGAGAACCAGGCTGGCTGGGAGCACCACGACGCGAGCCTGGTCGATCCCGAGCTCGGCGTGATGGACACGCTGCCGGTCTTCCGCCGCACGATCGCGCTCGCCGGTCTCGAGGACGAGGTGGTGGCCGTCGTCGGCCGGTCCACGACTGTCGCAGCCCACTGGCGTACGCCGCTCTCGCTGCTCTTCATCGACGGCGGTCACGCCGAGGAGCACGCCCAGAACGACTTCTCGGGCTTCGCCCACTGGGTGATGCCCGGGGGGGCACTGGTGGTCCACGACGTGTTCGAGCGGCCCGAGGACGGTGGCCAGGCCCCGTTCCACGTCTGGCAGCGGGCCGTCGAGGGCGGTGCCTTCGAGCCGGCCGCGACCGTCGGGTCGATGCGGGTGCTGACCCGGACCTCAGGATCTGCGGGAGAGGACGTCGGCTGAGGCGTCGTAGGGCTGCTCTCCCGGGCAGCCACACTCCAGCCCGATCTCCCGGAAGTGAGCGGCCAGCGTCTCGCCCCGCATGATCCCCGAGGCGGGCGAGGTGCGGGAGAGCTCGTCGGCGGCGAGGATCACGGCGGCGGCGGTGTAGGTCGTCTGCTCTCCCGGCCAGTTGACCTCGTCGGGGTAGACGTAGCCGGTCCAGTAGCTGCCGTTCTCGTGTCGCAGGTGCTGCATGTCGGCGTACAGCTGCCGGGCGCGGGCGTGGTCGTCGAGGCAGTCCAGCGCCATCACCAGCTCGCAGGTCTCGGCCCCGGTCACCCAGGGGCTGGCGTCGACGCAGCGGATGCCGAGACCCGGCACCACGAAGTCGTCCCACCGGGTGGCGATCAGGTCCAGGCCGGCCTGACCACGGACCGCTCCGCCGAGAACGGGGTAGTACCAGTCCATCGAGAACCCGGACTTGTCCAGAAACAGGTCGCGGTGCTCCCGCACCGCGTGGCCGAGCCGACCACCGGCGAGCTCCCACTCGGGCTGTGCGTCCCCCAGGAGCTCGGCGAGGGCCACCCCGGCGCGCAGCGACTGGTAGATGCTCGACGACCCGGCGACCAGCGCCTCGCGGTTGACTCGCCCCAGACCGTTCCCGTCCCACTCCTGCGACCAGGCGATCCCACCGAACGGCAGCTGCATGCCGACCACGTAGTCCAGCCCCCGGCGTACGACGGGCCACATGCGCTCCACGAACGCCAGGTCACGCCGCAGCACCCAGTGGTGCCAGACGCCGACGGCCAGGTAGGCGCACATGTTGGTCTCGGCGCTGGCGTCCTCGACCTTCCCTGCCACGGTCTTCATCGCCCAGGTGCCGTCGTCGCGCTGGCTGCGCCGGCACCAGTCGTACGCCGCCTCCGCGGCCTCGACCTCACCTGCGACCAGCATCGCCATCGTCGCCTCGACGTGGTTCCACACGTCGACGTGCGCGCCGACGGTCCACGGCACGGCACCGTCGGGCTCCTGCATCGAGACGATCGATGCTGCCGTCTGCGCGACCTGCCCAGCGCTCAGCACACCCTCGACGTGCGGTACGCCGTGACCAGGTGCCGGCCGTACTGGACCCGTCATGCCGGCTTTCGCAGGTAGAGCACCATGCTCTTGCCGATCAGCGGGTTCAGGACCTTCTCGGCCCCACGGGTCAGCGCGCTCCAGCGGGGGGTCTTCATGATGTCCCAGACCAGCACCTGGTGGTAGGCCTTGACGAGGGGGGACTCGTCGTTGTCGACGCCGACTGCACACTTGAGCCACCAGTACGGCGAGTGCAGGCCGTGGGCGTGGTCCTTGCCCTCGAAGACCATGCCGGCGTTGACGAGCTTGCCGATCAGCTCCTTGTCGGAGTAGATCCGGATGTGGCCGCCCGGGGCGTTGTGGTAGTCGTCCGAGAGCTTCCAGCAGATCATCTCGGGCAACCAGCGCGGCACCGTGACCGCCATCGTGCCGCCCGGGCGCAGCACGCGTACCAGCTCCTCGATCGCCTGGGTGTCCGCGGGGATGTGCTCGAGGACCTCGGAGGCGACGACCCGGTCGAACTCACCGTCGGCGAACGGGAGCGCCAGTGCGTCCCCCTCCTTGATGTCGGCCTCGGCGCCGACGGGCACCTCGCCCGCCTCCTTCATGGCGCCGAACAGCTCGAGGACGTTGGCCAGCTCGTCGGCGTCCTGGTCGAAGGCGATGACGTCCGCGCCGCGGCGATACATCTCGAAGGCATGGCGACCCGCGCCACACCCCATGTCGATGACGCGGTCACCCGGCCTGAGGCCGAGGCGGTTGAAGTCAACGGTGAGCACGTGCGGTCTCCTCGGTGGTGGTGGTGTGGGTGGAGCTGGCGATCACTTCGTCGTACGCCGCCGCCGTGGCCTCGGCCACCGCACGCCAGCTGAACCTCTCCAGGACCCGGCGGCGGCCCGCCTTGCCCATGCGCGCACGCCGCTCCGGGTCGTCGAGCAACGCGGCGATCGCGCTCTCGAGCTCATCGACGTCGCCCGGGGCGACCAGGTCGGCGCACTCACCGTCGGGGCCCACGACCTCGGGGATGGCGCCGGCGCGGCTGACGACCAGTGGGGTCTCGCAGGCCATCAGCTCGGCCGTGGGCAGGGAGAAGCCCTCGTAGAGCGACGGCACGCAGGCGAGCTCGGCCGAGCCCATCACCTGGACCAGCTCGGCGTCGCTGATGCCGTTCACGAACGCGACGTGCTCGGCGATGCCGAGACGCTCGATCAGCTTCTCGGTGCGTCCGCCAGGCGTCGGCCTGGTGACCAGCACCAGCTCGACGTCGCGCTCGGTGCGCAGCTTGGCGAACGCCTCGAGCAGCGTCGCGATGCCCTTCATCGGGGCGTCCGCGCTGGCCATCGCCACGATCCGGCCGGCGACCCGCGGCTTGCTCGGAGGGCCGAAGACGTCGTCGACGCCGAGCGGGATGACCTGCAGGTGGGCCTGGTCGACGCCGAAGTCGGTCACGATGTCGCGCCGGCTGGACTCCGAGACGGTCAGGATCCTGCCGACGCTCCGCGCCACCTTGCCCTGCATCCTCAAGAAGCCGTACCACCGGCGCAGGGTCAGCTTCTTGCGCCAGGTGGTGGCGGCCTCGATGTCGATGCGCCGGTCGAAGGTGATGGGGTGGTGGATGCTCGTGATGAGCGGGAAGCCCATCTCGGCGATGTCGAGCATGCCGTAGCCCAGCACCTGGTTGTCGTGGACGATGTCGAAGTCGTCGAGGCGGTCGCGCAGGATCCGGGCGACCCGCTTCGAGAACGTCTTCGGCTCGGGGAAGCCCGCGGTCCACATGGTCAGCACCTCCTCGACGTCGATGAGGTCACGGATCTCCGAGGGCCTCGGCGTACGGAAGGGGTCGGGCTCGCGATAGAGGTCGAGGCTCGGGACCTTGGTGAGGACCACGCCCTCGTCGAGCTCGGGGTAGGGCTGTCCGGAGAACACCTCCACCGAGTGCCCGAGGGCCACGAGCTCGCGGCTGAGGTGGCGGACGTAGACGCCCTGACCGCCACAGTGCGGCTTGCTGCGGTAGGACAAGAGTGCGATGCGCAAGAGGCGCCTTTCCTGGGCTGGGTCCGGCATGGGCTCCGGGATGGACCGCCAGTCTGCAACTGAAACGTGTTTCTATTATGCCGGACCGCGCTGCTAGCCTGTGACCGTAGGTCCGAGGACAAGTCTCAGGTCCAGAGCCGCAGAAATCACGTCCGGGAGGTTGAGACCTTGACCACCGTCAGCTCCCTGACCTACGAGGACCTCGGGTCCGCCGCCCAGCGCGACCGTCGCCGGCGCATCCTGGACGCCACGGTCACCCTTGCCTCCAGGGGCGGGTTCGACGCCGTGCAGATGCGGGCCGTGGCCGACCAGGCGGACGTCGCCCTCGGCACCCTCTACCGCTATTTCCCCTCCAAGATTCACCTGCTGGTCTCGGCGCTCGCCCAGCAGTTCGAGGAGACCGAGGCGACCCTGGGCCGCCGCACCATTCCGGGGGACGACCCCGCCGACCGGGTCACCTACGTGCTCACCCGCGCCACCCGTGGCCTGCAGCGTGAGCCCCATCTGACCGAGGCGCTCACGCGTGCGTTCATGTTCGCCGACTCCACCGTCTCAGGTGAGATCCGCGTCGTCGGCCGGCGCCTGACCTCGATGCTCACCCGGGCGCTGCAGGGCGACCAGTACGTCGAGGACACCGAGCCCACCGACCGCGAGATCGCCGTCGCCCGCGTCATCAGCGACGTCTGGCTGGCCTCCCTCGTCGCCTGGGTCACCGGACGCATCACCGCCGAGCAGGTCACCGAGCGCCTCGAGACCGCAGTCGAGCTCATCCTCCGCTGACTCCCCCACCCAGCTGCCGAGGCGTCGCAGATTGCGCTCCGCGAACCGGTGAGGCGTCGCAGATTGCGCTCCGCGAACCGGCGAGGCGTCGAAGATTGCGCTCCGCGAACCGGCGAGGCGTCGCAGATTGCACGCCGTAGTGCGCCGGCAGTCGTCACCTGGTCGGTCCACGTCGAGATGGGCGCCGCAATCTGCGACGCCTCGGCGGGGTTTCGGCCGCAATCTGCGACGCCTCGGCGGGGTTTCGGCGGCGGGGGTGGCCTCAGGAGCCCTCGGACGAGTGGCCGGGGAAGACATGGGCCGATGGGTCGACGAGGACGGCCGCGTTGTTCACGGCCGTGGCCACCTCACCGAAGCCGACGGAGATCAGGCGCACCTTGCCCTCGTACTCCGTGATGTCGCCGGCTGCGAAGACGCGCGGCAGGTTGGTGCGCATCGCGGTGTCGACCTTGATGTGGCGCTTGTCGAAATCCAGGCCCCACTCCTTCATCGCGCTCAGGTCGGCGACGAAGCCGAGGGCGGCGACGACGCTCTGCGCGGGCCGAGTGACGACCTCGCCGTCGGCAGTGGTGATGTCCACGCTCTCCACGTGGTGCTCGCCGTTGAGCGCCGTCACCTGCGCCTTGGTGATGACCTCGGTGCGGCCGGACAGCACGGCGTCGACGGTGGCCTGGTGGGCGCGGAACTGGTCGCGACGGTGCACCAGGGTGATCGATGAGGCGATGGGCTCGAGGTTGTACGCCCAGTCGAACGCACTGTCCCCGCCTCCGACGATGACGACGTCGCGGCCGGCGTACTCCGCGAAGGAGGGAACGAAGAACACCAGGCCGCGGTCCTCCCAGCCCTCCCCTGCCGGCAGCGGCCTTGCGGTGAACTTCCCGATCCCGGCCGTGATGATCACGACCTTGGAGCGTACGACGGTCCCGTCGTCGAGCCCCATGGTGACGCCGTCGTCGTCGACGACGACCTTCGTGGCGGTGCGTCCGAGCAGGTAGTTCGGCCTGGCGCTGGAGGCTTGGGCGACCAGCTGCTCCACGAGCTCACGGCCCTTGACGTTGACGAAGCCGGCCACGTCGAGGATCGCCTTCTCCGGGTAGAGCGCCGAGACCTGGCCGCCGAGCTCCGGCAGCGAGTCGACCAGCGTCACGCTCATGCCGCGGAACCCGGCGTAGTAGGCGCCGTACAACCCGGCAGGGCCGGCGCCGACGATCAGCAGGTCGGTCTCCAGCTCGGTCGTCGACCCGTCCAGTGACGCCCCATCCATGGGCAGAGCCTTTCGCGCGAGAGCTAGTGGAACACGTTCTGAGAGATCAGAACGCGTCCATCGTGGACACGCGCCACTCTCCCCCATGACGGGTCAGCGTGACCAGCACCCGGGTCCGGTCGAGTCGCGGACCCGTGCCCTTGGCCGTGGTCACCCGGTCGACGAAGAGCAGCGCCTCCACCCTCCTCTCGGTGGCGGTGACGATCGAAGATGCGACCACGGAGGCGGTCAGCCTCATCCGGTTCTCGATCGTCTTCGCCCTCACGTCGGTCATCGACCTGGAGTACCCGCGGCGGAAGCTCGGCGCGAGCACCGCCTCCGCGTCCTTGATGTCCTCGTCGAGCGTCCGCCAGTCGTAGGACAGCACCTTCCGTGTCAGTGAGGTGGCGGCGCGCATCCCGGTGTCGCGGGCCTGGGTGGAGGCGATGACCCCGTCAGGCACCCTCCCCTGCGCGGGGTCGTTGCTGCGGTACCAGGCGTACGCCGTCACCCCGGCCAGCATCAGGCAGAGCACGACGAGCGCGCCGAGCAGCCGGGAGCCCGCCAGGAACGGCATCCGCGCCGCCTGCGCCCGGCGGTCGGTCCGTGCCTGCGGAGTCGCTGGTTCGGAGGAGGATCTGCGCTCCACGAGGTCAGCCCACGAACCGGAGGTCGGAGGTGAGCCAGGTGTCACCCTGACGGATCATCGTCAGCTCGAGCCGGTGGTAGCTGGGCTGCGGCTTGCCCCCGGTGGACCTGTTGCGCACCTGCGAGTCCGCGGCGACGAGCACCACCGCGTGGTTGTCGTCGATGTCACCGATGCCGACCGAGATCACCTTGCCGGTGGAGACCGCCTGCGACGCCCGGGCAGAGGCCTTGAGCTTCCCCCTGGCGGCCTCGTACTGCT
>NZ_JAOPXP010000179.1 GCF_025965085.1 Marmoricola sp.
CGCCGAGCAGCTCGAACGTCGCCTCGTCGACCGACTCGGTCGCGGTGACCATCTCGCCGAGCGAGAACAGCATCTGCACCAACGCGGCTGCGTCGACGCCGATCCGCTCCGCGAAGTCCGTCAGGGACGCGCCACGGGGCAGCTTGACGGTCTCGCCGTCGCCCTTGCGGACGCGCACGCCACCGATCGTCGGGGCCTGCATCGCCTCGAACTCCTGACGACGTGCCCGCTTCGACTTGCGACCACGACGCGACGGACCGCCGGGGCGACCGAAGGCGCCCTGCGTGGTGCCGCGCTGACCGGGACGGTTGCCGCCACCGGGACGCCCACCGCCGCCGGGACGCCCACCGCCGGGGCCGCCGAGGCCACCACCGGGAGGAGCGCTGAAGCCGCCGGGACGACCGCCGGGGCCACCATGGCCACCGCCGGGTCCACCGGGACCACCACGGCTACCGCCGGGCCCACCCGGGCCGGGACGACCGCCGCCGGGGCCGCCACCGAAGGCAGCCGGGGACTTGGGCATCATCGCCGGGTTGGGGCGGGGCATGCCGTCGCGTCCCGCCGGCGGGCGGGGCGGACGCTGGTCACTGGCGCCGGTGCTGGGAGCGGCCGGGGTGCCGGTGGGCGTACCAGGAGCAGCACCGGGCGTGGGAGCCGGTCGGCTGCCCATGCCCTGCGTCGAGGAGAACGGGTTGTTGCCCGGGCGCGGGGCACCTGGGCGGGCAGGACGGGGGCCGGGCTTGAAGCCGGCACCGGCGCTCGCAGCGGGGGCCTCCTGGCCACCGTCGGTCTCGGGCTCGACCGCGGGAGCGGCGGCAGGAACCTCCTGCGCCACCTCGGCGGCAGGCTGCGCCACCTCGGGCTCGGCCGCGGGCTGGGGCTCGGGCTCGGGCACCGCCTGGACGCGCGGTCGCGGACCGGGCGTGAACCGCGGGGCAGCGGGCTCGGCCTTGGCTGCGGGCTGCGCGACCTCGGTCGGCTGTGCCGGTGCCTCGACGGCGGGTGCCTCGGCGGGCTCGGCCGCCTTGGCCGGAGCCTTCTTGGCAGCCTTCTTCGCGGCCTTGGCCTCCGCCTTGGCAGCGAGATCGACGCCGTACTTGTCTTCGAACCGCTTCACGACGGGCGGTTCCACCGTTGAGCTTGGTGCCTTCACGAACTCACCGAGTTCGCCCAGCATCGTCAAGACGTCCTTCGACGGGACGTCGTACTTCTTGGCGAGTTCATGGACTCGGACCTTGGCCACGTGTTTCCTCCTGGTCCGAGTCCCTTTCCTTCTGAAAAGGGCACCTGCGGACCGCTAGTTGATGTGCATGCTCATCGCGAAGTTCTCATCGCAGGCTCATGAGCTTGTGCTCCCGTTCTTAGTGGGTGCTGCTGTCGGTTCCTGGTGGGGCTGCCCGAGGTGCTCCCTCAACCGCTCGAGGCTCAGCGCTCCGTGGACCCCGGCATCATGCCGGAGGGCCCGCGCGAAGGCACGTTTGCGTTCAGCGAGTGCGAGACATGCGGTCGTCGGGTGCAGGTGCGCCCCACGACCAGGTGCGGTGCCGCTCGGGTCGGGTGCGACGAACCAGGATCCGGACTGCGATCCTTCGTGGTCCTCCGCGTCCGTCCCTGCGACGATCCGCAGCAACTCACGCTTGGTGGCTCGCTCCCGGCAACCGATGCACGTCCGTATCGGACCATCGGCGCGCGTCGAGTTGTCGAGTCGTGGAACCACCGGCCCTCACTCTACCGGGGTGCGGCCGTGAATCCGAACTCGCTGTTGGCCGCGCCCTCGTAGGATCGTGTGGTGGCACCCTTCGCCGACGAGTTCGACGGCACGGACCTGGACCTCTCGGTCTGGTTCCCGCACTACCTGCCGGCCTGGAGCTCGCGCGAGGCGACGCGCGCGTCGTACCGGATCGAGGACTCGTGCCTGGTCCTCGACCTCCCGCCCGGCACCGGCCTCTGGTGCCCCGAGGACCACTTCCCACCGCTGCGCATCTCGGGGATCCAGTCGGGCAACTTCTCGGGACCGGTCGGCAGCACGCAGGGGCAGCAGCCGTTCCTGGACGGCCAGACCGTGAAGGAGGCACAGGAGCGCTTCGAGGGCCACCTCACCACCGGGGACCACCTCGAGATCCGTTGCCGGATGACCCTGTCCCCCCGCTCGATGGCGGCCTTCTGGCTGGTCGGCTTCGAGGACCGCCCCGAGCGGTGCGGCGAGATCTGTGTCACCGAGGTGTTCGGCCGGGCGGTCGACCCCGGCCGTACCGCCGAGGTCGGCATGGGGGTCCACGCCCTCCGGGACCCCTATCCACCGGAGGACTTCGCGGCGCCACGGATCGACCTCGACGTGGCCCAGCTCCAGACCTACGCCGTGGACTGGAACGCCGACCAGGCCAGGTTCTCGGTGAACGGCCTGGAGGTACGCCGCTGCGCCCGGCCGCCGACATACCCGATGCAGCTGATGCTGGCGGTCTTCGACTTCCCCACGTGGGGCAGCGCGGAGGACGAGGACTTCCTGCCCGAGCTCGTGGTCGACCGGGTCACCGGGAGCTGAGCGTCACGCGGGCGGAGCGATCGGCGCCTCGTCCGACCTGATGTCGATGCGCCAGCCGGTCATCCGCGCGGCCAGGCGGGCGTTCTGCCCTTCCTTGCCGATCGCGAGGGAGAGCTGGAAGTCGGGGACCACGACGCGAGCCGAGCGGGACGCCTCGTCGACCACGGTCACGCTCGAGACCCTCGCCGGGCTCAACGCGTTGCCGACCAGCGTGGCGGGGTCGTCGGACCAGTCGATGATGTCGATCTTCTCGCCGTGCAGCTCGTTCATCACCGCGCGCACACGCTGGCCCATCGGCCCGATGCACGACCCCTTGGCGTTCACGCCCGGCACGTTGGACCGCACCGCGATCTTGGTGCGGTGGCCGGCCTCGCGGGCGATGCCGCAGATCTCGACGGTGCCGTCGGCGATCTCGGGGACCTCGAGGGCGAACAGCTTCTTGACCAGGCTCGGGTGGGTGCGCGACAGCATCACCTGGGGACCGCGCATGCCCTTGCGCACGCTGATCACCAGGCACTTGATGCGGGTGCCGTGCGAGTAGTCCTCATCGGGCACCCGCTCCCCCGCCGGAAGCAGCGCCTCGAGCTTGCCGAGGTCGACCATGACGTCGTCGGGGTTGCGACCCTGCTGGATCAGCCCGGAGACGATGTCGCCCTCCTTGCCGGAGAACTCCCCGAACTTGCGCTCGTCCTCGGCGTCACGCAGTCGCTGCAGCATGATCTGCTTGGCCGTGGTCGCGGCGATGCGACCGAAGCCCTCGGGGGTGTCCTCGTACTCCGCGACGACGTTGCCCCGCTCGTCCTTCTCCTGCGCCATCACCGTGACGTGTCCGGTCTTGCGGTCGAGGGCGACGCGGGCGTTCTCCTGGCCGTCGTGGGACTTGTGGTACGCCGTCAGCAAGGCCTGCTCGATGGCCTCGACCAGCACGTCGAAGGAGATCTCCTTCTCACGTTCCAGCATGCGCAAGATGCTCATGTCGATGTCCATCTAGGTGCTCTCCTTCTTGAACTCGATCTGGATCTTGGCCTTCCGCACCTCGGCGTACTCCACGCGGCGCTCCGCGCCCTCGATCTCGAGCAGGGCCCCGTCGTCGTCGGTCACGGTGATCCGGCCGGTCAACGGGTCGCCCTCGCCGAGGGTGACCGTGACCAGGCGTCCGTTGTTGCGTCGCCAGTGGCGAGGAAGGGTGAGTGGTCGTTCGACCCCCGGGGAGGACACCTCGAGGGTGAAGGGCTGTTCGCCCATCAGGTTCGTGTCGTCCAGCACGCGGGAGATCTCGGTGGTGGCGTCGGCGATGTCGTCCATCGTCACGCCGCCGTCCTTGTCGATGGCGAAGCGCAGGACCCGTCGCTTGCCGGCGCTGGAGAGGTCAACAGCTTCCAGGTCGAGCCCGAGGTCCGCGATCGGTCCACTCAACTCTTCAGCGAGTCGATCCTTGGTGTCCGCCATGGGCATGTCCCCAGACCTCCCTGCTGTGCTGTTGTGTTGACGCAACCCTAGCGCCACTCGCCATGCGAACCGACCACCCCGACCGCACCCCCGAGCGCGACCTACTATTCGTACGTGGTCGACTCCCCTGCTCCCGGCACCCGGCCGGCGGGCGCCGCGGACAGCGGTCGGGTCTCGCGGCGGTCGCTGATGGCCCTCGGAGTGGCCGGGGTCGCGGGGCTGACGGTCAGCGCCTGCACCGGGGGCGACTCCGTGTCCGGCGAGAGGAAGCCGAAGAGGCCCGCTGCACTGCCTCCCGACGTCGCGGTGGCGACGAGCGCGTTGGCCGAGATCAGGGCCGCGCGCACCGCGGCGAGCAGCACGTTGTCGCGCTTCCCCGCGTCCCGGTCGAGGCTGGCACCCCTCGTGGGCATGCACCAGGCCCACGAGGCGTCGCTCGCGAACGCCGTCCCGGACCGCGCCGGGACCGCCGGGACCACTGCCGCGCCTGCGCCGTACGTCGTCCCTCTCCGGTCCGACGCGGCCTTCCGCAGGCTCGCCGCGAGGGAGCAGCAGCTGCGCACGACGCTGGAGAGTCTCGCGCTGGAGGCCCGGAGCGGTGACTTCGCCCGACTGTTGGCGAGCATGGCCGCGGGGGTCGGCCAGCGGCTCGTCGGGTGGCCGACGTGACGGCGGTGGAGTCGTCCTTGCAGAAGGCGCTCTCCGCCGAGCACGCGGCCGTCCACCTCTACGGGCTGCTCGGCGCCCGGACCTCGAAGTCCTCCCAACCCGCCCTGTTCGCCCGGCTCAACGGGGCGTACGACGCACACCGCGCC
The DNA here is from genome assembly GCF_025965085.1 of Marmoricola sp. Lineage (GTDB taxonomy): Bacteria > Actinomycetota > Actinomycetes > Propionibacteriales > Nocardioidaceae > Marmoricola. The sequence continues at coordinate 4,807 of NZ_JAOPXP010000179.1, forward strand.
GCCCGCGACCAGCTGACCCTGCTCGTCAGCGCGAGGGGAGTCGACCCGGTCGCCTCGGAGACGGAGTACGCCGCACCGGGCCCGACGACGACCGCCGACCAGATCGAGAGCGTGGCGCGAACCATCGAGCGTCGCGTGACCCGCACCTACGGCGAGCTGGTCGCCCATACCGCCGGCAGCGACCGCCGATGGGCGATCGGCGCCCTCGATGCCGGCGCCCTGAGGGAGATCGCGTTCGGGGGGGCGCCCCACGACTTCCCGGGCCTCGACTGACCCCTCCCCTGGGTCGGCCACGCAGCCGCGCACACCTCCGGGACCAGAACCTGCGAACCGTGGCATGGTGGGCCCTCCGAGAGCTGGAAGGCGGTGGTGGCCGTGTCGCGATCGACCTGGGTATGGCTGATCCTCGGCGCCGTGGTGGTCATCGCCGTGCTGGTGGCGGTCCTTCTCTACGGGGGCGGTGGCGGACCGAACGGTGGTGGCGGCGGCTACTGAGCTGCAGCCCCGTCCCGCGCCTCACTCCCGGAGCGGATCCACGGGCACGCTCACAAGCGGTCGAGGATCTCGGGGATCTGGGCAAGCTCGTGGGCGACCCCGTCCGGCTCGCCCACCGAGTGACCGTGCTGTTCCACCGGGATCAGGCTGTGCGGGATGTGGATCGCCCTGAGCCCCGCGTTGTGGGCGCCCCAGATGTCGTCGTACAGCCGGTCGCCGACGTAGACACATCGCGCCGGGTCGCTCGCGCCCACCGCCTCCAAGGCGGCCTCGAAGGCCCGAGGGGAGGGCTTGGTCCACGCGATCTCGCTGGTGTAGACGTCACCGTCGATCAGGTCGAGGACCCCGTCGCGCCTGAAGAAGTCCTCGTGCCAGGCGCGGGGCCAGATGGTGTTGGACAGGACGCCGACCTTGATGCCGCGCTCGCGCAGCAGCGTGAACAGGGGCGCGACCTGGACGTCGGTCACGGTGTGGGGCTCCCAGAACTCGCGGTAGTGCGTCAGCAGCTCCGGGTCGTGGTCGAGGCCGGCCTCGGCGAATAGGTCGGCCACGGTCGAGCTCTGCTGGTGGTCCCGGCTCCGCCCCCAGATCACCTGGTTGGCGCGCTGCAGGTGGTCCACGTGCACCTCCGGCGCGCTGTCCGAGGCCACGACGGCGTGCGCGAGCGCCACCGACTCCGCGTGGAAGTCGATGTCGTGCCACCGGGTGAGGGTGCCGCCCCAGTCGAAGACCACCGAGTCCACGTGCATGTCGCCAGACCCTATGCCGTCCCGCGCGGAGGCGACGTCGGGCCCGCTCGTAGGGTCGGCACATGGACATGACCTATCGCCCCCTGGGCAGCTCCGGACTCATGGTCAGCGCGGTGGGCGTCGGCTGCAACGCCTTCAGCCGCCGCGTCGACCAGGACGGGGTGGGTGAGATCCTCGACGCCGCCCAGGAGGTCGGGGTCACGCTCCTCGACACCGCAGACATCTACGGGGTGCGGCCCGGGGCCAGCGAGGAGCTTCTGGGCCATGCGCTCAAGGGCCGCCGGGACGAGTTCGTGGTGGCCACGAAGTTCGGCATGGACATGCAGGGAGCGAACGGCGCCGACCACGGGGTCCGAGGGTCCCGCCACTACATCCGCCGCGCGGTGGAGGCCAGCCTGCGCCGGCTGCAGACCGACCACATCGACCTCTACCAGCTGCACGCTCCCGACCCGGTGACCCCGATCGAGGAGACGCTCAGCGCGCTGACTGAGCTGGTCCGCGAGGGCAAGGTGCTGTATCTGGGGTGCTCGAACTTCGCCGCGTGGCAGATCGTCGACGCCGACTGGACGGCCCGCACGACGGGCGACGAGCGCTTCGTCTCGGTGCAGAACCACTACTCGCTGCTCACGAGGGACCTCGAGGACGACGTCGCACCCGCGTGCGAGCAGTTCGGGCTGGGCGTGCTGCCGTTCTTCCCGCTGGAGTACGGCCTGCTCACCGGCAAGTACCAGCGCGACCAGGCGCCGCCGGAGGGCTCCCGGGCGGCTGCTGACCCCGGCCGCTCGGGCTGGCTGGCCCGTGCCGACTGGGACCGCATCGAGGCGCTCGAGGCGTACGCCGCCGCGCGCGGGCTCAGCCTGCTCGATGTCGCGGTGGCCGGCCTGGCCGCCCAGCCGGCGGTCTCCTCGGTCATCTCCGGAGCCACTCGCGCCGAGCAGGTGCGTGCCAACGCGGCGGCCCTGCGCTGGCAGCCGTCGGCCGAGGACCTGGTCGCCCTCGCGGAGATCTGACCGAGGCGCTCGCTCCTCGACCTCGAGGTCAGCCGCGCACGACCGAGACCAGGTGGTCGACGGCGTCCGCGACCGGCACCTCGGTGCGCTCGCCCGAACGCCGGTCCTTGACCTCGAGGCTGCCGGTGGCGAGCCCCCGGCCCACGGTGACGATCGTGGGTACGCCGATCAGCTCGGCGTCCTTGAACTTCACCCCGGGGCTGACCTTGGGCCGGTCGTCGTAGAGGACCTCGAGGCCCGCCGCCTCCAGGTCGGAGGCCAGCTGGGAGGCCGCCTCGAAGATGTCGGCATCCTTGCCGGTGGCGACCACGTGGACGTCCGCCGGGGCCACCGCGCGCGGCCAGATGAGTCCGAGCTCGTCGTGGTTGTCCTCGGCGATCACCGGGACCGCGCGCGAGACGCCGATGCCGTAGGAGCCCATGGTCACGGTGACGAGCTTGCCGTTCTCGTCGAGCACCTTGAGGTCCAGCGCCTCGGCGTACTTGCGACCGAGCTGGAAGATGTGGCCCATCTCGATGCCGCGGGCGGTCTCCAGCGTGCCGGTGTCGCAGTTGGGACAGGGGTCGCCGTCGCGCACCTCCGCGGCCTCGATCGTCCCGTCGGCCGTGAAGTCGCGACCCACGACGAGGTCGAGCACGTGGCTGCCGGGCACGTCGGCGCCGGTGACCCAGCGGGTGCCCTCCACGACGCGCGGGTCCAGCAGGTAGCGGATGCCGCTCGTGGAGCTCTGCCCCAGGGCGGCCGGCCCGATGTAGCCCTTGACCAACGCGGGGTGCCTGGCGAACTCCGCCTCGTCCATCGCCTCGATCTCGGTCGGCTCCATCATTCCCTCGAGCCGCTTCTGGTCGACCTCGCGGTCGCCGGGGAGGCCGATCGCCAGCGGCTCGCGGGTGCCGTCCGCGTGCTTGAGCACGACGAGCACGTTCTTCAAGGTGTCGCCGGCGTGCCAGGGGCGGTCGTCACGCGGGTACTTCGCGTTGAGGTGGTCCACGAGCGTCTGGATCGTCGGGGTGTCCGGCGTCTGCTCCGCGTGGGCGGCGGGCGCGTCGTCGTAGGGCACCGGGGCGGGGGGCCGCACCTGCACCGCCTCCACGTTGGCGGCGTAGTCGCAGCTGGTGCAGCGCACGTAGGTGTCCTCGCCCACCGGGCTGCTCGCGAGGAACTCCTCGGACTTCGAGCCGCCCATCGCACCGCTGGTCGCCTTGACGATCACGTAGTCGAAGCCGAACCGGTCGAAGGTCCTGATGTACGCCTGACGGTGGGCGGCGTACGACGCGTCCAGCCCGGCGTCGTCGACGTCGAAGGAGTAGGAGTCCTTCATCACGAACTCGCGACCGCGGATCAGGCCGGCACGGGGACGCGCCTCGTCGCGGTACTTCGTCTGGATCTGGTAGAGCCAGACCGGCAGGTCCTTGTAGGAGGAGTAGAGGTCCTTCACCACGAGGGTGAACATCTCCTCGTGCGTCGGGCCGAGCAGGTAGTCGCCCCCCTTGCGGTCCTTGAGCCGGAAGATGCCGTCGCCGTAGTCGGTCCAGCGGCCCGTCGCCTCGTAGGGCTCACGCGGCAGCAGCGCCGGGAAC
>NZ_JAOPXP010000193.1 GCF_025965085.1 Marmoricola sp.
TCCTCCGAAGACGTCCGCCGCGCAGCGCTGGCAGGATGGCTGCACCAGTACAACCACCACCGGACCCACTCAGCCCTCGGTGGCCGTCCACCCATCACCCGGTTGGACAACCTGGCTGGGCATCACAGCTAGCCGCCGTTCCCGGTGCCCCGGTAGGTCGTCGACCCACCGGGGCATCGGTGTCCAGGTCCACTGTGCTGGTTCGCCGGCGCTCGTGGCTGCGCGCGTAGACCGGTGCAGGCGTACGCGCGGGCCCGAGGAGGCCCTTCCCCGGACCGAGGCCGCGGTCTTTCGCAAAAGGCCTGTGTGTGTTCAGGTAATGGTCGACGCTGGAGGCCCCCAGGGCGCGGATCGTCGAGCCATGACGATCCCAGGCGTCTACCGGCTGCTCACCCGGAAGAAGGATCCGCTGTGCTCATGTCGCACCGACCACGCCACCTGCCGGCCGCGCTGGCCGCGGCGTTGCTCCTCGCGAGCGTCTCGGGGTCGGTGCCGGTCTCCGCCGGCGTCGTCCGAACCGTGGCGCCGAGTCACAGGGCACAGGCTTCCGTGGCCGTGCCGCCCGCTGCCGCCGCACCGGCGCCGACGCCCTCGATCCGGGTGGTCAACCGGACCGCGTTCCTGCCCGCCACCGTGAGAACGGCCACCGGCGCCGCGGCGTACGCCCCGGTCACCGCCCCGCCGCGCCTCAGGGCGCGCGCCTGGGCAGTGGCCGACATGGAGACCGGACGCATCCTGGGTACCCACCGGCACCGCGACCGCCTGCCCCAGGCCTCGACCATCAAGCTGCTCACCGCGGTCACGGCAGCCGAGACCGTGGCCGCTCACCCCATCCACCGGGTCACGTGGGCAGAGAAGCGGCCGCAGTACTGCAGCTGCGCGGGGCTCCAGGTCGGTCGGCGCTACACGCGGACGACGCTGCTGGCCGGCATGCTGTTGCCCTCCGGGAACGACGCGGCCGAGGCTCTCGCGGGGTCCCACCCCCGAGGTCGGTCAGCGTTCGTCGCGGAGATGAACGCCGAGGCGGGGCGTCTGGGCGCCAGCGACACCCACGTCGTCACCCCGTCGGGGCTGACCGCTGCCGGGGCGTACTCCTCGGCGAGGGATCTGCTCGTGTTCCTGCGGGCCGCCCAGCGCAGCCCGGTCGTGGAGCCGATCCTGAACCTCGCGTCGTACCGGTTCGGTCCGGTCGGAGGCCGGACCCACCGGGTCTACCGCAGCACGGACTACGTCAACAAGTACTACCGTTTCCACCCGGGAACGCAGGGGAAGGGCGGGTACACGACGCCGGCGAAGAACACGCTGGTGGTGGTCACGCCCATCAAGGGGCACCGGATCGGTGTCGCCACGCTCGGTGCCCCGAGCGGCTACTCCACGAAGGGTGCGCGGGCACTGTCGTTGTGGGCAGCGCGGAACTTCCCCTCGCTACGCGCGGTCGGGATGCTGCCACCGGTGAAGTAGCCGCCCCGAGGTTGCTGCGCCCTGGGCCGAACTGCTGGGCCCCAGCGCTCAGACAGCGACCGGCCGGCGGGCGTGGTCGCGCGCTCGAAAAGATGTATGCCCTTTTTAAACTTTTTGCCCGCTTTACTCAAGTGGGGCCACCAAGAGGGCGATGCTCAGTGCGGAGACTCGGTGCCCGCACGCGCCGTGGATCCGGGACCGGACAGACGTCCGGGACATCCATCAGCGACAACGGCAAAGCCGATGCGAGTCGGTGACGCAAAGCCACGGGACCCCCTGGGTCAGCCGGGCTGCCGAACGAGAGGAAACACCATGACCGAGAAGACGCCTGCCCCCGCCAAGCGGAGGATCAGCCGCAAGAAGAAGGTCGCTGTCGCGACCGTCGCCCTCATCGGCGTCGGCGGCGCCGCCTTCGCCTACTGGACCGCGGGGGGTGCCGGAAACGATAGCGCCAGCACTGCCACCGCCAGCCAGGCTGTGATCATCCGCCAGACCAGCTCGGTGGCCGACATCGCGCCGGCGGAGACGCGGTCGCTCAGCGGCACCATCGACAACCCGAACGCGGGTCAGGCCTACGTGACCTCCATCACCGCGTCGATCGCGAGTGTCGTCGACCCGACGACCGGGGACCCCGTCACCGGTTGTGACAAGAACGACTTCGTCATCGGTGGCCTTTCGGGCCCCTACACAGCAGAGTCCGGCAACACCACTCCGTGGAGCGGCCTGACCATCACGTTCACCGACACTGGGGTGAGCCAGGACGCCTGCAAGGGCGCCAAGGTGAACATCGCCTACGTCGCCAGCTGATGACCGGGTGGGGACAGGCCGTTCCAGCTGCCTGTCCCCACCCGTCACAGCGCACACCTTCGACCCCGTCGTGAACCGCACGCACCGCAGCAGACGCCGCGGACACCCGCACCCCGGCCGGCGGCGCACCGCCCCCCGGCATGCCGCACCCCGACGGCGGCGACTCCGCCGACTCACCGCCTGCTGCCTGGTCCTGGCCCCCCTCGGGCTGGGCTGGGGACCGAGCTGGGGCTACTGGACGGCGACCGGGGAGGGTGTCGGTCTCGCACTGACAGGCGCCCTGGCGCCCCCGCCCGCTGTCGCCGCCAGTGCCCAGCCGTGGACCGACACGGTCCACCTGTCGTGGGCTCCTGCGACCTCGGGCGCCACCGCCGACGGCTACCGCGTGTCCCGCGTCCGGGAGAGCGACGGCGACAGCACACCGGTGTGCGGCACGGCTCCCGACACCCTCGTCGCCGCCCTGGCGTGCGAGGACGTCTCCGTCCCGGACGGCACCTACCACTACCTCGTCACGGCGGTTCTGGCGGGCTGGACCGCAACGAGCGGTAGCAGCAACCCCGTTGCGGTCCTGAGGGACGTGGACGCACCCTCCGTTCCCGTTGCCTCCGTCTCGCCGGCCGCCGACGAGAACGGCTACCACGACACCGACCCGGTCACCGTCGACCTGTCCGCCACCGACGCCGGCCCCTCGGGCGTCGCGTCGATCACCTACCAGATCGACGACAACGAACCCGTGACCGTGGACGACGACGCAGCCTCGGTCACGGTGAGCGGTGACGGCGCCCACGTCGTCTCGTACTTCGCCACCGACACGGCCGGCAACGTCAGCCAGCGAGGCAGCCAGCCGGTCCTGATCGACACCACCGCGCCGGGCGTCAGCGTGCAGCAGGCCGCTGGCCAGGCCGATCCGACCAACGCCGACACCGTGCAGTTCACCGCGGCCTTCACGGAGCCGGTCACCGGCTTCACCGCCGCCGACGTGACCGTCTCCGCCGCCGCTGCGGGGGCCTCCGTCGAGGTCACCGGCTCCGGCGCGGCGTACCTGATCTCGGTCACCGGCCTGACGCAGGACGGCGCGATCACCGTCTCCGTCGGCGCGGACGCGGCCTTCGACGTGGCCGGGCGCGGCAACACCGCCTCCACCGACGCGGACGCCACCGTCACCCGGGACGCGACACCACCATCGGCGCCCTCCGCGCCCTCCCTGACCGCGGCGAGCGATACCGGGACCTCCACCAGTGACCTGATCACCAGCGACGCGACACCCACGTTCACCGGGTCCGCGGAGACCGGCTCGACGGTCACCCTCTACGACGGAACCGTCGCGGTGGGGAGCGGTCACGCCGTCGACGGCGCGTACACGATCACCGCCGGCACCCTGAGCGAAGGCACCCACACCCTCACGACCCGGGCCACCGACCCGAGCGGGAACACCAGCCCGCCCTCCAGCGACAGCACCGTCACCGTCACCGTCGACACCACCGCCCCGGCCGTCGAGATCCTCTTCCTCACGGCCGCGGACGGTGCGCTCACCGCCTCCGGCCGCGCCGGAGCGGGAGCGGGCGACGGCTCCACCGTGACGGTCATGATCTGCCAGGGCACTGGTGAGCTGGGCGCCTCCGAGCCCTCGTTCCCCTGCACTCCGAGCGCCGTCCTCACCGCATCCGTCGACGGCACGACAGCCGAGTGGTCCGTCACCTCCGACGCACTGGCTCCCGGCACCTACTACGTCCGAGCCGAGCAGCAGGACACTGCGGGGAACACCGGCGTCAGCGGCGTGCTGTCGGCGGCCATCCCCCAGCCCTGACGCGGGGCGCCTCAGTGGACGCCGGACATCAGCCCACGGATCGGCTTCCTGGCAGCGAGCACCACGAGCCCGGTGACCACCGCGGCGCCACCCACGACGAGGAAGAACGGCGTCTCGTTGTGGGGGTCGTAGTAGCCGGCCAGCTTGCCGGACATCGCGGTGCCCAGCGCCACCGAGAGGAAGAACAGCGCGACCATCTGGGTGCGGTACTTCACCGGCGCGAGCTTGGTGGAGACCGAGAGGCCCACCGGGGAGATCAGCAGCTCGGCGACGGTGAAGACGAGCAGGATCAGCGCCAGCCCGACCAGCGGCACCGAGTGGGGCCCCGACGGCATCGCCAGGAAGAGGAAGAACGCCAGACCCATCAACACCGTGGCGAGGCCGAACTTCATCGGCGTCGACGGCGCCCGCTCGCCCAGGCGCGTCCACAGCGAGGCGAAGACACCGGCCAGCACGATGATGAAGACAGGGTTGATCGACTGCACCCAGGAGATCGGCATCTCCCAGCCGAACAGGTTGCGGTTCAGCCGCTCGTCGGAGTAGATCGTCACGACGGTGAACTGCTGCTGGTAGAGGGACCAGAAGACGGCGCTGCACACGAACAGGGGCATCATCGCGTAGACGCGGCGCCGCTGGACGCCGACGACGTCCCGGTCGGTCAGCATCATCACGAAGTAGCCGACGGTGGCGACCACGCTGACCGAGATCACGATGGTGGAGAGCCGACCCGCGGTGACCACACCCGCCAGCGCGAGCGCGACCACCACGGCGACGAAGGCGACCAGTGCGGCGGCGTACCTCACTCGCGCGGAGGCCGGCAGCGGGTTGGGGACGACGTGCGTCTCGGGAGGCAGCTTGTTCCGGCCCAGGCTGTACTGCGCGAGACCCAGCGCCATGCCGAGCGCGGCCAGCGCGAAGCCGGCGTGGAAGCCCCACTCCTTCTGCAGCAGGCCTGTGAGCAGCGGACCGAAGAGAGCCCCGATGTTGATCCCCATGTAGAACAGCGAGAACCCGGCGTCGCGACGCTCGTCGTGCTCGTCATAGAGCGACCCGACCAGCGAGGTGGCGTTGGCCTTGACGCCACCGCTGCCCAGGGCGATGAGCACCAGACCCACCCCCACCCCGAACACGCCGGGAATGGCGGAGAGAGCGATGTGTCCCAGCATCACCACGACGGCGGAGTAGAAGAGCGTGCGCTCGGCGCCGATCATCCGGTCCGCGAGCCACGCCCCGAGGATGGTCGCCAGGTAGACGGCCCCGCCGTAGGCCCCCACGATCCCGGTGGCCGTGCGCTGGTCGATCCCCAGGCCACCCCGGGTGACGCTGAAGTACAGATAGATCAGCAGGATGCCCTGCATGCCGTAGAAGCTGAACCGCTCCCAGAGCTCTACGCCGAAGAGGTTCGCCAGCACGGCGGGTTGGCCGAAGAAGCCATGGTCCTGGGCCGGCCTCTCGCCGGGCGTGCTGCTGGCGGTGTCGGGCGTGCTCACTCCTTCGACGTTACGACCAGAGGACGACCGGCGCGCACCCGGCCTCGCACCGCTGGCGGCGGAAGGCCGGGTGCTGGCCCGTGAACCGTGTGACCCCGAGGTGAGGGGGCGGCCGCACAGCGCGAACCGCCCCGGAGGGCGTACCTCCGGAGCGGCTGGCTTACTGGAGAAGAGCCAACTGCACGTTCCCGCCTTGACGGTCGGCGCAGCCACTCTCGCCACCTCGAACGTACTCCCGTCTGGGCGCCTTGCGCAGGGACAACTAGTCCGCGCTTCGCCCGGAGCGTCGCTCACGTTCGCTCCGGCCGCTCCCGGTATCGAAAGCACCTGGAAGTGCTCGTTCCTCCAGGTCCATCCCTCTGCGCCCCACGGCCATGGCTCTGCGGCTCGCCAAGGGGATCAACACAGCCACAAGACCGCTCCGGCTTGGACCACTGCCCGGGGCGGTGGGTGTCGGGGCAATGTCCAGCTGCGCGGATGGGGGATCTCGGACGGTGTCGGCCGTGTGGGGCCGAGGGGGTACACCCTGGGGACCTCGCTGCGGTGCGGCGGCGTGCGCCGCGGTGGGCGGGCCCGGGTTTCCGGTCGGCTCGTCGGCGATGACGAGCTGCGGTCCGGTGACCAGGGCGGGTGCTTCCTACCCTGACGTCTCAGAACCGGCAGGACGTGCGTGTCTGCTCAGGCGACGCCCACCGCCAAACCGGTGGCCTCCTGAGCCAGACGCTCGATGCGAGTCCAGTCACCTGAGGCGAGGGCGTCCTTCGGAGTGAGCCAGGAGCCACCGACGCACGCGACGTTTCCGAGCCCAAGGTAGCCGGATGCGTTGTCGGCCGAGATCCCGCCCGTGGGGCAGAAGCGAAGCTCGGGAAGTGGTCCGCTCACCGCGCGCAAGAACGCCCTTCCGCCGCTGGCCTCAGCAGGGAAGAACTTCTGAAGAGTGATCCCGAGGTCACGCAGACGCATCATCTCGGTCACGGTGCCGGCTCCCGGCAGGACCGGCAGCCCTGAGTCCGCCACGGCGTCCAGCAAGCTGAACGGCGATCCTGGCGTGACCACGAACGAGGCGCCCACACGGGCGACAGCCTGAACCTGTCCGACCGTGGTCACGGTGCCGGCACCCACCTGCATGTCAGGCACCTCAGCCGCGATGCGTTCTATCGCTTCCATGGCCGCGCCCGACCGCAGGGTGACCTCGACGACTCGAATGCCGCCACGGACCAATGCCTGGGCGAGCGGTACCGCCTGCCCTGCGTCCTGCACGACGACGACGGGCACGACAGTGACCCCTTCGAGGAGCGCCGACATGGCGGCACACTCGGTCATGCGATGGCTCCCAGGGTGCTTCGCATGTCGGCCACTGTCGTCCTGTAGTCGACCTGAGGGCGGAAGACGCTCGAGGTGCCGCAGACGAAGAGTGACGCCCCAGCGTCGCGGGCGAGGGCCGCCTTCTCCGGGCTGACGTTGCCGTCCACTCCGATGATGACGTCGTCGCTGACGAGGGAGCGAACCTCGGCGATGCGGTCGAGCCCGGACGCGATCCACTTCTGTCCAGCGAACCCCGGCTCGACGGACATGACCAGCACGTAGGGCGCAGAGAGATGGCGGAGGAAGTCGAGTGGCGTGGCCGGGTTGACCGCGATCCCGGGGGTCATACCGGCATTGGCGACGCGCTCCATCAGTCTGAGCGGAAAGGGCTCCGCCTCGATGTGGAACATGAAGACGTCAGTGCCGGCGTCGGCGCACGGCTCGACGTACGAGCCAGGGCTCGTGACCATCAGATGCGCATGCAGAGGCACATCGGTCGCGTCGTTGAGGGCACGGACGATCTCGGGGCCGAACAACAGGTTGGGCACGAAGTGCCCGTCCATGATGTCGACGTGGATGGAGTCGACGCCTGCCTCCGCCAGCAACCGGCCCTCCTCGGCCAGTGCCCCGACGCGGCCACACATGATTGACGCTGAGATGTCCATGCTGTCCCTACTTCTTGTGTACGAGATCGGTGCCGTCGGGCGTCGGGCCACACCCGAGCCACCCGGCCAGGGTGGCTCCGACGTCGGCGAGGGTCTCGCGGGTGCCGAGCTCACCCTCGACCCCGGCGCCGTAGGTCAGGACGGGCACGTACTCGCGCGTGTGCGCACTGCTGCCCACCGTCGGGTCGTTGCCGTGGTCCGCTGTGATGATGAGCAGGTCTTCGGGCCGGAGCATCTCCAGCACGCCGGCAAGTCGCCTGTCCACGGCCCGCAGCACGTCGCCGTAGCGTTGGACGTTCTCCTCGTGACCGGCCAGATCAGTCTCCTGGACGTTGGCGACGATGAGCCCGGTCTCGAGAGTTCGCAACGCCTCCTCGATGCCGTCGAAGACACCGTCAGTGGCGATCACCGGGTCGCAGACCTCAGCGTCGGGGCAGGTGACGACGTCAGCAGCCTTGCCCAACAGCACGACAGGAAGCCCCGCTGCCTTCGCCAGGGACGGTGCCTGCAGGTGGGTGGGCACCTGGATGCCGAGATGGCGAACCAGGTAGTGCTCGTCGTAGACGCCCAGTGCCGGTGTGTCCACGCCGACATGCGACTGCTCGTGGCGGCGCACGCTCGACAAGATGTCGTCGCGCCGGTAGCCGCGACCGCCGACCGCAATGACCCGGGTGACGCCCACCAGCTCGCGCACCGCCTGCGCGAGGGTGACGACGTCCTCGAAGTCCACCTCGTCCATGGACGCGGTGACGTTGATGTTCATGCCGTACGCCGCCTCGATGTTGTCCGCCACGACGATGTCGCCGAACAAGAGAACCGCGCCGCTGTCGAGCTCGAGCTTGACCCCGTCGTGCCCGCGCTCCTGCAGTCCCAGAAGCAGGCCGTCACCGATGTCGGCCAGCACACTCTTCGCCGGACTCGGCGGAACCGTCCCCATCATCTCCTGATGGCCCAGGTAGGTGTCGGCGCCTGCGTGACGGATCGCGGCACGCCCCCAGCCGCCGATCACCGAGTCCTTCGCCTCCGGAACTCCCTTGATCGTCGTGAGGTTGCCCAGGCCGAGCCGGCCCAGGGTGGGCAGTGCCAGCCCGTCGTTGCCCTGGGCCACGCGCTCGGCCGTGTTGCCGGTTCCTCCTTGCTCGGCGTCCGGCATCGCGCCGACGCCGAAGCCGTCGAGGATCACGCACAGGGCCCTGCGGCCCTGTCCGTCGGTTGCGTTGTCACTAGGCGCCATCGAGAAGTCTTCCCAAGCTGTCGTAGATGCCGGTCACGCGCGCCCGGGCCGGATCGCGCATCAGTCCCTCGACGACGGCGACCCTGGAGCGAGCCACGAACACCTGGTTGCGAAAGGCGTACACCACCGTGTCCCCCGTCCGAGCCACACCCTCGGGGTCGTCCAGCTCGCCGTAGTAGTCGATCGCCTCGGCGGGGTGGTGGGCGGCGGTGAGCACGGCTCCGGCCTCCTGTCCTTGGCCTGCAGCGACGACAAGCGCCTGGCGGGTCCGGCCGCGGGGATAGAAGCCGCCGCCGAACGTGAAGGCGCGCTCGCCGTGCCGATGCGAGACCTCGCTGACGTAGACGACTGCAGGAACCTCGGGCTGGTCGCTGACCGCGTGCAGCGGGGTGGACCCGGTGAGCGCGCTCCCGGGCTCGACCGTGGTGGCACCCTCTGCCTTGGTGATGCTCATGGTGGTCACTGACGTGATGCCCGGCGCATTGATCTCCACGAACCCCTCACGAGCGCGGGAGATGCGTTCCGCGGCCGCGCGCAGAAGCGCGAGCTTGCCCGTCACGATCACCTGCTCGTCGGCGTAGTCATAGTCCAGGCACGGGTGCGTGGTGACCCCGCGGACGTGCAGGTGGCGCAACGAGGCGAGCTGCGTCAGCGCGGCGTCGAGATCCGCGAGCTCGAAGCCACCGTGCTGGCCGGGGTGGTAGGTCTCGACAGGGTCGTACATGCGCAGCAGGACGTCCTGACGGTGACCGCTCCTGCCAGACGCTTCGTCGAGCCGTCGGGCCTGCTCCAGGTTGAAGACGGTCACGGTCGCCGGTCGGTGGTCGATGACCTCGTCGACGTCGGACGCCGCGAGGCCCACGAGGTGGCCGACGTGGGCAACGTCCAGCCCGGCCTGCCACAGCACGCGTGCCTCATCCACGTCGACAGCGACGAAGCGCGTGAGTCCGGCATCCCGAATCAACTGTGAGACGCGCGGGTTCCGGCCGTACTGCTTGGTCATCACGTTGGCGACGAGGCCGTGCCCCCGGGCGGCCTCAGCGGTCACTCGAGCGTTCTCCGCGATGGTGTCGGCGTCGAGAACGTAGGTGTTCGGCCTGATCACCTCCTCGCGGTGCAGCCGTACCGCTGCCTCCACCAGAGCGGGGTTGCGGCGGCGGGTCGACTCAAGAAACATCGTCGCCACGAAGCGTGCACACGTGGGCGGTGATGTAGAACAACTCGGCGTCAGGCAGCGGTCCGCCGATGTCGCCCTCCATCTCCCGCGCGATCTGCTCGACGGCGGCCTTCTCCTCGGTCCTCGAGCTCAGTTCCTCCACCAGCACGTGTGGCACCGCCGGGGCGGACTCGTCGCGCCGGACCCGGGTGAAGGCGACGGCGACGTGGGTGATGAACATGGCCGCTCCCTCGGACTCAGGATCGATGCCGAAGCGCGCCGCGAGGCTGCCGACGAACTCCTCGGCAGCACGGCGGGCCGCTCCATCGATCTGCCCGTGGCCCTCGAGGAGCTCGAGCCTTCCGGCATGACCTTCCCGGAATCGGCGGGTCATGGTCACAGCGGCCTCGCTCATGGTGCCTCCTTCAGAAATGTCCCTGATACGGGCGCCTTGGTCAGCGCTCGCTGCACCACGGCTGCCGCGTTGTGACCCGGCGCCCCAGTCACCTCACCGCCGGGATGCGCACCGGCGCCGCACATGAACAGGTTGCCGACCGGGGTGACGTAGCCACCTCCTGTGAAGAGGCGGTCTCCCAGGACCTGCCCCGCGGCGTGGTTGATGTGGTGGATGTTCCCATCGGTCAGGCCCGCCCGTGCCTCCATGTCGTCAGGGGTGTAGACGACCCAGTCCTCCACGGAATCGGCGAAGTTCGGGGCGTACTCGGTCATCATGTCGATCAGCTGCTTACCCAGCTGGGGCTTGAGCGACGCCCAGTCCCCGTCCTTGAGCCGGGAGGGCTGGAACTTCACCCGGATGGACATCAGGTGCTTGCCCGCCGGCGCCGTGGTGGCGTCGTACACGCTGGGGATCTGACCGATGAGGATGGGGTGGGCCGTGGGCACGCCGGCAGCCGCGTCGGCCAGCGAGCTCTCCACGTAGGCCAGCGACGGGGCGATGCGCAGCATGCCGAGCAGCGTGGGCTCGAAGTCGGGCCCCAGGTGACGTGAGAAGTCCGGCAGCTCGGAGAGCGCGGCATGGAACTTCAGCGAGCCGCTCTCGGTCTCCAGCGCCGCCACTGCGTCGCGGGCGTGCCCGGGGGCCGAGTGGCCGGGAAGCAGGGACGCGAAGGTGCGCTTGGGGTCCGCGTTGGACACCACCACACGGCTCCGTACGACGCTGCCGTTCTCGAGGCGTACGCCGACAGCACACCCGTCCTCGACCAGCACCTCGTCGACGTTCTGGTTGAGACGGATCTCCACACCGTTCTTCTCCGCAGCCGCGGCCAGCGCCGAGGTGAGCGTGCCCATGCCGCCCACCGGGATGCCCTGGTCCTCCGGCGCCACGCCGGGACCGGCCACGGTCATCGCCCAGCCGAGAAGCTCACCGGGCTGGTCGAGGCTGACGATGTCGCTGTTCGGTAGCAGTGCGGCCTGGACCTGGTCGTTCCCGAAGAACTCGTCCATGAGCTCCCGGACGGTCTGGTTCTCGAGCCGGGCGAGGATCTCTGCGTCGGCGGTTCCGGCCACGACGGTCCGCAGCTGCTCGACGGTCGGCGGTGCCGGGTCGAGGGCGTAGCGACCTACCAGTGCGCCAGCGCTCCGCCAGAACGCGACATAGTCGGCGAACCTCTCGGCGTCGCGCCGCGAGAAGGTGCCGATGCTCTCCTGCGTGCGGCGCCAGTCGCGCCACTGCACGAGGACCCTGCCGTCCGGGTAGGGCGAGACGTAGGTCGGGTCGACCCCGATCGTGGACCAGCCGTGCGCACGGAGGTCGAGGTCGGTGACCACGCGGTGCTGCAGCACGTGAAGCCAATAGGCACAGGGAGAGGTGCGGTAGCCCCCGAAGAGGACCTCGGTCGTGGCGGCGCCGCCAACGTGCGACGACCGCTCCAGCACGAGCACGTCGTGTCCCGCACGGGCGAGGTACGCCGCAGCGACGAGGCCGTTGTGGCCCGCGCCGATGACGACGACGTCACGGGTCTCGTCACTCATCTGGCCGCCCCGTCAGTCGTCGCGTCGACCCGTCCCGCCTCGAGGAAGGACCGCTGCTCAGCGCTGAGGGTGGTGCCGACGGCAGCCACGTTCGCGCGCAACTGCTCGACCGACCTGGCACCGCAGAGGGTCGAGGCCACCTCGGAATAGCTGAGCGGGTAGCCGATTGCCGTCGCGGACATGGATCGGTCGAGCTGCTCCGCGACCTGACGCACCCTCTCGGCGTGCTCCAGGCCCGCGTTGAGCCAGTCGGCACCCTTGTCGTTGCGGTGGTCACCCTCGGGGAACTGCTGGCCGGTGGCGTACTTCCCGGTCAGCAGGCCGCGCTCGAGCGGCTCGCGCGCCAGGACGGCAGTGCCGTGCTTCCTGGCCAGCGGGAGGATTCCGCAGGCCCAGTTGCGGACGACGTTCAACGGGAGCTCGACCACGTCGACCCCGGCCTCGATGACGGCGCGAGCGTCCTCCTCACTCCCCACCGAGGCACCGATCCACTTCGCGCCACCACGGGCCTGGATGTCGCGCAGCGTGGACAGCCCCTCGCTCTCCGCGACCTCCGCGGCGCTCGGGTTGTGCAGCAGGTAGATGTCAATCGTGCTGCGCGCCAACCGGCGGCAGGACTGTGCGAACGCAGACTCGATGTAGTCGCGCTCGTAGACGCGTCGCGACCCGCCGACCACACGCGGCTCGGTGTAGATGTCCCAGCCGACCTTGGAGACGATCTGTACGTCGTCCTCGGGTCGCACCGCCTCCCCGAGGAGCTCCTCGCTGTGGCCGAAGCCGTAGACGTCAGCAGTGTCGAAGAGTGTCACGCCCTCGCTGATCGCTGCGCGGAGCACGTCCAGGCTCTGCTGGTCGTCGCTGGCCCCCCACTCGTCACCGCCCATGGCCCAGGTACCGAGGCCAAGGGCCGAGACGGTCCGACCGGTTCCGCCGAGCGCACGCTGCGCGATCACCATGTCTCCTTCATGAGGTTGACTAACCGAGGCCCAGCGTCTGCAGGGCATCGGACGTGAGAGCTACCAAGAGAAATCCGAACACCGGGACGGCCATCGGCATGATGGGCCGGCCCTTCGCCTCGTTGAAGGCGTACATCACCACGACGATGCCGGCGCCGATGACGCCGCCGAGGCCCGATGCAGCCACGACCGCTCCGGCCAGGATCGAGACGCCGGGGACGACGTCGAGCGCGTCCCGGGCAGCCGACCCGATGCCGTGCAACCGGGGGCGGGTCATCAGCAGGTGCATGACGCGTCGGAGGGAGCCGAGCTCGACTGCGACCAGCGCGAGTCCCGCCGCCACCGCGCCCACCGGCTCACGCACGAGGTAGCCGGCGCCGAGGTACCAGTCGGGGTAACCGTCCTGGTTCCACACCCCGCTGACGGTGGAGGACATCGCGATCAGCGGGATGAACGCCACCACGGAGTAGAACGCGACTGCTGCCGCCGCCTCGTGACTGCCGACTGCGAGGAGGACCAGCTGAAGCGGCTCCCCGGCGAGCCAACCCTGCGAGGCAGCGACAGTGATGAGCACCGGCGGCAGGACCAAGTAGGGCCAGTGCCGGTGCACCCGCTTGACGCCCTCTGCGTACAGCTGGTCGCCCACCGCCGGGGTGCGGGGGCCGGTGAAGGCGCTGGCCACCAAGCCCAGTGTCATCAGCCCCAACGTCAGGGCCCCGGACTTCGCGGACAGGCTGTGGTCCGAGCCGGTGAGCGCCGTCTCCAAGATCCGCCAGACCGCGAGCGTCAGGACCGCCGCAGCGACACCCCATCGCACGCCGAACTGGTGGGCGATCGCGACTGCCACCAGGAACGGGAAGGTGGCCGCCACGGGAGCGAACATCGCCTGCAGCGCCCCTTCGTAGTCGGGGAGATGCTGCATCCCGAAGGCAGCTGCCGCGATGACCACGGTCGCCACGGCCCCGAACGCGAAGGACGCAGCGAGGACCGTCCATGTGCGCTGGAACCACAGCCCGAGAACGTCACTGGAGAGGAGGATGATGTGGATGACCATGATCCCGGTGGCCAGCGAGTACGGGAGCGCGTACGCAAGCACGAAGCCGATGCCGATGGCGTACGAGTACTTCGCGAGGTCGACTCTGGGACGCTGGTTCAACCACAGCTCGGGGACCGAGGTCCGCAGGCCGTCGTGGTAGACCGCGGCGGTCTTGTGGACCGCCAGTGCTGAGGCAGCGGCGAGGAGGCCGAAGACCAGGACTGCTGCGAGAGGGAGCTGGAAGGAGCCGATGGAGAGCTCGCTCACGGCTCGATTCGCTTCAGGATGGCCTCGACCAGGTTCGGCACCGCCTGATCGATGTGGCTGTGCGCGACACCGAACGCCACCCGGCCAGACTCCAGCGCCTCGATGATCGTCTCGGGCGTCGCCGTGGGAATGCCGACGCCGGAGAGGCGTGTGACGCGGTCGGCACCGAGGATGGCTGTGGCTATGGCCAAAGCACCTCCGGCTCCGCTCTGGCACGCACCGATGTAGTAGTCGGCCACGCCCTGGGACACGGCGCTGGCCGCCTCGAAGTCTGACTTGACCTCCACCGTGGCGCGGCCGTCGGCCGCGCTACGGACTGCTCGTGCGATCTGTTCCTTGCCCATGCCGCAGACTGCGATCGTGATCACGCGGGTGAGTCCTTTCTGCCTTCGAGTTGACGGGGAGCCCTAGCCTGCACCGTCGGTCGCCTGGGCCGCGGCCCGCTCCATCACGGCCTGCTCACGGGCAGCCTGGATGGTGTCGGTGAGCACCCGGATGACGGTGTCTGGCCCGGCGCGGAACGGGCTGACCCGCACCATTCGCCGAGCGAGCTCGGGATCGGCCTCGCACATGGCGCGCGAGAGCCGGTAGACCAGCATGTGCGTGTCGAAGCGCGACTGCGAGCCGACGGGGTGCGTGGCAGCGCCGAAGCGCGTGGCCACCTTGATCACGTCCTCGGCGATCGGCTCCTCGAGCTCCACCAGCAGCGACCGCTCCTGGTGGTTGCCAGGGTGTACGGCGCGCACACCCGGGATCGGGTTCTGCGCCACCTGCTCCAGCACGGTCTCGACGGCCTCGCTGGCCACCGCGAACATCACCGGAGCCTGGACGACGCCACGCAGGGTGCTCAGGGCGATGGGCCCCTGGATCTTGGTGCCACCGGAGTAGGCGTCGTCGCGAAGCTGGGCGATCAGGTCCGCACGGCCGACGACACAGCCGACACCCGGCTCCCCGAGCAGCTTGAACAAAGAGAACGCCGACAGGTCGGCACCCAGCTGCGTGCCGATGCGCGGGACCTGCAGGGCGGTGTAGTTGTCGTCCACCATCACCAGGCACCCGGGAGCGAGCTCCCGGACGTCGGCGATCACCTGCTCGACGTCGTAGTGATCGGCGAGCATCTGTCGCGAGTGCTGCAGGTAGACCATGCTCGGTCCCTGCTCGAACGCGGCGCGACGCGCGGCCCGGTCGTTGAGGTCGACAGCCTTCAGCTGGAGACCCATGGCCCGGAACGTGACCGACGTGGTTGCGTACACCGGAACGTCGTGGAGGACCACGCGGGCGCCCGGCGACAACGTCCCCATCAGGGCAGACCTGATGGCGCCGGTGCCGGCGCCGGCGACGAGCGTGGCGTCCTCCGCGCCGAAGAGCTCGGCGAGGACCGCCTCGACCCTCGCTGTGGTCCGCGGCCGGCCCAGACCCGCAGGTGCGCCGTAGTCACCGGCCTCCATCGCGAGGTCACCGTCGAAGTGCTGGTGCATGATGTCGACGAGCTTGAACTGGAGCTGGGTTGCCTCGGCGATCGTCAGCTGTCGCAGTGGGTGCGTCACCAGGCGCCCGGCTCCTTCGACTCCGCTGCGCGAGAGCTCGACGCCTGTCACTTCGCCAGCGCCGACATGATCTCGGCCGACGGCTTCTGGCCGAGGCTGTCCATCCATGCCTGCTCGAGCGTCGCCTTGGACGCCTTCACCGGGTCGACGGTGACGAAGGCCGGCGCCTCCTTGCCCATCAGGGACAGCACGGCGAGGCGCAGCAGGATCTGGCCCTCCAGGTACGGCTTGTCAGCGGCAGCACCGAAGAGGTTCTCGCCCTTCGCGATCTGGAGGTCGTTCGTCGCGTCGAGATCGTGCGTCACGACCTTGGTGGTCGTGTTGCCTGCGGCGCGCAGGGCGTCGAGGACCCCGGTCGCCGCTGCGCTCCACGACACGTAGATGCCGTCGAGATCGGGGTGCTGCGTCAGCATGCCGTTGGCGATCTCCGAGGTTGATCCCTCCGAGGTGAAGCCGGCTTCGGCCGCGATCTTGATGTCAGGGTGCTCCTGCTCGATCACGGCCTTGAAGTACTGGTCGCGGTTGTTCGTCACGTAGAACTGGGCGTCGTGGAAGATGTAGCCGATCTTGCCCTTGTCACCGATCGCGTCCGCCATCAGTTCGGCCGCCGCGCGGCCCATGCCGAAGTGATCGCCGGTGACGATGGAGACGTATTCCTTGCCGGCCTTGTAACCCTCGATGCCGTTGTCCACGAAGAGCAGCTTGACGCCCTTCTGCACCGCGGGACGGAACGCCTCCGCGGCGGATACAGGATCGACGGGCAGCGTCACGATGGCGTCGGGCGACTTCGACATCGCCGTCTCGACCTGGTCGGCCTGCTTGGCGGCGTCGAACTCCGCCGAGGTGGTGAGCACGATGTCGACGCCCAGCTTCTTGGCCTCCGCCTCGATGCCCTGCTCCATCGACTTGAACCAGGTCGATGACCCGCCGTGCAGGATCGCGACCTTGTAGCCGGCGGTCTTTGCCTTCTCCAGGTCCGCCCCGGTCAGCTCCTTCACCGAGTCAGCCGGCGTCGCGGTCTCCCCGTTGGGACCGGTGGTGGCACGAGAGAGATCAAAGTTGCTCGCCTTGGCGTCGCCCTTGGTGCCGCTGTTGCTGCTGCTACTACCGCAGCCCGCGAACGCCACACACATGGCAGCCAGGGCCGCCACCGCTACTGCCTTCTTGTGCTTGATCACAGCTGCTCCTCGGTTGAAGGTGCGTCCCCGTCGTGGGTTCTGGCCTTATCGTGGCGGCGCCTGCAAGAACCGTCAAGGATTTCGCCAATTATTTGCAAAATCAATGCTTGTTTGTGATCGAAGTCCGCCGGCGGCTTGATCAGCCGTCGATCTTCAGCAACGCCCGCACGCCCGCCCGCGCCGCTGCCGGTTCCTCAGCGCCGAGGGCGATCTGCGCCGCCTGCTGGCACCCGGTCATGGTGAGCTCGAACAGCGCCGCACGTACGGCCGGGATCGACACCGGCGCCATGGAGAGGGACGAGACGCCGACGCCTGCCAGGACGAGGGCCAGCAGTGGGTCGCTGGCAGCCTCGCCGCAGACACTGACCGACTTGCCCGATCGCTTGGCCGCTTCCGCCGCCATCGAGACCAGGCGCAGCAGGGCCGGCTGCCAGGGGTCGAGGAGCACCGCGAGTTCGTCCAGCTGCCGGTCTGCCGCGAAGGTGTACTGCGCGAGGTCGTTGGTCCCGATGCTCAGGAAGTCGCACTCCGCCAGCACCCGGTCAGCGGACAGGACCAGCGCCGGGACCTCTGCCATCACTCCGACCTCCCGCAACCCGTGAGCGCGGGCCTGAGCGACGAAGGAGCGGACCTCGGCCACCGTGGCGACCATCGGCGCCATCACCGCCGCAGTGGCCCCGGCCAGCTGTTCGGCAGTCGCCACGGCGCGAAGCTGTTCATCGACCAGCTCCTGGTAGTGCGCCGCGATTCGATAGCCGCGGACTCCCAGGGCCGGGTTCGGCTCGTGACCGACGTCCACGAAACCAAGGGGCTTGTCCGAGCCCGCATCCAGGGTGCGGAAGACGACGCGGCGCCCGGCGGCGCTGCGCAGGAGTGCGCTGTAGACCTCGACCTGCTCGTCGAAGCTGGGCGCGTCGTCGCGGTCGAGGAACAGGAACTCCGTCCGGAAAAGGCCGACCCCCTCGCAGTCCGTGGCGGCCAGGACGTCGTGGTCGCCACCCAGGTTGGCCAGCAGCGCCACCGGCGTGCCGTCGGCCGTCCGGCCGGGGCCGGCCAGCGCGCCGATCCTGGCCTTGCTGGCCGCGTCGGCCGCCAAGTGCTCGTCGACCTGTTCTCGAGTGGGTGCGGCCACCACGACACCCGTGCCCCCGTCGAGCAGGACGACGGTGTCGTCCGCCAGCTCGCAGGCGCCGGCACATCCGACGACGGCGGGGATGCCCAAGGACTTCGCGACGATGGCCGTGTGTCCGGTGGCGCCGCCTCGCTGAGTCACCAGGCCCACCACCGAAGGGCCGAGCACCACGAGGTCGGCGGGTGCGAGCTCGTCGGCCACGATGATCCTCGGCGACCTGGGTGCCACCCGCGAAGGCATCGCGACGCCCAGGACCGACGCCCGGATGCGGTAGCTGAGGTCGTCCAGGTCCTCGATGCGATCTGCGAAGTACGGACCGGCGGCTGCGAGCTGCTCACGGAACTCGGAAAAGGAGTCCTCCACCGCGTCCGTTCGGGTCGAGCCGTCACCGATCCGGCGCTTGATGGCATCAAGCAGGGTGGGATCCCCGACGATCAGCGCCTGCGCCTGCAGCACGGCGGCTATGTCGTGCGACACCTCCTGCGCCTGGGCCTCGAGATGGGCCGCCACGCTGGCGATCGCACGCTCGACGTCGCCCACGGCGCTCGCGGCGTCTGCGTCGGTTCGCACGTCAGGCGGCAGTGCCGGTCGTTTACGCAGGACCAGCACCGGCGCCGCGACCGACCCGG
Organism: Marmoricola sp.; assembly: GCF_025965085.1. GTDB lineage: Bacteria > Actinomycetota > Actinomycetes > Propionibacteriales > Nocardioidaceae > Marmoricola. Next base: position 18,663 of record NZ_JAOPXP010000193.1, read on the forward strand.
GGCTCACGGCGACTCCTTGGAGCTCGCGCACGGAGCTAGTCCTCCCGGTCGAGGTCCTGGCCGAGCAGGGCGCTCAGCTCGTCGAGCGCACCCACTGCGAGCTCGTCCTCGGCGGTCAGGACGACCTCCTCGCCGTACCCGACGTGAAGCCCGAGGACGGAGAGGATGCTGCTGGCGACGACAGCGGGGCCGTCAGGGCGACCAATGGTGATGCGATGCGGGTGGGCCGCGGCCGCCCGGACGAACGCGGCAGCTGGCCGGGCGTGCAAGCCGCTGCTGGATCCGACCTGCACTCGACGCTCGAATGGCATGGTTCCTCTTACCCTTGACGAAGTGCGCATATTCGCGCAAGAACTTTGCTCACTATTGCAGACTTGGACGCATTCGGCTAGCCATACGGGCCTCCATGACCGCCGAGATCTTGACTGGGGTCAGCGGGGCTCGGCGAGGATGACCTTGGTGCCGTGCGCGCGGATGGCAGCCACCTCGTTGGTCCCGTCAGGGGCCGGGTCCGTGATCACGACGTCCACGTCGGACAGCGGGCACACCTGGGCGAACGCTGCACGACCCAGTTTCGAGTGGTCGGCCACGACGACACGGTTGCGTGCCCGTTGGAGCAGCAGGCTGTTGGTCCGCGCCTCGAGCTCGTCGAGCAGGGTGAGGCCGGCTGCGGCGGTGATGCCGTCGACCCCGACGACGGTCACGTCCAGATTCACCTTCTCGATGGTGGCGTCCGCAAAGGGGCCCACCAGCTCCAGTGAGGCCGGCCTGATGAAGCCGCCCGTCATCACCAGGTTGTAGCCCGGCTGCATGGAGAAGTCGTAGGCGATCGCCAGAGAATTGGTCACGATCGTGACGTCCTTCAACCGGCGCTTCATGAGCTCACGCGCGACGGCGGCCATCGTCGTACCGCCGGTGAGCCCGACCGCCATGCCGGGCTCGATCAGGTCCACTGCTGCGTTGGCGATCCACTGCTTGCCCTCTTGCTGCTGCCCGATCCGGTGGCGCAGGGGCAGCTCGGAGAAGATCCCTGAGGATGTGGCTCCCCCGTGCACCCGCGAGAGCAGGTGCTGGTTGTGCAACTCCTGCAGGTCACGACGCGCCGTGGCCGGAGAGACGTCCATCTCCTCGGCCAGCGTGTTGACGTCGAGGTCACCATCACGCCCAAGCCGCGTCAGGATGTACTCCCAGCGTTCAGCCTTGCGCACGTGAGCCTCCTTGGTGTTTGAGTACCTCATCCCCCCGAGCAGGTTAGCGTCGAAGGCGCGCCTCGCGGGGAAAGCTGACAGGGACTGGTTGGCCGCGCCCGTCAGTGCCCCAGCGGCCGGAGCGTGTCGTCGATGGCGAAGCCGTCACGGTTGAACAGCCCCACGACCTCGGGCGAACCCTGCACGTTCTGGACGACCGCAACCGATGCTCGCGAGACGAACACCTGGGAGCGGAACGAGTACACCGCGGTGTTGCCGACGGCGACGGGTGCCTCCGTCTCGACGGTGCCGTGGTAGTCGATCGCATCGGGCGGGTTCGGCTGCACACGCGTCGCCACCGGCCCGTCCCCGTCACCGTAGACGAGAGCGGTCTCGGCCCGGGAGCGCGCGTAGAAGCCACCACCGAGGGTGTTGGCCAGTGGCCCCTCCACGTGCGTGACCTCGGTGACGTACACCATGGCGGGGAGCTCCGGCTGGTCGGAGACCGCGTGCAGCGGCGTCTGCCCGAGCAGACAGCTGCCTGGCTCGGCCTGCGTCGCTCCCGCCGCCGCCAACGTCGGCAGGGTGGCGATGCACGTGGCACTGGGGGCGTTCACAACCGTCACGTCGATACCGAGCCCGCGCAGCCGCTCGGCGCTGCGCAGCAGCGTGCCGAGGTTCGGGGTCGGCTCGAGGGCAGCGGTCTCCGGGTTCCACAGCACGCAGGGGAACGAGGTCACCCCGATCACCCGCACCCCGGGCAGGGCGGCGACGGCCTGTGCCGTCTCCTCCAGCGCAGCCTCGGGGATTCCACCGCGCTGGGCAGGGTAGAAGACGTCCTCCGGGCCCTCGACGCGTAGCAGGATCGACTGCACGACGCCGGCTGCGACCGCTGCACGCGACAGGTTGGCAGCCTGGGCGTAGTTCTGCACGGTGACCTGGTCCGGACTCATCTCGATGGCGTGGCCGGCCTCCTTGCGGGGCACCTGGACGAGGTGGCCCAGGTGGCCGATGTCCACACCCGCTCGGTGCAGGACGCGCGCCTCGTCGAAGTCGACGACGACGGCCTTGGGGATGCCCGCGCGGGCCACGGCCAGCGCCACGACGGGATTGCGCCCCCACTGCTTGGTCATCTGGAACAGCGTGAGCCCCGCCTCGGCGCCGGCCTTGGCCACGAGACCTGCATTGGCTGCGACCGTGTCCACGTCGACGACATAACAGTTGGAGGGGATCGCCCCCCGCTGGTGCAGCTTGACGGCCGCGTCGATCAGAGCCGGGTTGCGGCGCTGCGTGACTTCGATGAACATCTCGCTCCTGAACCTCGTGAACCGCCGCGACCTGAAGGTCTAGGCAGTGACAATGACGGGCACGGTGTTGCGGAACTCCCCGGGTACGACGCCGTTGCGCGCGGCGAGCTCCGCGGAGAGCAACTGCATCGGCAGCACCTCGAGGATCGGCCTGAGCGCCGCGGGCGTCGGAGGCAGGCCGACGAACCGGTCGCCCCTGACGCCTTCCCCGTCCTCGGGACCCACCACGACGACCGGCGCGCCGTAGCTGCGCAGCTCACCCACGAGGTTGTCGTCGAGGGTCCGCACGCCCGGCTGGTCACCGGTGAACACGATCACTGCCGTCTCCGTCGAGATGACCTCGACCGCACCGTGCCGGAACTGGGCGCTGCCACTGCCTTCGCAGTTGCGCTTCGCTGCCTCCTTCAGCAGGAGGCCAGTCGCGAACGCACTGGCGATCGAAGCACCGCGCCCCACGGCGTAGATCTGCTCGGCCCCGCCGATGTGGTCGGCAACTGCCGGGGTCTCTTCGCTCAGACGGGGGATCTGCTTCTCGATCGTGTCCGCGACCTGGGAGATGCCCTTGAGTACCTCGTCGACGTCGCCGTCCCCCAGCTCCGCAGCGAGCAGCGCGAGCACCGCAACGGTGGATGAATAGGTCTGCACCGCCACGGAGAGGTCGCCATCGCACGCCATGGGGAGGACGAGGTCGGCCGCCGTGGCGACGCTGCTGTCCAGGTTGCGGGTGATCGCGACGGTGGGTACGGATGACGGGCGCATCCCTTGGAGTTCGCGCGCCTCGACGGTCTCGCCGGACTGCGAGACGAGCAGGAGAGCCTCGAGGGGACGGCTCAGGTCGGAGAGGTTCTCCGAGAGGTATCCCGTCTCCTCGATGAGGTGTCCGGGCACCGCTGCATCCAGCAGCCGCCGGGTGGCCTGCAGCGCGAAGAGCGAGGCGCCCATTCCGCTGGAGTGGACGACCTTCCCCCGCAGCAGGTCGTGCGCCCCGCCGAGCAGCGTCCGCCCTCCCTGGCTGCCGTAGACGTCGACCACCCGACGCAGCGCGTCGGGCTGGGCGTCGATGTTCTGCAGGAAGGTGTTGCTCGTCAATTTGCTTCCCCACCTCAGAGGTTGGCGGCACTTCACTCAGCGCCACCCTGAAACCAAACAGTAAGACCCATCCCGGATATCAGTCAAGGATGAGCATAAATTTTGCTCATATTTGTCAATCAGTGCTGCCCCACCGAGGAACCGCCGTCCATGACGAGCACGCTGCCGTTGCAGTAGGAGGCTTCGTCGGAGGCCATGAACAGGCAGCCGTTCGCGATCTCCGCCGGGTCCGCAGGACGACCTGCGGGCGTGTGTCGCCGGGCAGTCTCGGGGTCGCCGAAGTCGTCCAGAGCCCCTGCGGCAAGGGGCGTCTGGACGTAGCCAGGCGCGATGCAATTGGCGCGGACACCACGGTCGCCGTACGTCGTTGCGGTGCTGCGCGTCAGGCTGATGACCCCTGCCTTGGCCGCCGCGTAGGCGTGCGCCGCCGTCGTACCCAGGAACCCCGAGATGCTGGAGATGTTGACGATCGCGCCCCCGCCCGCGGCAACCATGGCCGGCAGCACGAGTCTGCTCATGCCGGACACCGAGCCCAGGTTGATGTCGAGCACGTGTCGCCAGTCCTCGTCGGTGGTGGCGATGACGTCCCCCATGCTGCCGGGCCGACGTCCGAGGTAGGAGTAGCCGACTCCGGCGGCGTTCACGAGCACGTCGACGCTCTCGAGCCAGCTCGTGGCGTGGTCGACTGCCCGGACGCGGTCCTCCTCGACCGAGAGATCGGCAGCGACGACGCCGACGACGCCGTCACCGATCTCGTCCGCGCAGTCGCGGAGCTTGCTCTCGGTCCACCCGACCAGGACCACCCTCGCGCCCTCGTCAACGAACCGGTGGGCGGTCGCGCGTCCGATCCCGGAGCCACCCCCGGTGATGAGTGCCGTGCGACCTTCGAGCCTGCGATCAGCCAAGACCTTCTCCTTCGGTGAGGGGCTCCCCCGCCGCGGGCTGTGCCCCGGTCAGGAAGCGGATGGGGTTCTCACGGGTCAGCAGCCGGACTGTCGCCTCGTCGACCCCCGCCTCCCGCAGTCGCGGCAGGAAGGAGTTGAACAGATGGCCGTAGCCACCGGTGGGGCGACTCAGATAGCTGTCGCGCGAGATGTCGTTGGAGAGCAGTGCCCGGTCGGCGTGGCCGGACGCGATCAGATCCAGCAGACAGGCGAGTCGCACCTCGTCGCTCTGGAAGCTGGTCTTGCCGATCGTGTCGAAGGCGACGTACGCCCCCGCAGCAGCGATCTGCTCGTGGACGGTGCGATCGCTGTGCAGGTCCTGGTGCCCGATGCTGACGCGGCCGGGATCGAGGCCCTCTCCGCCGCAGAGCAGGTCGAGCTGTGCCAGCCCCCCGACACCGTCCTGGGCATGGGTCGCAACCGAGACGTCGCACGCCTTTGCTGCCCGGGCGGCGGCTCGCAGGCACTTCTCCTCGGCCGGCGTCGGCACGTGGCCATGGCTGCCGATCTCACCCAGCAGACCGGCACGAACGTCGGTGCCGTCCATCCCGACGAGCACATCAGCGACCAGTGTCTCCGTCAGCCCGTCCAGGTCGAGCTGGTCGACCTCGGCAGGATGGAAGGGCTCCCAGTAGTGCCCGGTGGCCGCGATGACCACGACGCCGGTCCGCTCCGAAAGCTGGCGCAGTCCGGCCGCGTTCCGCCCCATGTTCCGTCCGCTGAGCTCGATGAGCGCTCCGAGGCCGCCGGTCCGGCGCAGCTCGGTCAACTCATGACCGATGCGCCGCTCCTCGCCGAGCACCACCTGGCCCTCCTCCCGCTCCAGGGTGAGGAAGAGATGCTCGTGTGCGAGCACCGCGCCCTTGACCGCCGACAGGTCGACCGGCCCGGTCACCGACTGCACCGTCATGAGCGCTCCAGCATCGAGACGAACGCCTCCGGTGGGATGAGGTTGAGCAGGACCACGGTGATCAAGAGCGCCGACGGGGCGGCGGCCATGCGTATGACGGGCCGGCCCAACGCCTCGTTGGCCATGAACAGGCCACCGACCAGGGCGAACCCGACAGCACCCAGGGACTGTGCGGCGATCAGCAGGCATCCGCCCGACAGACCGAGCTCCAGCGTCGTGTAGAGGGCGTTGCGGAGGTGGTCGGTCGTGGTCCGGATGCACGGGTAGCGGATCGCCACGTCGTTCGCACGACGCAGCAGGCAGACCTCGAGTGCGATGACAAGAGCACCCAGGACCGCCGCGGTCGCGAGGTTCGGGGACAGGTATCCCACCGGGTAGACGAGGGTGAGGCCGGCGGCGCCGTACGTCCCGGAGGCCATCGCGACCATCACGATCAGTGGGAGGTAGCCAAGCGCCCGAAAGCCATCCAGCATCGCGGCTCCCCCGACATCGCCGTCGGCGAGCAGGAACAGCGACACCTCACTGCCTCCGTAGACCTGCAGGTGGCAGGCAGCGCCGGTGAGCGCGCCCAGCACCATGAGCAACGGCAGCGCCCGGCGCAGCCGGGCGGAGTTGGCGGCCTGCAGCTCGGCGAAGGGCGAGGCGCCGGCTCGGGGCCCCTGCTCACGATGGGCCAGGCGGAAGGTCGGTACGAGAAGCACGAGGTAGAGCCCCACCCCGAGGATGAGCGGCAACCACATCCACGCTCCGGTACCGCCTGTCCTGGCCACGACCACGGTGGCAGCCACCACGACGCCGAGGACCGCCGCGCCGCGGAGCCGTCCGAGCTGCTCGGCAGCCGCGAGGGCCGGGAAGAAGGGCAGCATCAGGACCAGGGCGTCGGCCAGCGTGCTCAGGTACGGCATCGGCGAGTGGTCGACCGACTCGAGGGCGCGATGCAGGCCGAGAACAGCGGCGACCGCTGCCGCGCCCCAGCATGCGCCGAGCACGACCGCCAACCAGCGTCGCGTCGACCGCAGCCCGATGGCGTCGGTTGGCAGGAGCAGCAGGAACGGGTTGAGCAGTCCGCTGAGCACACTCATCACGGCACCGAACCCGAACACCGACGGACCCGCCAGGCGGGCGGCCTGCTTCGCCGTCGCCTTGCGGCCCTCGTGGGTGGCCACGGCGATCCGTGCCGTGGCGCGGACCCCGTCGTTGAACACCGCCAGTCCCAGGTGGGCCACCAAGGATCCTGTGGCCGCGAGGAGCACCAGGACCACGGCCCCGTCCATCGTCATCTCAGCCGTCCCTCGTCACACGCCGACGACAACACTCAGCTCTTTTCCGCAGAGCCGGACAGCACGTCGACAAAGACGCCCACCACGGCGGCGGTGTTGTCCACCGGGAAGCCGAAGGCGGCCTTGCCGGCCGCCAGCAGAGCGTTCAGCTCGTCCGCGGTGGGAACGCTCCGTCCGAAGGCGTGGCACCGGTCCGGACCGAGCAGAGGCACCAGGACGCCCAGAGCTGCTCCGGCTCCCGTGTGGCAGCTGCCGAGGTAGTACGCGCCAGCCTCCGTGGCCACGACCGCTGCGGCCTCGAAGTCGCTGCTGATCTCGACCTCCACGCCGGTGCCGAGCCCGTTCACCAGGATCCTGCTCGTCTCCGCCTTGCCGATGCCGCCAACCAAGATCTTGATGTCAGTTCTCCGTCCGTGTTCTGTACGAGTGGGGCTTTCTCCGCTAACCGACCTGAACGGCCAGGGACAGCGCACCCTCCGAGATGTCGTCGCCGTTGGCGCGGCTCAAGGCGCGGGTGACCTTTCCACCGTGCAGGACCAGAACCCGGTCCGAGAGGGCGGTGAGCTCGGAGAGCTCGGACGACACGATGATGATTCCGTTGCCATCCGCGGCGAGCTGACGGACCTCTTCGAGGATGTCGGCCTTGGACTTCACGTCGATACCGACCGTCGGCTCGTCCAGGAGCAGGACCTTCGGCGTCACGCTGAGGTTCTTGCCGACGACGATCTTCTGCTGGTTGCCACCGGAGAGGTGGGCAACCTGCTGTCGGAGCCCCGCGGTCTTCACCTTGAGCCGGTCGACGAGTTCCTTCGAACGCTTCTCTGCCGACCGTCTGCCGACCCAGCCCCAGCGCGTCACCCGCGGCCAGGAGGCCATCATCAGGTTGGAGAAGACCGAGTCCTTCAGGACCAGCCCGGCTACGCGCCTGTCCTCGGGCACGAAGCCCAGACCGGCGTCGAGGGCCTTCTTGGGCGAGGTCAGCGACAGGCGCTCGCCGGCCAGGTCGACGGTGCCGCTGTCGAGCTTGTCGATGCCGAAGAGGCCACGCATGATCTCGCTTCGGCCACTGCCCAGCAGCCCGGCGATCCCGACGATCTCACCCGGCCACAGGTCGAAGGTGACGTCCTCGAAGATCCCTCGACGGGTCAGGCCGGTCACGCGAAGCAGCGGCTCCCCCACGTGCTCTCGCGCCACGGGCGCAGACTGGTCGTTCTGCAGCTCCTCCAGCTCCCGGCCCAGGGTTGGCCCGAGCATCTCCGCGACGATCTGGTCGATGGTCAGCGTGTCCGCGTCGGCGCTCTTGGTGACCGCCCCGTCGCGCAGGACCGTGATCTGTTGACAGATCTCGAAGAGCTCAGGCATCCGGTGGGAGATGTAGACAACCGAGATCCCCCGGGCCGTCAGCCTGCGGATCGCGGCGAACAGGGTCTCCACCTCGGAGCTGGTCAGCGAGGCCGTCGGCTCGTCGAGCACCAGGATCCTGGGCTTCTGCGACAGCGCCTTGGCGATCTCGACGAGCTGACGCGACCCCACCGAGAGACGCGCCGTGTCCGCGCGGGGATCGATGTCCACGCCGATCTCGGCGAAGATGGCCTTGGTCTGCTCGACGGCCTGTCGGTCGCTGAGCAGCACGCGTCCCCGCGGTTCGCGGGTCAGAAGCACGTTCTGCGCGACCGTCATCGAGTTGATCAGGCTGAGCTCCTGGAAGACCATCCCGATGCCGGCCGCCTGGGCCTCGTTCGGCGTGGAGTAGTCGACCACCTGCCCGTCGACGAGGATCTCGCCGCCGTCCCTGGTGTACACCCCGTTGAGGATCTTCATCAGGGTCGACTTGCCGGCGCCGTTCTGGCCGACCAGCCCGTGGACCTTGCCCTTCTCGAGGCGGAAGTCGACGCCCTTGAGGACCTCGACCCCACCGAAGGACTTGCGGATGCCTCTCGCTTCCAGCCTGAGCGCCGACTCGGCGAGTCCGGAGCGAGGCTGGCTCTCGGGAACCGGTGTCATGCTTCCTTCGGCTCCCTCAGGCTGAGCGCGACCGCCGCGATGATGATCAGACCACGAGCGATCATCTGGGCGTTCACCGATAGCCCCATGAGGATCAGGCCGTTGTTCAGCACCCCCATCACCAGAGACCCCACGACCGCTCCGACGACCGATCCCTTGCCTCCGAAGAGGCTGGTGCCGCCGATGATCGCGGCCGCGATGACCGTGAGCAGGTCCGCCTCGCCCAAGGTGTAGCGCGCACCGTGCAGCCGGCCGGCATACAGCATGCCTGCGAGCGCCGCGGAGGACGCGCTGATGACGAGGACTGCGATCCGCACCCGGTCGGTGTTGATGCCCGAGTGCCGAGCCGCGACCCGGTTGCCGCCAGTGGCGAGCACCCGGCGGCCGAAGGCGAACTTGCGGTAGACCAGGTGCCCCACGAGCAGGATGACGAGGGTCCACACGACCAGGATCGGGATCGGGCCGATGTCGCCGCTACCGAACACGAAGTTGTAGGTCTCGTTGGTGACGGCGACCGCCTGCAGGTCGGTGAGGTTGCGCGCGATGCCCGCGACGACACCTGTCATGCCCAGTGTCACCAGGAATGACGGGATGCGGAGCTTCGTGGTGAGCAGCCCGTTGACGAGCCCGACGGCGATGCCCACGGCCAGCCCGGCCGCGACGGCGACGATCAAGGACTGAGTCCTGAGCGTCTCCGCCACGACCAGCGCTGACAGCGCGACCGTTGCACCGATCGACAGGTCGATCTCACCCGCCGACAGAGCGAAGGTGACGCCGATCGCCATGATCGACACCATCGCCGTCTGGCGGAGGATGTTGAGCAGGTTCGCTGAGGTCAGGAACCCGTCGTTGCCAAGCGTGATCGAGAAGAACAGCGTGATCAGGACGAGACTCGCGTAGACCACGAAACTGCTCAAGCGCTCGCGGACATTGGCTCCTCTGTCCGATGTGAGTGCCAGTGAAACCATAGTGATTGTTCTCCTCTGCCAAGCTCAGTTGATGGTGGGTTCTCCGCAGGCAGCGGTCAGTTCTTGTTGACCGCTTCGAGCAGTTGCGCGGGCGGCTCGACACCCAGGGAGTCCTTCCATGCCTCCACCAGGTTGTCCTTGGTGACCGTGACCGCAGGCGCCACGATGAACGGCGGCACCTTTTCACCAGCGAGATCCAGGGCGACCGCTGAAGCCAGTCCCCGACCGATCTCATACGACGCGTCGGCGACCATGGCGACCGTGGGGCCGCCCTGCAGCATGTCGAGGGCAGAAGGAACGCTGAGGTCAAGAGTCGTCAACTTGATGTCGTCACGCCCCGCCGCGCGGATGGCAGCGAGGACATCCTCGGCCGGTGGCGTCCACGGGACGTAGATGCCAGTCATGTCGGGGTGCTGGGTGATCATCGCCGACGCGATCTCCTCGACACGAGCCGGGTCGGCCATGCCGGCCTCGGCGACGATCTCCATGTTCGGGTAGTCCTCGGAGATGATCGTCTTGAAGGCCTGATCACGCTGGTTCGTCACGTAGAAGTCGGCGTCGTGGTAGATGTAGCCGACCTTCCCCTTCTCGTCCATCGCTCCGGCCAGCGCCTTGGCGGCCTGCGAGCCCATGGCGAACAGGTCGTCGGTCACGAGCGAGACGTAGTCCTGGCCCTGCTTGTAGCCCTTGGGGACGTTGCTCAGGAGCGCGAGCTTCGTTCCGGCCTCGACCGCTGGACGGAAGGTCTCAGCCGAGGCGACCGGGTCCACGATCAGGGCGACGATGATGTCGGGCTTCAGCGCGAAGACGGTCTCGAAGTTGTCGCGCTCCTTGGCCGAGTCGAAGCCGGAGTCGGTCACCGAGACGACCTTGATGTCGAGCTTCTTGAAGGTGTCCTCGATGCCCTTCGCGGCCGCCGAGAAGAACGGGGTGGAGTCGGGCCACATGATGGCAGCCGTCTTCGCCTTGCCGGTCGCCTTCTTGATGACGTCGTCGGTGACCTGCAGGTCGGCGACGGCGGTGGCGGTCTCCCCAGCCGGGCCCCGGGTCTCCCGCAGTCCCTTCTCCGAGGAGCTGCCGGACGTGCCGCTGGACTTCGAGTTGCTGTCCGTCGAGCTACCGCACGCCGCGACGAGCATGAGGCCGGCCGCGGCGACTGCCACACCCAACCGGAATCGCTTCACCTTCTGGTACATCACAACATCTCCTTACTAGGGGTTGGGGACATCTCTGGCTCGACGCCACAGGTTTCGAGAATGAACAGAGCGAACGCCTCGGTCGCCTGGATGACCTCACGGACGCTGACCCGCTCGTCGGCGGTGTGGCAGCAGGAGATGTCCCCCGGGCCGCAGTAGACAGTCGGGATACCGAGCTGGCGCTGCGTGAACGACATCTCCGACCAGTAGGGCGCACCTTCGACGCCGCCGCGGTCGGGAGCAACAGTCCGCAGGGCCCGTTGCAGGGTCGCAGCGTGCGGGTTCTCACCGATCAGCTCCGCCGGCGTCCCCCCTGCCGGGTGGTCCCGCGGCGAGGTGTACTCGATGGTGGCCTGGATCCCGTCTCGCACCGCGGCTGCCTTGAGCAGGTCGTCCAGCCCTGCCTGGGCCTCGTCCAAGCTCTGGCCCGGCAGGATCTTCTGGATCAAGCTGATCACGGCCTCCCCGGGTACGGCCACGAGCCCGCCAGCCTGGACCCCGGTGACGAGGACGAAGGGACGCTCGATGAGCGGGTGGCGCGCCGCCTCCCAGAGCCCGTCGGAGTAGTCCCACAGGCGTGAGAGCAGCACGTGTGCCTGACGTAGCGCGTCGCGACCCAGCCACGGCATGCCGAAGTAGGCGCTCTCGCCGTGGACGGTGATGTCCGCGGTCAGGAAGCCCATCTGTGCCGTGTAGACCTGCAGCGTCGTGGGCTCGGTGTAGACGGCGAAGTCAGCCGAGGGAATCCTGCCTGCCTCGATCTCGGTGACGCATGCCTTGATGCCGAGGCTCTGACCGGTGGCGCTGCCGGGCTCGCCACCCTCCTCGTCGGCGACGAAGACCCCGGTGACATCACCCTTGAGCCGGACGCCGCTGCGCTTGATCAGGTCCATGGCCATGATCGCCGCCACGACACCGGCCTTCTGGTCCGCGGAGCCGCGGCCGGTCATCTCTCCGTCGACGACGACGGCACCGAAGGGGTCCTCGCGTGGGGAGCCGGCCCACTGCTGGGCCCAGTCGCCCACGGAGACGGTGTCGATGTGCCCCAGGAACATGACGCCGGCGCCCCCGCCGGTCCCTCGCAGCCCTCCCCAGACGTTCGCCCGGTCTTCAGCGAAGGGCAACACCTCGGAGTGGTCGAAGTCCATCTCCCTCATGGCCTGGCCCAGCAGGTCAGCGTACCCACGCTCACTGCCGGTGACGCTGGGCGTCTGGATGGACGCGCGCAGGAGGTCGAGGACTCGATCCTCGTCCAGGTGGCGCGCCACCAGTTCCTTCGGACTCTCCTGCAAGATCCACGCTCCTACGCGGCGGCACTGCACGGGTTAAGCGATGCGGTCCAGCAGCAGTCGACGAGAAACTTGGGGAGTGACGAAGCCAACTGCGGTATGCTCGATTGAGCATGTTCGAGCATTTGTAGCGCTCATACTTGCCCACGTCGCAGGCCAACTGTGCGCAGCCGTTCAACCGTTAGTCAACCGTTATCAACGTTCGGTTTTCCCAGACCGGGGCCACACCGACCTGCGCCGCCGGGTCGACGCGGCACCCAAAGCCCTCGAGGAGACGCCTTGTCGCACTTCAGTGCCACGCCGCTCGACCCCCTGCTGGTGACGATGGACATTGCCGCCGGTCGCATGAGTCCACCCGGCCCGACCATGGTTCGGCGCATGGCCGACCTCGAGGGACTGTTCGCAGATCAGGCGGCCTGGGCACGCTCGGTGGAGAGCGACAACCCGGTCGTCTACGAGGTCAGCTCCTCCCCTGTGCCGGAGGTGCCTCGCGAGCTGCCGCACTCGATCACCACCATCTTTCCCGGAGCCTGCTCCAACGAGCTCTACATGACCAAGGGCCACCAGCACCCGGACCCCCAGGGAGAGATCTACCTCGGGCTCTCCGGTGTCGGCGGCCTGCTGATGTACGACGGGACACGGACTGAGTGGCTCGAGATGCGGCCTGGGACGATCGGCTACATCCCTCCGGGCTGGGCCCACCGCTCGGTCAACACGCACGACGAGCCCTACCGATTCCTCGCCGTGTACCCCGGTGGGGCAGGCCACGACTACGGCTGGGTGCTCAAGCACGGCATGGGCAGTCGTGTCGTCGCTCGCGACGGCGGCGTTCATCTGCTGCCGGACCCTCGATGACGGCCTCCGCGAAGCGCGTGGTCGTGACCGCACGATCGTTCGGCAGCGGGTCCAGCGACGTGCTCGGCAGGCTGGAGCGGGCAGGGCTCGAGGTCGTGCGGGCATCGGCAGATCATGATCCGCTTCTGCTGCGGGACCCCTTGGCGAAGGCCTGCGCGTGGATCGCAGGGACCGGCCCGGTGACAGTCGAGCACCTGGCGCTGGCGCCACACCTGTCGGTACTGGCGCGCTACGGGGTAGGGGTGGACTCGGTGGATCTCGACGCCGCCGCGTGCGCGGGTGTTCTGGTGGCCAACACGCCAGGGGCCAACAGCGACGCGGTCGCCGAGCACGCGATCGCACTTCTCCTCGCAGCTCTCCGCTCCGTGCCCGCAGGGGATCGTCGCGTCCGCTCCGGCACCTGGACGGTGTCCCGGGGACGGCAGCTCGCGGGCACCACTGCCGGTGTCGTGGGCTTCGGTCTGATCGGCCGTCGCGTCGCTGCGCGACTCGCCGCACTCGGGTGCAGCGTGGTGGTCCACGACCCCGGCGTCGACGACGAGGCCATCGCTGCCATGGGCCACCGACCCCTGCCGCTGCAGTCGCTGTGCAGCGAGGCCGACGTGGTGTCGCTGCACGCTCCCGGTGGCACTGTCATCGTGGACGAGGACTGGCTGGCGCATGCTCGCGCCGGCCAAGTGGTCGTCAACACTGCGCGCGCCGACCTCGTCGACGAGCAGGTCGTGTGCGCGGGCCTGAGCAGTGGCACGTTCTTCGCCTACGCCGCGGACACGCTCGCCACCGAAGCAGGTCGCGCAGGGTCTCCGCTGCTCGCCGAGGAGTTCGCAGACCGTGTCGTGCTCACCCCCCACCTCGGTGCCCAGACCATCGAGGCGGTCGACTCCATGGGAACCATGGCCGTGGACGCCGTGCTGGCCGTCCTGAGCGGTGGTACCCCCCAGCACGTGGTGTCCGCGGGGGCACGATGAGTGCCCCTCACCCCACACAGCGGATGCGGTTCGTCGGCGTCTCCACGGCCAACTCCTCCATCACGCGGATCTTTCCGCGATGGTGCGAGATCCTCGGTCTGGACGCGGAGCTGGTCGGGCTCGACCTCCCGTTGGACGCGACGCCGGAGCAGTACCGCGCAGCTGTCCGCGAACTGCGTGACGATCCCGCGTGTGTGGGCGCTTTGGTGACAACCCACAAGATCGGTCTGTATGACGCCGCCGCGAACCTCTTCGGCTCGGTGGACGAGTTCGCCGACGCCTGCGGCGAGGTGTCCTCGATCGTCGTGCGCGACGGACACCTCAGCGCAGCTGCCAAGGACCCGCTTACCGCTGGCCGGTCCCTCGAGGAGTTCCTTGCGCCCGACCACTTCGCCTCCGGGGCAGAGGTCATCTGCCTGGGCGCCGGTGGAGCGGGTACTGCGATCGGCTGGTATCTGGCGGGTCGAGCCGACTCGCCGACGAAGATGACCTTCGTCGACACCCGTCTCGACAGATTGCAACACCTCGAGCACGTCGTCGAGCCGAGGATGCGTGGAGGCGAGCTCCACATCGCGTCGACCACGACCGCCGACGTCCGTGGACTCATCGAGGCAGCGTCACCGGGAACGCTCGTGATCAATGCCACCGGCATGGGCAAGGATCGTCCAGGGAGTCCGCTCCCCGACGAGGTCGTCCTGCCGCGCGAGGGCATCGTCTGGGAACTCAACTACCGCGGCCAGTTGGACTACCTGAGGCAGGCACACCATCAGGCCGCCGCACGTGGTCTGACTGTCGTGGACGGTTGGCGCTACTTCATCCATGGCTGGACCTACGTCATGGCCGACGTCTTCGACGTCGATATGAACAACGAGGTGGTCGAGGAGCTGGCACTCGTCGCGGAGGCCGCCCGATGACGGCAGTGATCCGCACGGTGCTCGGAGACATCGCGCCAGACGCCCTCGGCATCGTGGACTACCACGAGCACCTGTTCCAGGTGACTCCTCTGCTCTCTGGCGACGAGCTCGACGACGAGGAGCGGAGTGGCGCGGAGGCCGTGATGCTCCGCTCGGCCGGCGCCACCGGCGTGGTCGAGGCGACGCCCATCGGGCTGGGTCGTCGGCCTGCTGCCACCGCTCGGATCTCGGGGACGGCTGACCTCCACGTGGTCCACACGACCGGCGTCCACCGCGAGGCGCATTACCCTTCCGGACATCCACTGCTCGGCCGATCGCTCGCCGGACTCGTGGACGACTTTGCCCGCGAGCTGCTTGTCGGCATGCCCGAGCACGACGATGCGCCTTCTTGCAATGCTGCCCTCGATCACCGAGGACGGCCGGTGCGGGCGGGGCTGCTCAAGGCGGGCGTCGGCTACTGGTCGATCAGCGACTTCGAGCGGACCGCCGTGCAGGCGGTCGGAAGGCTGTCCGCCGAGACGGGCGCCCCGGTGATGATCCATCTCGAACACGGCAGTGCGGCCCACGAAGTCCTCGATCTACTGGAGGCGACCGGCTGCTCACTGGATCGGGTGGCCCTCGCGCACGTCGACCGCAACCCCGATGCGGGGCTCCACCTGGAGCTCGCCGGACGAGGAGCCCGGCTTGGCTACGACGGCGCGGCCAGGCACAACCGCTGGCCAGACTCGGTTCTCATCGACTCGCTCGCCGCGGTGGTGGCCGGCGGAGGTGTCGATCGACTTCTGCTCGGCGGAGACGTCGCACGCTCCAGCCGCTATGTGGCCTACGGGGGCATGCCGGGCCTGGCCTATCTCTTTGACCGTTTCGTGCCGCGACTGAGAAATGCGATCGGCGCGGAGGCCACGACGAGAATCCTGTCGAACAACCCCGCCAGCTGGCTCGCATGGGCGCCACCTGCCGGGTAGGCACGCAGGCACGCCCTCGCCACCTCCGTGGGCGCACCGCGCGCCGTATGCGCGGAGCCCGATGGCGCGCTGTCAGTCGCGCTGACCGACTGGGATCCTCGAGGCACCCTGTCTCGCGACCGCGCGTCGGGCTGCTCGGTTGCTGGCCATGCCCTTCACTCAGGACCCTGCGGACGAGATGGCGTCACGAGTCCGGTCGACGAGAGACGCGAACGGACCCAACGCCCATTGCGCCACTGGTGACCCTGCGGTCGAGGGGTGTGGATGGGTGGGGGCGACGGCCTCCTCGGTGCTCGACACGTCGAGCTTCTCCAGCTGCTTGAGCACCTCGTTGGCCTCTGACTCCTCTTGGTTGCGGGCATCCACCACAGCCTTTCCCGCGGTGTCGTTGGTCACCGGTCGCAGCACCATCTCCTCGGCCGTCTCGTGCACGGCCAGGAGGGCGCGAAGTTCGTCAAAGGCTTGTTGCTTGTGCGTTCCTGAGGCTCTGAAACGTGCTGGAAGAGGTCACGAATCCGTGCGTGCTGCTCGAGCAGAACACGGATCACGTCCCCCTCCGGCAGCTCGTTCGCCTTGGCTCGATCTTCGGCGGCATCGCCCATGGCATCCTCCTCGCGCTATCGGTTCGTTCGTGGGTGGCGAACCCGTTACCCGACTTCAGGAGTCGCACACATCCCGCGGCAGCCGGATGCGGAGATGGACCCACCCCTCATGCTGGGGTGAACAGCCCCGGCGTCTACAGCCCGTGGGAGTCGTTGCACGCTGCCCTCGACTACCTCAGTGAGCGTTACCCCGAGGAGGTCGGTGCGGTCACGACGCGCGTCGTCGATGAGCCCATCCAGTCCTCCGGTTCTGGGTCCATCACTGGTTGTCGAGCCGGGAGGCCGACGCTACTTCGAACTGCGCACACCCGTCTTGAGCCTCTTCCCGCCCTGGATGTGCCCGGACCGGGCAGGCCACATAAGCGCCACACGGCGAACAAGGGACAGCCGATGTGGGGACGTTCAAGCACGGCCCGGGCGTGTGCGGCGGCTGCCTCGGTCGGGCGCTTTGGTGTGCTCGCACGGGCCGGAGCCGGTTCGGGTGGTGTAGCGTGCGTGGTCTGTCTTCGGCTGATCAACCCACGGTCACCGTCGGTCCACAGGGCTTCGTCTAGCGAACGCCTCTCTGTGCACCTGTGTCGCACAGAATGAGGGACCGCGTGAATACCGACCTCGGGGAAGCGATGGCCAGGGCTGCTCGCTCCATCCACACCAAAGTCAGCCTCGACGAGACCCTGGGCACCATCGCGACCACCGCGCTGCTCTCGGTGCCGCACTTCGACGCGGTCGGCATCTCCACGATCGATGCCAAGGGGAATGTGGTGACCCGGGCTGCCACCGGGGACCTGGTGTGGCAGTTGGACACGCTGCAATACGAACTGGGCGAAGGCCCCTGCGTGGAGACACTTCGCGAGGCCGAGGTTGTCGTAGCGCCTGAGATCCGGAACGACCAGCGATGGCCTCGCTACGTTCCGCGTGCAGTCGAACTCGGCCTGCGGTCCCAGCTTGCGGTCAAGCTCTACCTCGACGACGAGGGAACCCTCGGCGGATTGAACCTCTACTCCACCGAGAGCGAGGAGATTCACCCCGAGGCTGAAGGCATCGCGGAGCTGTTTGCCGCACACGCCGCGATCGCCCTGGGCAACGCGCGCGAGATCGACGGCCTCAACGAGGCTCTGAACACCCGCAAGGCGATCGGCCAGGCCATCGGCATGCTGATGAACCAGTACACCCTGAGCGAGGACGCGGCTTTCGGGCTGCTGGTGAGGATGTCGTCGCACAGCAACGTCAAGCTGCGCGACATCGCGGCCCGTATGGTCGAGGAGGCCAACGAGAAGGCGGCAGCCGCCACAGGGCAGAAGACCGGCCGCTGACCGGGTTGCCCTTTTCGCACGCATCTGGACCCACGTTGCAGGTCAATGACTTGCCAGCTGCCGCGGCAGGGTGGTCATCGGGGAGACGTGGCGCCAGCCGTTGCCGGCCTCGTCGTGGCCGTGTGCCGCCATCAGGCTCAGCCCACCGTCGACGGCGAGCGACGCCCCGGTGACGTACGCCGAGCGCGGGGAGGCCAGGAACCCGATCAGGGAGGCCACCTCGTTGACGTGGCCGGGACGTCCAAGCGGGTTTCCGGCCCGGCGCTGGTGGTAGGCCTCCGACTCCTCCATGCCGGTCATCTCCGTGGCGATCTCACCCGGGGCGACGGAGTTGACAGTGATCGCGTGCTCGCCGAGCTCGAGCGCCAGCACTTTGGTGAGCATGCCGAGGCCGGCCTTCGCCGAGCAATAGGCAGCGGCCCCCAGGCGAGGGACGTGCTCGTGCACGCTCGTCACGTTGATGATCCGACCGCCCTGGTCGGCGTCGATCATGTGGCGCGCAGCCCGTTGGGGGCGCACAGGAAGGGGCCGTCCAGATCGGTGGCAATCACCTCTCGCCACTTCTCCAGCGGCAGGTCGACCACCCGGTTGCTGTGACCGGTGCCGGCCACGTTCACCAGCACGCCCAGACCGCCCAGCTGCCCGGTGAGCCGGTCGACCACCGAGCCGGCGTCCGCGGCCGACGCGTCGAAGGCCTCCACGAAGGACCGCTGGCCGCGCCTGGCGACCTCCTCGGCGGTTTCGCGGATCCCCTCCTCGTCGGTGTGGAAGGTGAGGCCGACGTCGAACCCCTCAGTGGCGAGCAGCTCAGCGGTCGCCCTGCCGATACCGGAGTCGCTACCGGTCACGATCGCGAGCCGGGGAAACTTGTTGGTCATCTGGTGCTCCTCCGCTTTCCGGGACGCTGCGTCTCGCAGGTGTAGGGGTCCGTCGTCGGATCGGGTACCCCTACCCGAGCCGCAGATGTGCACCATCCGGGAGCTGCTCGGACGGGGCCCCGGCACGACCAGAGGGAGGCCGGGCACACAGGCCCAGACCTTGAGGGCCGCAGCCGCACGAGGCGTCGAGGCGTCGAGGCGTCGAGGCGTCGAGGCAGCGTCAACACTGTCTGCGAGTCGCTCGACAGGATGCACAGCCCCCACTTCGTACTCTGGATCGAGATCGACAGGCAGGGCGCCGGGCCGCTTGGTGCGAGGCCTCCGCGGGCCGCCTGACGAGGTGGCTCCGGGCTGGGCCCCGACGACTACACGCTGAGCGGGCGCCGAAAGGACTTGCCGGGCGTCACTTGCAACTCGACGAGCTCCCACTGTCTCACCGCGTCGCGAGTACCGTCTTCAGCTGCGACCCCTCTGCGGGGCATGGACGCGTTGGCATTTTGCCGGTGGTTGCGTGGCAGCTTTCGTTGGCCAGGATCTAGCCACTTGCTCGAGGAGTGGAACCACCTCAGCGAGCGCCGTCACGGACGAACTCGGCATGCCATCCAGGCCGCTCCGAAGTAGAACGGACGCTGCTGTGTGGTTGACGTCACAGCCTAACGGTGATTCACTTTTGCAACCACTGGACCTCACTGAAGGATGGCCGGACATGGTCGCGACCAAAGAGAGCATCACGGTCTCCGAGACCGGGTACACCTCAGCTGAACGTCGGAAAGTCATCGCTGCAGCGGGCCTGGGATGGGGCCTGGAGTTCTTCGACCTGACCCTCGTGGCGCTCCTCGCCGTCCAGATCTCCGACGACTTCGGCATCAGCCTGGCGTCGCTGGGCATCGTGTTCACCGCCCAGCTGATCGCCACCGCCGTCGGCGGCATCATCTTCGGCCGCCTGGCCGACCTCTACGGTCGCAAGCGCGTCCTCACGTGGACCATCTGGATCTTCGGACTGGCTACGTTCGCCTGCGCCTTCGCCCCCAACCTCGCGGTCTTCGTGGTTCTGCGTGTCATCACCGGCCTCGGGGTCGGCGGCGAGTGGGCTGTCGGCTTCGCGCTCCTCAACGAGGCATGGAGCCCCAAGCGTCGCGGCCTCGCGGGTGGTGCGGTCCAGGCGGCCATCTGGCCCGCCTACGCGCTGGCAATCTTCGTGACCGGCGCGGTCTCCGACTGGCGGCACGCCTTCATCGTCGGCGCCTTCCCCATCCTCGCGGCGGTCTGGGTCCGACGCACCTGCCCGGAGTCACGACAGTGGCTGGCGCTCCAGCGGGGCGAGGGAACAGCGACCACGCTCGAGCCGAAGGCGAAGCAGGGCTCGTTGGCCGAGCTCTTCGACCCCGAGAACCTGCGCATCCTCGTGGTCGGGACGCTGGTCGTCTTCGGCGCGCAGTACTCCTACTACGTCTACTCCTCGTGGATGCCGACGTACCTCAAGAGCGACCTGGGCATCAGCGCGGACAGCGCCCAGACCGTGCTCTACGTCAGCGCGGCGATCGCCCTGGTCTCCTACGTTGCTGCCGGAGCTGCCAGTGACCACCTCGGGCGCCGGCGCACACTGCTGCTCTTCGCCACGGTCCAGTTCGCAGCGTTCGTGGCCTTCGCCGCACTGAACCTGATCGATGGCTCTACGGGGCTCATCGTCGCGACGTACTTCGTGATCTCCTTCGGCCTGGGCTACTTCGCCATCTTCGGTGCCTGGTTCGGAGAGCTGTTCGCAACGCCGATCCGCGCGTCCGGATCGAGCTTCTGCTACTCCGTCGGACGCGGCTTCGCCAGCTTTGGACCGTTCATCGTCGGCTACCTCGCCGCGGACTACGGCCTGGGCGGCGGCATCTCGACGGGCCTCATCGCAGTGCTCTTCATGATGGCGCTCTCCCTGCTGCTGGCCGACCGTCGGGGTCGCGTCATCACGGCGATCGACTGACGTGACCGCGCCCGCCTACCTGCCCCACCCACCCAGCCTTACCGCACACCAGGGAGAAAAATGAACTTCTGGAGATACCTGACCGATCCCGCCGTCACCCAACCGGCGCGGGAGTTCGCGACGACGCACGTGACCCCGGCCGCCGACCAACTCGATGCCGAGGACGTCTACCCAGTCGACCTGGTCTCGATGACGGCCGCGCAGTCCTGGAACGCCATGACCCTGCCCACTCGCTACGGCGGTGAAGGCGCCCCCATCGAGCACGCGCTCGGTGTGTTCGAGGAGCTGGCGGTGGGTTCGGCAAGTCTCGGCATCTCGCTGATCACGATCTTCCAGTCGCAGAAGATCATCGAGCTGTACGGCCAGGAGTCACTCAAGGAGCGCGTGCTCCCGCGGTACGCCGAAGGCCTCCGCGCGTCGTACGCCCTCACCGAGGGAGCCCACGGCAGCGACATCCGGAGCCTGGACACCAAGGCCAACCGCACCGACCAGGGGTGGATCCTCAGCGGCGAGAAGGCCTTCATCACCTCCGGGTCGGCGGCCGACTTCTTCGTGGTCCTGGCGGAGACCCCAGTCGGGGTGTCGACCTTCGCGGTCCCCCGCGAGACCGAGGGCATCACCACCCACCAGACCCGTGACGCGGAGACGTTTGGGCTGCGCAACGGCCCGCACGTCAACCTCGTGCTCAACGACGTCGAGATCCCCCACGACGCGCTGATCGGCGTCGAGGGCAACGGCCTCAAGCAGGCCCTGGTGACGTTGTCCAACTCGCGCACGCTCGCTGCCGGCATCTCGTTGGGCATCGCACGAGCAGCGTTCGACGGGGCCTTCGACTACGCCACGGGGCGAGGAGCCTTCGGTGGAAAGATCATCGACTTCCAAGGCATCCAGTGGTACTTCGCGGAGGCCGCCGCCGAGCTCGACGCCGCCAGGCTCGTCACCTACCAGGCGGCCCAGGACTTGGACGCCGGCCGGGAGTACCAGCGGTCCTCCTCCGCGGCCAAGCTGATGGCCGGTAGCGTCGCGACCAAGGTCGCAGGCATGGCCGTCCAGGTCTGCGGCGCGCGCGGCACCATGGAGTCCGCCCCGTTCGGGCGCTACTTCCGCGACGCGAAGGCCTATGAGGTCGCCGGCGGCTCCAATGAGATCCTCAAGAACACGATTGCCAAGGCGCTGGTGAAGTCCCGACCCCTTGAGGAGGACTGATGTTCCCTCGAACGCTGAGCGAGCGCGTCGCTCAGCACGGCGAGCGGACCTTCCTGCACTTCGAGGGCGACGACATCACCTGGGCCGAGGCCGTGGACACTGTCGCCCGCACGGCATCGCTGCTCCGGCAAAGCGGTGTGACCCCCGGTGACCGAGTCATGCTCGCTGCCGGGAACAGCCCGACGTTCATCTACCTGTGGTTCGCGCTCCGCTGGGTCGGGGCCACCTGCGTCCCCCTGCACGTGGGTGCCACCCCGGCCGCCGTGGCCAGCATGGTCAAGGACGCCGGGCTCAGCGCCGTGGTGGGCGACGAAGGGCACCGGGGGCGCGTCCTGGACGCCGCGCCTTCGCTGGCGAGCAGGTGCCTTCTGTTCACGGACCACGAGGCCCTTCGGGCGAAGGTCGCCGACCTTCCCCCGCTCGAGCCGGTCGAGACCAGCCCCTACGCGGAGTGCAACATCCTCTACACCTCCGGGACCACGGGCGCCCCGAAGGGAGCCGTCCTCTCGAGCGAGGCGTTCCTGGCGGGTGGCCGCGAGCTGGCTGCCGCCCTCGAGGTCACCCCTGAGGACCGCATTCTGCTGGCACTCCCGCTGTTCCACACCAACCCGCAGGTCTACGGCGTGATGGTGGCGCTGCAGACCGGGTGCTCGATCGCGATCCTGCGTGACTTCAAGCCCCGGGGGTTCTTCGCCGATGCGGCCCGGACCGGCGCGACGGGATTCACTTACGTGGGCACCGTCCTCTCGCTGCTGCTGGCCAAGACCGAGTCGGTGCCCCAGCACCAGCTGCGGTTCTGTGTCGGCGGCGGAGCGCCCGAAGGACTGTGGCGTGCGGTCGAGACCGAGTTGGGCGTACCCGTGCACGAGCTCTACGGCATGACCGAGACCGGGGGGTGGGTGACCGCCACGAGCACCAAGCACCGCCGCATCGGCAGCTGCGGTGTCGTGCGCCCAGACATGGAGTGTGTCGCCCTGGACCCCGACGACCGCGTCCTGCCGGCAGGCCAGATCGGCCAGATCGCGGTGCGACCCAAGGTGCCCGGCGTCATCTTCGACGGCTACCACGCCCGCGCCGAGCTCACGTGGTCGAAGTTCCGTAACGCGTGGTTCCACACGGGGGATCTCGGACACTTCGATGAGGACGGCTACCTCTACTTCCACGGCCGGGCCGACGACCTCATCCGCCGCGGCGGGGAGAACGTGGCGCCTCTGGACGTCGACACGGTCCTGAGCGAACACCCCGACATCGTTGAGGTGGCCGTCGTCGGCGTACCCGACGAGGTGATGGGCGAGGAGATCAAGGCCGTCATCGTCCCCGGCCCCGCATTCACCATCGACACCCTCGAGGGCTTCCTGCAGGACCGGCTCCCCCGCTTCGCCTGGCCCCGCTACGTCGAGGTCGTGCACGCGCTTCCCAAGACACCCACCCAGAAGATCCGGCTCGGCGAACTTCGTGCACTCGGCTCCGACGTCGTCGATCTCCGCTCACGCCCTGGAGTCCCCTCATGAGTTCCCTCGTCTCCGTCAGCACCGAGAACGGGCTGGCTCACCTGACCCTGCAAAACCCGTCTCGCCGCAACGCCATCGACGCGCCCCTGGCCGACGAACTCGTCGCCGCGTGCGACGCCATCGACGCCGACGAGTCGATCGGGGCCGTGGTCGTTCGCGGCTCGGGAGGCTACTTCTGCTCCGGCGGCGACCGCGATGAGCTCGCCGAGGTGTGCAAGGAGCCCGCGAGCAACCACTCGATGGGCGTGATCTCACGCATCTACGCGGCGTTCCTCCGGGTCGGTTCGTTGCAGCCGCTGACCATCGCAGCAGTGCGCGGTGGCGCGCTCGGTGCCGGACTGAACCTTGCCCTTGCCACGGATTTGCGGGTGGTCAGCCACGACGCCAGGATCGGTTCGGGGTTCCTGGGCCTGGGAGTGCACCCCGGGGGCGGGCACTTCCACCTGCTCAGATCCCTCGCAGGACCAGAGGCGGCAGCTGCGCTCGGCCTGGCCGGGCAAGCAGTGGACGGGCAGCGCGCCCAGCAGCTGGGTCTTGCCTGGGCCTCGGTGCCCGATCACGAGGTCGAGCCGACAGCCGCGGAGCTGGCCCGAACCGCCGCCGCTGATCCGGACCTCGCCCGGCGCGCCAAGGCCAGCTTTGCCACGTCCACCGCCCCTGCGACGACGTGGCCGGCGGCGGTGGCCATCGAACGGACACCGCAGATCTGGTCCTTCGCCCGCAAGGGCGCCGAGGCGTGGGATGCGCGGGAGCGACCGCTACAGGTCTAGTCAGTCCCGGCGACGGTCAGTTGCCGAGTAGAGCGGAAAGCGCCAGCGCCTCGAGCCGCGCAGCAAGCGACGCGTCGTCTGTCCAGCGGCGCGACCGCGCCACGGCAAAGATCATCTCCAGCGTGGCCAGCACGGTGATGCGGGCGGCCCGGTCGTCGAGATCGGGCCGCGTCCTCACCAGAAGCACGGTCCACCGGCGAGCTCGTCCCTGACGGCGTTGCAGCAGTAGCGCAAGCCGTTCTGGGGGCAGGTGCTGCAGCTCCGCGACATAGACCGCGAGGAGGTCGCGGTGCTCCAGGCTGAGCCGGACGTACTCCCCAGCCAGGCGCTCGACGGCCTCGCGGGGGTCTTCCATACCGGCGGCCGTGGACAGCGCCTCGTCGAGCAGGTCCGCCATGCGGGTCAGCAGTTCGTTAAGGACGTCGGACTTGCTCGCGAAGTAGCCGTACATCGAGGGGCCGCGGATGCCCGCGGCCTCACCGATGTCGTCGATACCGACGCGGTGATAGCCGCGTTGACGAAACAGCCGCGCGCCGACACGCAGCAGGTCCTCGCGCCGGTCGAGCGGACCGTCCTCCCCCTCCGACGAATCCAGCCCAGAGCCCCGGCAGGACAACGACGCAGCTGGACGCGACGAACGGATCACCTCGTGCATGAGGACCTCGTAGTGGGCCAGCGTTCTGGTGCGGCTGACGGCCTTGGTGAGCAACGCGACGCTGTTGAGCAGGCCCAAAGCTGCACGGATCCGGAACTCTGCTTCGTCGGGCGGCAACGTCGGTTCGAGATCTCTGAGGCATTCGGACCACAGGTCCACCGTCCGCCCTCGCACGGCCACGAGTTCGGTGCGTACGTCGTCGGGCAGGTGACGGGCCTCACGGTGCCAAAGTCCGACAACTGCTGGCCGGTCGACGGCCACCATCACCACCGCGGAGATGAGGCGGGCGAGCCGCTCCTCAGGATTGTGCCCTCCATCGACCGCGACCAGAGCACTGGCGTACCACGCCATCACCATCTCGCGGATCGGCTCGACCAGAAGCGCCTCCTTGCCCGGAACATGCCGGTAGACCGCCGAAGCGGCAATCCCCACGCTTGAGGCGACATCAGAAACGGTCACACCGTCGTACCCGTCTCTCCAGAACAGCTCGGCAGCATGGGAGATGATCTGCGCGCGACGGTCCTTCGGGCGGGTCACGACTTTGGCCCGCGCCCCGGCTGAGGCCACCGCTGCACCTCCTGGTCGATACGGGACGCTCACCCTTTGCGAACCATCATTCTAGGGGTCACCGGCGCGGGCGTTGGGGTGACCACTGCACGGATGGGTGACATCTGATCTGTGGCGTCGTGAGGCCTCGTCGTAAAGATGTGCACTGCACCCAAGCCCCTATCCCGAGGAGTCCCCGCTGACGTGGTGAACGTCGGGGACTGGTCCATCCTGGCTCCTCCGAGGGCGCCGATCGACGCACAGGGCCGAGCTATCTGACCCAGCCCTACTGCCGCGCCCCATGCGTCGCTGGCGTTGCGCGCGGGCTCTTTCTCCCCCATTTGGGGGAGAGGTTCTCGGCCATTTCGCGGAGTTGGATTTCGGGCTTCTGGGTGATGTGCGCGGACCCTCAAAACCGGATTCTTGGTGGCAGCAGCAGCCGCTGCAAACACCACTCAAGACTCCAAGGAGCAGCACCATGTCCATCCCCACCACCCACGCCGAAGGCTTCGACAGCACCTCAGTCCCGGACGGGTCGCACCCGTTCGTCGGGCACCCCCTGATCGAACCCGCCGACATGGGCCCTGAGGTCAGCGCCGCCATCGACGCCGCGCTCGAGCACTTCGCACCAGTGAACCGACACTGGCTCACGCTGGTCAAGCTGGCCGAGACAGCTGAGGTCGCATCTGCCATCTACCTGGCGCTGAGCACCGTCAACGCTGAACTGCTGGCCGCCGATGGACGCGCGAAGGACCTCGAGTGCAGGCTGCCAGACCGCCAGCTACGTCAAGCACGGGCTGCTCGAGCAGGACGACGATGCCGCACTCATGGCCGCACAGACCCTCGCGTCGCGCTGGGCATTCCGGTTCACCTCCACAGCCGACGGCCTGGTTGAGCAGTACGCCGAGGTGGCGGGGCGCCGCAACCAGGTCGAGGCGTTCTTCGGCTGGCTGGAGCGGTGCTTCTACAACAAGGACCGTCACGCCAGCTGGGGACGCACCGCGCAGCTGTTCAACCTGATCGGTGCCGCTCTTCTGCACAACTCGCAGGCCTGGGCCCACCTGGCCTACCGCCACCCCGAGCAGGCCGAGCAACTCGCGGCAGAGATCCGGGAGCTCGCCGAGAAGGTGCACGGAGACGTTCCCACGGCCGACTAGGAAACCGACTGCGCTCCCTCAGGGGCTCCGGACGGTGCCTCGTGTCCTAACCAACACGAGACACCCCCGGAGCCCCCGATGCTTTCCATCACTTACGAGTACACCCGCTACCTCCTGCGCACCGACCCCAGTTGCCCGGTGCCCGCCTCCGAGGCCGCCGAGGCGGCCGCAGCCGCACCGGACCTCGTCGCCGCGCTCAGCGGAACCTTCATTGGCACCATGCCCGTCATCACCAGCATCTGGACACAGGTCAGTCCCGACCCTGTTGCCCTGAAGGCGATGATCCAGATTGTCCTGGACTTCACCGAGACCGCGGCTCAGCGTGGCTTCACCCGTTGGGCCGACGTGCCCACCGCCGTGATCAGCGACTTCGTGCACGAGGCCCACGCCCTGATCACTAACGACGCCAGTCGGCTGCGCAAGAACGCCATGCACACCTGCTATCTCGCGCTCGTCGACGCCGACCTGCACCACGACGTCAGTCCCGCCGAAGGCATCCACCCCGTCGTCGGGGCGGTGCGCACCGACGAGCGGGGCAAGCAGGATTCCTCTTCGCCGCCCACAACTACGCCGCGGCGGCTGCGGAACGCCTTACCCCTACGCAGCGCGACCACCTTCGCGACGGGTTCGTCCACGGCTACGAGCTGGTCGACGGCACGGCCCGTCTTGCTGCCATGAACCTGCTGCTGCATGGCATCGGCACGGCGAACGGGCCCTCGCTCATCGGCGTCAAGGACGCGCTGATCGCGGACCCGGGGCGCCGTTGGTCGCTGGTGCTTTCAGATCCGCCATTCGGCCGCAAATCGTCTCTCACGATGGTCGGCGCAGACGAGCGTGAGGTCCGCGAGGACCGCGAGATCGAGCGCCAGGACTTCGTCGTCACTACGTCCAACAAGCAGCTCAACTTCGTCCAGCACATCGCCACCATCCTCGACATCAACGGTCGTGCGGCCGTCGTACTCCCCGACAACGTCCTCTTCGAGAGGTGGCGCCGGGGAGATTCTGCGGCGGCGACTCCTCCAGGACTTCGACCTTCACACGATGCTCCGGCTGCCGACCGGCATCTTCTATGCCCAAGGGGTCAAGGCCAACGTCTTGTTCTTTCGAGAAGAAGCCGGCGGCCGAGTCGCCCTGGACACAGAAGCTCTGGGTCTACGATCTTCTGACCAACAAACACTTCACGCTCAAGCAGAACCCGCTCCGACGGTCACACCTCGACGACTTCGTCGATTCTTACCGCCCGGGGCAGGCTCGGTCCGAGCGCAAGGAGTCCGAGCGGTTCAAGGCCTTCACGTACGACGAGATCGTGGCTCGGGGCCGCGCTCGAAGCCGCGAGCACGGACGGGGGAGCGGGCGGGAGCTGAGACGCCCCGCCGCGCCGAGCCCTGTTGCGCGGGGCCACCGTCATGCCGTGCGTAGTTGAGGCTTGACTAGGCTGCTCCTTCGTGTGGTTGTTCCTAGGGTAGTTCCCTTCGTTGTGCCCCTGGTTGTTCCCATACGCCGGGCCTCTGGAGTATGGAAAGAACCCCACTGACCTGCGCTTTTGCCGTTCCGGCGTTCTGGCAGGTGACGCGGATCCAGGGCACCCCCCTCGCGTTCTTGGAACGCCGTTCGCCAGTTCGTGGAACACCGACTTCTGGCGGCCCGGGTGCGAAACACGTACCTGCTGATCAACGAGGCGTACCCCACCGCAAGAAAGAATCTGCCACTTGAGGGCAGCCGGCCTGGTGCCGCTGCACGATCAGTAGCCGGCCATGGAACAGCGGTCCGGGCATTGCGTGAGACACGAGGGCCTCCGGGTGGAGGTGGGTTCTAGGCAAGCCACACCCAACCGGGGGCTCTTCTCACGTCAAGACGTCTCCCCTGTTACCAACGTCCTGTCTCGGTACAGCCAGGCGGGGCCAAGGCGCGCCCCCGTATGAGACTCCATCAGTGGGTCTAACCCGATCCGTTACACGGCCCGAGGATGACCCCGCGAGGAGAGCCTGACGGCACACGGCACCCTGAGGGCACCGGGGCTGAGCACACAGACCCCAGGCAACAAGGCCCCCGGCCACCCCGGCCACCCCGACGTCAGGCTCCGGTCACGTTTGCCCTCATACGTTGCGCTTCATGACCCCAACCCTGGCCGTCGACGCCACCGGAGTGACCAAGAACTTCGGGCCCGTGCGTGCCGTCGACGAGATCACCGTTCAAGTAGCAGCTGGCGAGGTCTACGGCGTCCTGGGACCCAATGGCGCCGGCAAGACCACCTTCCTGCGGATGCTCTTCGGGCTGATCCGCCCGGACTGCGGCAGCATCCGCGTCTTCGACAAGTCGTGGGACCAGGCCGGGGTCGGCGTGCTCGACGGCGTCGCCGGCTTCATCGAGAGCCCCAGGTTCTACCCCTACCTGACCGGTCGAGCGAACCTCGAGGGCCTCGCCCTTCTCGACGGCGGGACCCGTGCGGGCTTAATCAAGGAGGTCCTCGACATCGTCGACCTGACCGACCGCGCCGACCGCAAGGTGGGTGGCTACTCCTACGGGATGCGCCAGCGTCTCGGGGTCGCTGCCAGCCTGCTGCGCGAACCCAAGCTGCTGGTCCTTGATGAGCCCGCCAACGGCCTGGACCCGGCCGGCATCCGCGACATGCGTGCCCTGGTCAAGCGGCTCGCCGCTAGCGGCCTGACGGTGCTGCTCAGTTCCCACGACATGGGCGAGGTCGAAGAGATCTGCGACAACGTCACCATCCTGAACCGGGGGTCGGTGGCCTTCCACGGCACCATCGCGCAACTGCGCACGATGGCCCCCGACCCGGGCTACCTGCTTGCCACCACCGACGACCGACGCGCGCTCGCTCTGGCCGAACACCACCACGGCGTGGACGTGAGTCTGGACCCGGACGCTGCCCTGGTGGTGACGGGTCGCCGTTCCGAGGTTTCGGCCTTTGTTGCCGCCCTGATGCGCGCCGACGTCGAGCTCCTC
Organism: Marmoricola sp.; assembly: GCF_025965085.1. Lineage (GTDB taxonomy): Bacteria > Actinomycetota > Actinomycetes > Propionibacteriales > Nocardioidaceae > Marmoricola. The sequence goes on from NZ_JAOPXP010000193.1 coordinate 48,113, forward strand.
GGGTTCACCGAGACCCAGACCCCTTTGGAGGCCCTGTTCTTCATGCTCACCGACGACACCAGACCCACGTCTGCCCACCGTTCCAACCAGGCTCAGGAGGCGCTTCGATGACCGCCGTTCAGACACACATGGACCCGGCCGTTCGGGAGAGCACCGTCGCGGTGGAGCGGCGTCGCGGCGGCCTCGGTGCCGCGCTGCGGTTCGAGGTACGCAAGCTGCGTGCCCAGTACCGAGGCTGGGCTGTGCTGGCCGGCGCGGTCCTGGCACCGATCCCGATCGTGGTGATCATCAACGGCCAGTCCAGGCCCCCGAAGGACACACTGTTCGGCCGGTTCGCCACCGACAACGGGTTCGCACTGACGCTACTCATCCTCGGGTTCGCGACCCAGTGGGTCCTGCCGCTGCTGACTGCCATCGTCGCCGGCGACATCTTCGCCAGCGAGGACCAGCACGGCACCTGGAAGACGGTCCTGACCCGTTCGACCAGCCGGGCACAGATCTTCTGGGCCAAGACCCTGACCGCCTGCGGCTTCGCGGTGCTGGTCCTCACCCTGCTCGCCGCCTCCACCATCGCCTCCAGCCTGCTCATCGTCGGCCACCAGCCGCTCACCGGGCTCTCGGGCCAGACCATCGGAGCCGGTACCGCGCTGCAACTGGTCACCGCAAGCTGGGCCACGACCTTGGCCCCGACCCTGGGGTTCACCTGCCTGGCCATCGTGCTCTCGGTGTGGTTCCGCAACCCTGCGGTCGGCATCGCCACACCGGTGGTGCTGGGCATGGTGATGGTGCTCATCGGTGGCCTCGGCGGCATCGAGATCATCCGCCCACTTCTGCTGACCACCTCGTTCGAGGCCTGGCACGGCCTGTTCACCCAACCCCGGTTCACCGGACCCCTCGTCGAAGGACTACTGGTCAGCGCCGCCTGGAGCGTCCTGTCGCTCGGCGCCGCGTTCGCCATCGTCCGCCGACGCGACATCACTGGAGGCTGAAAGCCATGCGCCGCACCATCCTCATCGTCCTGGCAGCACTCATCGCTGTCATCGGACTCGCCTCGGTCGTCACGGCCACCACCGGGGGCAGCAGCTCGGTCACCCGGGCACGCCTGGAGAAGTCCCTTCCGGTCGTGTTCGCCAACACCTACGTCAACCAGGCCAACCTCGTGGGCCGCAACGTCACCGCAGCCTCGCTACACGCGAAGGCGATGTGCGACAAGCACGGACCCGACGTCGCCGACATCGGTCCCGGCGGCGACTGGAACTGCCTGATGAGCTGGACCGACCCGCAGGTCCCAATGCCACCGGAGGGGTACGGCAAGTTCGAGCTCAACGTGCACAGCAACGACTGCTTCACCGCCAGCGGACCCTCGAAGCTGACCGGGTTCCTGACCATCACCGACAAGCACGGCAAGCCCGTGACCAACCCCCTCTTCGAGTTCGACGGCTGCTTCGACCCGCACAGCGACAACGCCGCCACCGGGGTCTACTTCCCTTCGCTGTTCGCCATCACCAGTCCCAACGTGACCCCGACCGCGCAGGGCCGGACCACCGTGAAGGTCAACTGCGGAACCGGCAGCCAGGGCTGTGCGGGCACCGTGACCGCGACCGCCGGCAGGGTGAACCTCGGGACGATGCCGTACAAGCTCAAGGAAGAGGCAACCGGAACGCTGCAGCTTCCCAAGCCGGTGCCGGCCGGAGCGAAGGAAGTGACCTTCGAGGTGAAGCCCTCGACCGGCGCCGGGCCCACCAGCCCAGCGACCATCCCAGTCCAACCTCGGTGATCGGGTCGTGATGCTGTGCAGCCACCATGTGGCTGCACAGCATTTCCCTACCCCGGGCAGCAGCGCGGCCCCCACACACGACCGCCCGGAGGGGTGAACAGGACCGATGACCGCACCTGTCAGCGCACCCGGGCACCACACCGCAGCCGCGTGGACTCCGTGGCGCACCGTCGCCGCGTTCGGGCTGGTCAGCCTCGCCGGTGACATGGTCTACGAGGGCATGCGCTCGGTCGCTGGACCGTTCCTGGGGTCACTGGGCGCATCGGCGCTGACGGTCGGGCTCATCACCGGCGCCGGCGAGGCGATGGCGCTGACCCTGCGCCTGTTCTCCGGGCCGCTCGCGGACCGCAGCGGCCGCTACTGGTCACTGACCGTCCTCGGGTACGCGATGACGGCCGTGTGCGTCCCACTGCTCGCGGTGGCGCCGTTCGCCGGAGGCCTCGGGTTGGCGCTGGCCGCGACCTTGATCCTGCTGGAGCGTGCCGGCAAGGCGATCCGCAGCCCGTCGAAGTCCGCGCTGCTGGCCCGTGTCGCGGTCTCGGTGGGCCGCGGCCGCGGGTTCGCCGTGCACAAGGCTCTGGACCAGATCGGTGCGTTCGCCGG
>NZ_JAOPXP010000211.1 GCF_025965085.1 Marmoricola sp.
GACCGGCTCGAGGGGTCGGCGAGGGTCTCCTTGAGCACGCGTGTGTCGTTCCACATCTTGACGTAGGTGGCCCTGCGCACGTCACGCTCGCGTCTGAGCCCCGCCACCGTTGCCGTGAGGTCCGCGCGCACCTCGCTGACCACCGAGTCCCAGGTGCGGTCGCGTCTCGGCGCATCGTGCGTGGGCACCGAGGCGACCTGCACGTACGCCAGCCCGACCGCGGCCACGGCACCTCCGATGAGAAGTCGCGGGGTGAGTGCTCGGTTCAAGTGGTCCCCCGTGTCGACGTCGAGCGCATACAGTTGCGCGAGCCTAGGAGCAGCCACGCAATCCAGCACAAAAGGCGATCCCCCTGCTCGTCTGCGCTCTAGACCACTCACAGAGTGCGGTTGCCGCTTCCGTCCCGACCTGTCCGACCGTCGTCCTACCGTGAGCCATGGGCATCACGACAAGCGAGGCGTCGGCCGCCTCCCTCCAGCCACCCCTCGAGTGCGACCTGGTGATGAAGGGCGGGATCACCAGCGGGGTGGTCTATCCACTCGCCGTCTGCGAGCTGGCGAAGGTCTACCGGCTCAGGTCGGTGGGCGGTTCCTCGGCCGGGGCGATCGCCGCGGCCGCTGCTGCTGCCGCCGAGTACGGCCGCGCCCACGGTGGCTTCGAGCGTCTGGCCAGGCTTCCCGACGACCTGACCGACAGGGTGCAGGGCGACGAGAGCCGGTTGTTCACCCTCTTCCAGCCACAACCGAGGATGCGGCGACTGTTCGCGCTGGTGTCAGCCGGCCTCGGCACGGTCGGGCTGGCCCGCATCCGCGCCCTGGCCGGCGCCACGCTCCGCGCCTTCTGGCCGTACGCCGCAGCCGGGGCCGCTCCCGGCGTGCTGCTCGTCATCCTGGGCTTCATCCTCGGCGGCCCCGCTGCCTGGGCCTGCCTGGTGGCGGGACTCGCGCTCGCCGTCATCGGCCTGGTGCTCGGGATCGGGGTGGGCGTCCTTCGTGACGTCGGCCGGCTCCCGGCAGCGGGGTTCGGCCTGTGCTCGGGGCTCACCTCTCCCGAGGCCGACGCCCCGGCCCTCACGAACTGGCTGCACGAGACGTTCCAAGACCTCGCCGGCCGCACGGTCGCGGATCCCCCGCTGACCTTCGGTGACCTCGAGCGCGCCGGGATTCGGCTCCAGCTGATGACGACCAACCTGTCGCGACGCCAGCCGCTGGCGCTGGCCTGGGACGCGAGCGGCTACTCCTTCGACCCGGCCCACTTCCGCACGCTGTTCCCGGAGTCGGTCGTCGCCCGGATGGAGAGCCAGGTCGAGCCCGGGATGGAGACGACGACTGACACCCGGACCGCCACCTCGGGGCGTGTGCCCGGTCAGCCGAGCACTGCGTACCGGTGGCGGACGGAGGTCGCTGCCTTGCAGGCACAGCCACTCCTCCCGTTCCCGAGAGCGAACGACCTGCCGATCGTGGTCGCCGTGCGCATGAGCCTGAGCTTCCCCGGCCTGATCACGGCGCTTCCGCTGCACGCCGTCGACTTCTCGCTGACCGCGAACAAGAGCGCCGTCGAGGCACTGAGCACGTGGCGCAGGGACCATCCGGACGCGACTCCCGAAGAGGGGGCCGCCGCGCTCCCGAGGCTCCGGCTGCAGACCAACTGGTTCTCCGACGGGGGCATCTGCGCCAACCTCCCCCTCCACTTCTTCGACTCCGCCCTCCCCCGGCGCCCGACGTTCGCGATCGACCTGGCGAGGTTCCCGCGGGACCGGGCGAAGGCGTCCGAGGAGACGGAGAACAGCTACCTGCCGGTGGACAACAACGCGGGACTCCTGCGCAGGCAGTCCGTCTGGCCCGACAGCGGGGTCGGGGCGCTCCGGCACTTCTTCTTCTCGATCATCGAGACCGCGCGCACGTGGGTCGACGAGGCGCAGCTGTCGATGCCCGGCTACCGCGACCGGATCGTCACTGTCTTCCACGACGAGAGCGAGGGCGGCATGAACCTCAACATGGAGCAGGACACCGTCCTGGCCCTCAGCCGGCGTGGCGAAGGCGCGGCGGCACGGCTCGTCGACCGGTTCGCCGGTGACCAGCCGGGCGTCGTTCCCGCCCCGGGGTGGGACAACCACCGCTGGCTGCGCTTCCGCACGGCGACGGCTGCCTCCTCCGAGACGCTGGTGTCGTTCAAGGCTGGCTACGAGGAGGTGCCGGCCGGCACGACGGCGTACTCCACCTGGGTCGGCCTCGACGACCAGGGCAAGGAGGCCTCCGGCCCGCTGCCGTCGTATCCCCTGACTGCGGAGCGCCGCCACGCGGCCAACGTCCGCACGAAGGAGCTGCTCGACACGGCGGCGGAGTGGCAGACCGATCCGGCCGACGCGTTCACGGAGGACGCGCCCGAACCGCGGCCCACCATGCGGCTCGTGCCCTCCGACCGCGCCGGGAACTACACACCCCTCACGTAGAGCCGGGGACCTGCATGCCGCGCCCACCCTCCTACTGACCTCAGATGAGCCGCAGCACCTCGGTCGAGGCCCGCTTCCCCGCCCGCACCGCACCGTCCATGTAGCCGTTCCAGTAGGTCGACGCCTCGGTGCCGGCCCAGTGGGTCCGCAGGTGGGGCTTCCGCAGCTCCTGGCCGTACGTCGTGATGGTGCCCGGCTTCATGATCGCGACCGGTGCGCCCCTGGTCCAGCGCTCCTTGGTCCAGTCGTGCTCGACGTACTCGATCGGGTGCAACGCCTTCTCGCCGAACATCTCGGCGAAGCCCTCGAGGACCGCCTTGCGGCGTGCCTCCAGGCTGAGCAGGCCGTACTGCCGCCAGGTCGAACCACCGACGAAGGCGAGCAGCACCCCGGGACTGCCGTCGGCCGGCGAGTTGTCGAACGCAGCGCGCACCGCCCCGTGGTCGGCGAGACCGAAGCCGTTCAGGCCGTCCCTGCGCCAGAACGGCTCGGAGTACACCGCGTCGCACTTCATCAGGTCACCCATGTCCATCCGGTCCAGCAGCGCCTTGTGGCGTGCGGGCAGCGCCGGTCCCCACGCGATCGCGCGAGCGAGCTCCGGGGGGACGGCCATGATGACGCGCTTGCAGGTCACCGCTCCACGGGTCGTGCGTACGACGGCCCGGGTCCTGTCCTGGTCGATGCGCGTGACCGCCGCGTTGAGGGCGACGCGGGAGCCGAGCTGTGCGGCCAGCCGCAGGGGGATCAGCTGCGAACCGCCCACGAACCGACGTTCCTGTGCGCCGTTGGCGGTGTCGGAGTTGCGCGCGAAGGTGCCCTTCGTCGTCTCGTTGCCCGAGCAGGCGACGTAGTGGATGACGAAGAGCAGCGAGAGCTGGTCCGGGTCGGCGCCGAAGCCGGGCTGGGTCCAGCACTTGATGAGGTTCTCGATGCCCGCTGCGTTCACGGAGTGCCCACGCAGGTAGTCGCCGAGGGTCATCGAGTCCCACTCCCTGGCGCGGGGGTGCGTCCACGGCTCGGCGACGTCGACCTCGGAGGCCCACTGGTCGAGCTGGGCCTGCAGGACTGCGGCATCCGGGAGGATGAACGGGTCCGGCGGCACCGTGCCGTCGTAGGTCTGACGGCCGAGCAGTCCCGAGGAGTTGTAGACGCTCTTGCCGTCGACGTACTCCTCGAACATCGGGACCCTCAGCTCGTCGGCCAGCGCGATGATGTGGTCCTGGGTCGGGCCGACGAACGCACCGCCGGACTCGATCACCGCACCGGACCCGAGCCGGTGGTTGAGCACACGCCCGCCGACCCGGTCACGCGCCTCCACCACGAGCACAGACCTGCCGCTGCGGGCGACCTGTCTCGCGGCCACCAGCCCCGAGATGCCTGCGCCCACCACCACCACGTCGACCCGGGCAGGCAGGTTCCCCTCCGCCGTCGCGGCCTCGGCTGCGCCGTCCGGCACGCCCGTCGTCAGGGCACCCACGCCGACTGCCGCGGCGCCACCCACCAGCGTGCGCCTGGTGATCTGGGTCTTCTCCGGGGACTTCCTCGGGGTCATCTTCACGCTCCTCCTCGGACCGCTCTCGGCCCGTGTGGTTGCCGGGACAACGAACGAGGGCCGGATCGGCAACGGCGTCGCGACCGGCTCGTCCGCATTGGCCGGCCGCTGGCCCGCGATCGGCCGTTGTGTCCACCATCCGGCTCGAGGCGGCCCCGGCTGTGACGAGGGCGCTGTCCGACGACGTACGAGTCCTGGTGGGCCCGTAGCCGGGCGGGAGGTCACTCGGGGAGGCTGAACAGGTCGCCCTGGTCCTGCACACGTTCGAGGACCTCCTCGAAGCGAACGTGCTCCAGCGCCAGCGGGTCGTCCGCTCCCGCCTCCACCTCGTCCCACGTGCGGGGCGCCGCGACCGTGGGCAGGTCCCGACCGCGCAGGGAGTACGGCGAGATGGTGGTCTTCGCGCCGGTGTTCTGCGACCAGTCGAGGAACACCTTGCCGCCGCGGCGGGCCTTCGTCATCTGGGAGACCACCAGCTTCGAGTGCTCCTTCTCGAGCTCCTCGGCGATCTGCTTGGCGTAGTCACGCACTTCCTCGTGGGTGCGGCTGCGGTCGAGACCGGCGTACAGGTGCAGGCCCTTGGAGCCGCTCGTCACCGGCACGGAGTCGAGGCCGTCGGCGGCGAGCCGGTCCCGCACGAGCAGGGCGACCTCCGAGCACTCCCCGAGGCCCGCGGGCTCACCCGGGTCCAGGTCGATCACCAGGCGGTTGGGGTTCTGGGGGCGCCCGCGCTTCGTGACCGTCCACTGGTGCACGTGCAGCTCGAGCGAGGCCAGGTTGACCAGCCAGGTGAGCGTCGCGAGCGAGTCGATGACCGGGAACCTCAGCTCCCCCTCCTCCCCGGACTGGGTGCGCGACCCCGAGGTCGGCACGGTGGCGGTGCGCACCCAGGACGGCGTACCGCTGGGAGCGTTCTTCTCGAAGAACGACGTGTCGCCGGTCCCGTGCGGCCAGCGGATGCGGGTCACAGCCCGGCCGGCCAGGTGGGGCAGCATCACCGGAGCGATCTGGGCGTAGTAGTTGAGGACCTCACCCTTGGTGGTGCCGGTGCGTGGGTACATCACCTTCTCCAGGTTGACCAGCGTCAGGGTCCGGCCGTCGACCTGAACGGAGACCTCGGTGCGCTTCTCGGGCATCTCAGCTCTCCCCGTTCTGGCCGGTGGTCCGCAGGTCGGCGGGCGTCAGGTCGGTGCGGACGCCCCGGTAGGCCGGCTGGCGGAGCCGGCCATCCGTGGTCAGCCGGAGGTACTGCACGTCCACGACCAGGACCGGGCTGACCCACACGGTATCCACCCGGTCCAGCCGCGGCAGCACCTCGGTGAACGGCGACTCGTCGACGATCAAGGGCGTGAGCAGCTCCGACAGCAGCCGGCCGGCCTTGCCCGCGATGCCGCTGCCGACACGCCCCCGGAACTGCAGCCCCTGGTCGGTGGGCTCACCGACGAGCACGGCGCCCAGGCGGTGGGTGCTGTCGGTCTCGTGACGGAAACCGCCCACGACGAAGGACCCGGTCGGCCGGATCGGGAACTTCAGCCAGTCCTTGCTGCGCAGCCCGGGTCGGTAGGTGGAGGAGAGCCGCTTGCTGACGATGCCCTCGAGTCCCTGCTGCTCGGCCGCAGCGAGCAGCATCTGCCCGTCGTCGTACGTCGGTGGCACCTGCCACGAGACGTCGTCGAGCCCCAGCGACAGCAGCCGCTCGCGTCGTTCGGACAACGGCAGCGCGGTGAGATCCTCGCCGTCGAGACGGAGGAGGTCGAAGGCGATCAGCGTCACGGGGTTCTTCTCGACCAGCCGCCGGGCCCTGGTGGCGTCGCGCACGTGCATCCGGTCGGCCAGCGCCCCGAACGAGGGCACGCCCTCGCCCAGCGCCACGACCTCGCCGTCGAGCAGGAAGTCATCCGCGACGTCGGCCATCTCGTGCAGTTCCGGGAACGAGACGGTGACGTCGTTCTCGTTGCGGGAGTAGATCCGCAGGCCCGTTGCCTTCCGGTCCACCAGGACACGCATGCCGTCCCACTTCACCTCGTGGGTCCAGCCCGCTCCGGGAACGTGGTCCCCCTTGGTCGCGAGCATCGGCAGCACCCCTTCATCCAAGCAGGCGCCTGCGCCCAGGTGGTGCCGGCGCCCCTACCGGTGGGTGGCGCATCAGACGCGCATGCGTGCATCCTGAGCACATGCGCGCAATCTGGAAAGGTGCCGTCTCCTTCGGCCTGGTCAGCGTCCCGGTGAAGCTGTACTCCGCCACGGAGAGCAAGGACATCTCGTTCCGTCAGGTCCATGCCAAGGACGGCGGGCGGATCAAGTACCAGCGGGTCTGCAGCATCGACGGCGCCGAGGTGGAGTACGCCGACATCGCCAAGGGCTACGAGACCGAAGACGGCGAGATGGTCATCCTCACCGACGAGGACATGGCCCAGCTCCCCGCGAACAGCAGTCGCGAGATCAGCGTCGAGAAGTTCGTGCCGAGCGAGCAGATCGACCCGATGCTCTTCGAGAAGTCCTACTACCTCGAGCCGGAGAAGTCGGGTGCCAAGCCCTACGCCCTGCTGCGCGAGGCGCTGGAGGCCGCCGACCGGATGGCCCTGGTGACCGTGTCCCTGCGCAACCGGATCTCGCTGGCCGTGCTCCGTGTGCGCGACGACGTGATCGTGCTGCAGACCATGATGTGGCCCGACGAGATCCGCAGTCCCGACTTCGGGTCGGTCGACACGAGCGAGGCCAAGCCGGCCGAGGTGAAGATGGCCAAGATGCTCGTCGACACCCTGGCGGGTGACTTCGACCCCTCCGAGTTCGAGGACGACTACCGCGGTGCGGTGGAGACGCTGGTGAAGGCGAAGATCGAGGGCGGCGACGTCCAGCGCACCCCCGCCGCCAAGAAGTCCTC